>CAUQEF010000005.1:0-116538 GCA_963517315.1 uncultured Prevotellaceae bacterium
AGAGCGTCTGCCTTACAAGCAGAGGGTCGGGGGTTCGAATCCCTCAGCGCCCACACCGATTTTCCCGTTTCAGAAGATCCCGATTCCCAATCGGGCGCTTAGCTCAGCTGGTTCAGAGCGTCTGCCTTACAAGCAGAGGGTCGGGGGTTCGAATCCCTCAGCGCCCACTTCCAAGAAGCAACTCAAAAGGTTGCTTCTTTTTTTTGTATATGCTTCCGCCCATTGTGGGCAATCGGCCTAACCGCCCCATCGGGAGAGGAGGGTAGGCCGAACGCTGTCGGCGAGTGCTGAGCGTCGGAGCGCTGCGAAGCGTTTTCCGACGCATGCTGTAGAGCCGATCCCCCATCGGAGGGGAAAGCTGCGGAGCGAATCGGTTGTCCCGGACACGAAAAAAGGCTGCCCCCTCGTTTGAAGGAGCAGCCTTGTAGGCGGTGAAAAGGAACAGTCGGCCGATGAGCCGGGTTTTGTGCTTTGCGGTGCAAAGTGTTCGTCATTTATCTGGATGTGCCGTCGCCGACACATTCTATCGTTCTACCCTCCGACGTTTCTCCGAAGAGAATCGAACGAGCCGCCCTCCGACGTCGGTTTACATGAACTTTCAGCTTCCGAAGTGCACGGCTTGTCGCGTCACCACGACAACCGGTGGGCTCTTACCCCACCTTCTCACCCTTACCGGCGCGCGGTGCGAGACCTTGCGACGGCGGTTATTTTCTTCTGCACGCATTCGCCTTCGCAGACGACTTCCCATTAAGAAGCGGAATGCCCTTTGCTGCCCGGACTTTCCTCACGCACCACAAGAATGCGAGCGACGAACTGTCCGGCTGCTCCTTTTCTACTTGCAAATGTAGGAAAAAAAGTGGATACACGGGCGAGTTTCGCGGAATTTGAGTACTTTCGCGGATAGATTCAAACCATATCTCCCTACGCATGAAACGCTTTTTTCTCCTCATCGCCTTGATGTGCCTCGTAGGCGCACCGTTGTGGGCTGAACATTACACGCCCGACCCTGAGAATCTCGAGAACCGTCGCCGGTTTGCCGAAGATCGATTCGGCATCTTCATACATTGGGGGCTTTATTCCACTTTCGCACAGGGAGAATGGTATTTGCAAAATGGACCTCTCCGCCGTGAGGAGTATGCCAAGTCGGCCAACGCGTTCTATCCGCACGCTTTCGATGCCAAGGCCTGGGTTAAGGTTTTCAAAAAGGCCGGTGCGCGCTACATCACCTTCACCACGCGCCACCACGACGGCTTCTCGATGTGGAACACACAGCAGAGCGACTACAACATCATGCACACGCCCTACGGAAAGGACGTGGTGGCACAGCTGGCCGAGGCGTGTCGAGAGAATAATTTGGCACTCCATCTTTATTATAGCCACATTGACTGGATGCGCGACGATTATCCCATGGGAAGAACCGGGCGCGGTGTGGGAAAGGACAGCGCGAAAGCCGATTGGCCGCATTATTTTGCCTTTATGAACCGTCAACTCACCGAATTGTTGACCCAATACGGGGCGGTGCGCGCCATTTGGTTCGACGGGTGGTGGGATCACGATCAGACGAAACCGGCTTTCGATTGGCAACTCCCCGAACAGTATGCGCTCATCCACCGTTTGCAGCCGGCTTGCTTGGTGGGCAACAACCACCACCGGCAACCTTACGAAGGAGAAGACCTGCAATTTTTCGAGCGCGACGTGCCCGGCGAGAACAAGGCGGGACTGAGCGGGCAGGCCATCAGCCCTTTACCGCTCGAGACGTGCGAAACAATGAACGGGATGTGGGGCTACAAAGTGGCCGATCAGAATTATAAGTCGGTCGATGAGTTGATCAAACTCTTGGTGCGCACGGCTTCGAAAGGAGCTAACCTCTTGCTCAACGTCGGCCCTCAGCCCGATGGCAATTTGCCTGCCGCAGCCGTTGAAAGGCTGGAGGCCATGGGCGAATGGTTGCAAGTGAACGGCGAAACCATTTACGGAACGGCCGGCGGCAGTCTGGGCGACGGTAAAAACGTGGTCAGTACGCGCCGTGGCTCGAAGGTTTATGTTCATATATTGGATGCCGAAATCAAAATGCTCGATTTGCCCTGTGGCAATCAAGTGAAGAAAGTTTACCGCTTGGGGAGTTCGTCACTAACGGACTTCAAATACCGGAGAAAAAGACTCACCTTTGCAGCAGCACCCGAGCAAGTGCCCGACCGGATTTACGTCGTGGAGTTGAAATAAGTGCTTATCGTGAGAACTTCCTTACTAGTTATTTGTCTTTTCGCGCTTTGCTTCGCATCGACAAAGGCGGCTTCGCATCGCATCTTGCGCGAAGACATTCGCACCTTGCGCACTGACGTCGCAGGGCAGATAGAAACGCTCCCCATCGTGCGGCTGGGATCAACGGATGTGGTCGAAATCAGTTTCGATCAGCTTTCGCACGACGGAAAAATGTTCTTCTATCGGGTCGAACACTGGGATCGCGCGTTCGAGCGTCCTACTTCCGGCTTGTTCACCGGCGAGTTTTTGGAGTCCAACTACGAGGACGTGCCGATAGAAGACCACCGCGAAAGCAGAAACACCTCTGTGCTCTACACACACTACGCTTTTCTGTTCCCCGGTGCCGATGCGCGGCCGTTGGTTTCGGGCAATTACAAATTGAAGATCTACGATCGCGCCGATCCTGACGGCGATCCCGTGGCCGAAGTCTGTCTTTGTGTCGTAGAACCGCTGTTGAACGTGAGCGGCCGCGTGTTGACGAACACTGAAGTCGATTGGAATGACCGGAACCAGCAGGTCGAATTGCAGGCACAGGCGCTTTCCCAGCTGCCGACGGCCGATTTGCGTTTGGCCTTGCAGGCGACGGTGCGACAAAATGGGCGCAGTGACAACCAATGCGAGCTCTTGCCGCCCACAGTCGTGTTGCCCGGACGGATAGCGCGCTGGGAGCATACGCAAAAGCTCATATTCCCGGCCGGCAATGTCTACCGCAGTTTCGAACAACTCAACATGCGAGTCGCAGGTAGCCGAGTGGAAAATCTGAATTGGCATAGTCCGTATTATCATGCCACGCTTTTGCCGGATGAAGTGCGACGCAATTTTATATTGCGCGAAGATCGTAACGGAACGGCCGTGATTCGCAACACCGACAACCGAGACAATGCGACCGAAAGCGACTATATGTTTGTGCATTTCGCGCTCGAGAGTGAGGAAATCCCCGATGCCGAGGTGTATGTCAGCGGGCGTTGGACCACAGGCGGCTTGCTTCCGGAATATCGCATGACCTATCACCCTGAACGTCGCGCCTACGAAACGGCGCTCTTGCTGAAACAAGGATATTACAACTACCTTTACCTCACAGTTCCTGCGCAGCAGACAAAACAGGCCTCCTTTCGTCGCCAAGGCCTCACTGCGCCGACAGAAGGGGACTTCTACGAAACGCGCAACACCTACACTGCATATATCTATGGCACTTTTCCGGCCGATCGCTACGACAGGTTGGTAGGAGTCGCCACCTTCGGACGTTGAATCCCGATCATTCTGTTGAATCCCGACCATTCTTATCTACTTTATGACACTTCCCGAAATTACTTTTGCCAATGTCTTAGACTACATCGGCACTTTGGCCTTTGCCATTTCCGGTATTCGTTTGGCGAGCACAAAGCGTTTCGATTGGTTCGGCGCTTATGTCGTGGGACTGGCCACTGCCATCGGCGGCGGCACAGTGCGCGACTTGTTGTTGGACGTGCCTGTCTTTTGGATGCGCAACGGGATCTATTTCCTCATCACGTTGCTGGCGCTTTTGCTCGTCGTCTTGTTTGGAAAGGTCGTCGTTCGGCAGAAATACACGTGGTTTATTTTCGATACCATCGGTTTGGGTATGTTTGCCGTGATCGGTATTGAGAAAACCCTCGGTGTGGGCTATCCTTTTTGGGTAGCCATCGTGATGGGCTCCGTGACCGGAGCGGGCGGCGGGGTGATTCGCGATGTTTTCCTCAATGAAGTGCCTTTGATCTTCCGCGCCGAGATCTACGCCGTGGCTTGTGTCTTGGGCGGGTTGGCCTATTGGATTTGCCATTTGGGAGGTTGGGGCAATGTGTCCTGCGGACTCGTGTGCGGTTCGGTCGTGATATTGTCGCGCGTCTTGGCGGTTCGTTATCAAATCAACCTCCCGACGCTCCGCGATAGCGACGAATGCGCGTAATCACGTCGCCATTTAGGCATTGCCTCCCAACTTTTTGATAACTTAGGCTTTGGTGCTCCCGTCGATTGTGCTCTTAGAGAAAGGACTTGCCCTCTTTGAGAGAAGGCTTCTGTCCCTTTGCCTTTCTGAACGCGTATTTACCCGAAAAAACGAATCGCCCCTTTTCTTCCGATGAAGAAAAGGGGCGATTCGTGTGTAAATTCAGCCCAAAGGAGGGGAGTGTGCACCGAAAAGTGCCAACTTATGCCTGATCTTCTTCGTCGAGAAATCGCAAAGAGAGGATTTTGGCGAGTCGTTCGCGCAACGGGGGGAGAAGCGACGCGCGAATTTCGACGGTAAGTGTGGTACCTTCGGCCGAGAAGTCGCGTGCGGTGATTTCGCCACCGCCGTCGCGGATGAAGCGCATCGCCACATCGGCATCGGCGTAGGGCACTTCCACCCGAAGCTGTTCCATAATGAGCCGTTCCTCGGCAGTGGCTTCCGCAATGGCGGCTGCCGCGGCTTCGCGATAGGCCACAACGAGTCCGCCGGTGCCGAGTTTCACGCCGCCGAAGTAGCGAACCACCACGACCAGTGTGAAGGTGAGCCCCGCCGAGCGCAGGGCGCCGAGAATAGGACGCCCCGCCGTGCCGGAAGGTTCGCCGTCGTCGTTAGAACGCGTGCGCAGCCCGTCAAAATCGAGGACATAAGCAAAACAAACGTGGCGGGCATCGTAGAATTGCTTCCGTAATGCCGCCACGCGAGCTTTGGCGCTTTCCTCATCATTCACGTGTTCGGCAAAAGCGTAGAATTTACTGCGCTTTTCGGTGTAGACCGCTTCGCCGCCCGCCGAGAGCGTGAGGTAAGTGTCCATTGATTAGGCTTGATCGAAGTGATAGAGGAAAGTGGCCATGCCGCTGAGCGCCGGTTTCTTCTGATCTTTGATTTCGATGTTGAACTTAATTTCGGCTTTGCACACGCCGCGCAGATTCGTAATGGAGGCCAACGAGGCGGTGAGGCGGATTTGTTGGCCGGAGAGCACGGCTTGTCCGAATTTCATCTTGTCCATGCCGTAGTTGACCATCATTTTGATGTTGCGCACCTCGATGATTTGACTCCAAAGATAGGGCAGAAGCGAAAGGGTCAGGTAGCCGTGTACGATGGTTTGACCGAAAGGCCCTTCTTTGGCTTTGGCTTCGTCAACGTGGATCCATTGATGATCGAGCGTGGCGTCGGCAAACAGGTTGATACGCTCCTGCGGCACTTCGAGCCAATCGGAGGTGCCTAAAACTTCGCCCAAGTGTGAAGCGAACTCTTCGTAGTTGTTGATGATAAGCATGGGGTGATTCTTAGCTTAGTAGGATTTTTAGATGATCTAAGTCCTTATTTGAGGGAAATTGTGTTAGGCTTTTGCGCCTTCTGAGCGTGAAATCTCTTTCATGTTGAGCGAAGAGATTTTCATTTCGCCGTTCAGTGTGGCATTAACGGTGTACGAACCGAAGGTCTTGCCCATGCCGCTGCGCTGGATATGCTGGTCGACAGAGAAAGACACGGTGTAGGTGGTGTTTCCTTGTTCGTCCACTTCTTTCTTGATTTGATAATCGTCGTTCACTACGAAAGAGCAATTTTCAATATCGTTGGAGTACATGCGGTTGATTGTTTCACCCACATCGGCTTTTGTGACGTTTTTCTTCGAAAGGAATTGCGTCATCGTCGGAGTGATGTAGGTAAAAAGCGAGGCGTTGTCGTTTTCGCCGAAGGCTTGGAAGAAACCGTGGAGTGCGGTGGAGATGGTTTCGCGCTCGTTGGGAGTCACAATCGATTTGACCAGCGTGTTTTGCACCTGACTGGCGTCTTGTGCGTACCGTCCGTCGGGATGTTTTTCCATGTAGTCGGCGAGGGCTTCGGGCGTGTTGAGTTTTTTGGCCGTTTCCCAATCGAGTGAATCGATTTTCAGCTCACATTGTTTCACCAAGAGGCTTTGCGGATAGTTTTTGCGGAAACGCTCAAAGTCCGATGCGTAGCTACTGTTGACGATGCGTTGCCAATCGCCATACATCGTGCGCAATTGCTTGAGGCGGTCGCGCACTTCGTCGGCATGGTGGCTGTCGGGATAGCGATTGAGGTAGTTTTCGTAATCTTCGATCGTCTCATTGTTATGGAGCAACTCGTAGGCTTCTTGTTCGCTCTTTTGTTGGTTCACATAATAATAGAACCCGCCGGCCACCGCTGCCGGGATGAGAATGCAAAGCGCGATGATCACGTAAATCCACGGACTGCGTTTGTTACGAATCGGGGGTTGTGCTCCCGTTTGCTCGGGATGGGAAGCGCCGGAAGGCGTTTGCACGGCATTAAATTGTTGTTCTTCCATAATGCGATGGATTTGCTATTGTACGATCTCAGCGGATTGAAATTTTATCTATTACACAGATCCGCTGTTTGCGTGCAAATATACGAACTTTTTTCTTTTTCCCTTGTTTTGTCGTGGGCTTATGACTACTTTTGCAAGCAGTTACATGCAAAATCGAACAATATTCAACTCATTATACTTAGACTTATGAAAGGAATCAAGTTTGCAGCAGCGGCACTTTGTGCTTCTATGATGCTCACGTCTTGCGGCGATTGGAGCAATAAGGGTAAAGGCGGTCTTATCGGCGGCGGCGCCGGTGCTGCTCTCGGCTCGTTGGTGGGTTATCTCATCAGTAAGGACGGTAAAGGCACGGCAATCGGTGCAGCTGTTGGCGCGGCAGTCGGCGGTGGTGCCGGTGTGATCATCGGCAATCGCATGGACAAGGCGAAGGCTGAGGCTGAGCGCGTGGCCAATGCCAAGGCCGAAGTGCTCCAAGGTGAGAACGGTGTGAAATACGTGCGCGTGACTTTCGACAGCGGTATCCTTTTCGGTACCGGCAACTCCACGCTTTCTCCTTCGGCGCAGAGTTCGCTCCGTAAGTTTGCCAAAGACGTCCTCGTGCCCAACAGCGACATGGACGTTTCGATCATGGGCTACACCGACAACCAAGGTTGGAAAAACAGCACGACCGAACAGTCTCGCGAAAAGAACCAAATGCTGTCTTATCAGCGTGCACAGAGCGTGAGCAACTACCTCATGCAGAACGGAGCACGCTCTGCGCAGATCCGCGAAGTGAAAGGTCTCGGCGAAGAGTTCCCCGTGGCTGACAACGGCACTCCTGCAGGAAAGCAGCAGAACCGTCGCGTGGAAGTTTATCTCTACGCTTCGCAGCAAATGATTCAGAACGCTGAAGCACAGGCACGTTAAGCTGCCGACGCACCGCGCGTTTCGCAATAAGAAAGGCACTCCGTCCATTGGTGGAGTGCCTTTTTTCGGCTCAAAATTCGCTTTTCTGTTGAAGAAGTGCGAGCGCGCGATAGACCGTCGGACATGTTGGGAATACAAGTGGTCGACTATTGGAGAAAAGCTGAGGACTTTTGCGCGAGAGTTGGGGACTTTCTGCGAAAAGTCCACGGCTTTTATCGTTCATCGGTCGAGCCTTAAATGAAAAGCTCGAAGTCTCTACAAAAGAGAGGCTTCGAGCTTTTTCTTCGTAAGGGAAAAGTGTGCGAATGTGGGCTTTAATCGTCGTCGGTGCGCGATTGTGTGACAATATCTTTGAAGGTGGAGGCAATGCCCAAGGCCATTTTTTTTATGATGCGAACCGATACGCGGGCGAACCACTGCAATCCCCTCCAAAGACCGGCACCAATGGCCTGAAACAGGCGTTGCCAATCGCGCGGGTTGGTCCAATTGAAACGAAATTGCGAACAAAATGTGCGCCAGCCCCAAACAATGAGGAGGGGTAGGCCGGCTCCTACGAAAAGGTAAGCGATCCAAAACGCATCGTCACATTGTTCCGTCACAACGGGGTGACCACCCACCATTTCCCAAGGCATGCCGTAGGCAAGTACCTTGATGATACTCACCAACTTGAAGGCCAAGAGGTGAAAACCGAAGATGTAGATGCTGTTGTCGCCGATGTAGGCAATGACGCGCGGGACACCGCGGGGAATGAGAGAGAGGTAGTGCGAAAGACCGTACAACCAAACGAAGGCGGCGGTGCCCGCCAAGGTCAAAGCGGCCACGGCGAGCGGATTGTGGGTGGAGGGCGTCATCGACACCGGGAAGAAGGTGACCAAGAGCCCCAAGACCACGCTGCTCCATGTGAACCCAACGATGGGATTGTTCCAAGCGGCGGCGATAGGTGTGTGGTTGTTGTGGCGAAACAAGAAACCGATGCTCATGAAGGTGATGCCCATCAGTTCGCGGTAGCCGCCTTGCGCCACACCGGTGATGCGAAGTCCTTCAACAGACTGCCAAAGGGCGAGCAAGAAGGTGAGTGTGCCGACGGCGGCCACTTGTAAGGTGGGATTTTTCAGCCATTTGATGAGCGTTGCGCCTTTGAACAAGAGCATGAAGGCTATGCTTGAGAGCAGCAAGGCGCGGAAAAACCAAAAGGCACCGGCGAGAAAGACGTCGTAGCCCGACATGTTGAAGACAATGCTCCAGAGATTTTGCACAGCAGTGTGCCAATCGTAGGGGTGCGTCACGCCTCCGGCTGCATTGCCGTAGGTTTCCGAGAGGAGACCGAGGGGAAAAAGGAGATTGTGTAGGAGCAGAAAAAGCAGGCTCCACTTCACGAAGGGAAAGTAGAGACGTCGCGCCCGCCGCACGACAAAGGTCGTTTTGCGCTCGAGGTAATCGGGATTAAAGAAGTAGCCGGCGCAGACAAAGAAGGCCGGAACCGCCACCATATAGGCGAAGCGAGACACATAGGTGGGAGCGGCAGCATGGGCTGTCACTACAAGTAGAATGGCGAGGGCCTTTAATATGGAGAAGGTGCTGTCGCGCTGTTCGTTCATGAGAAAAAAGAGGTAAAAGGACGACGAACGTCAAACAAAAGTGGGACGTTCGTCTTGGGATGTTCAAATCATGGTGCTGAAAGAATCGACGATGCCCAGCAGTTGAGCCTTGTCGTCGACAACCAGTACGGAGTGTATTTTATATTGCTGCATGAGTTGATCGATTTCTGCCACCTTCGTTTCCGGATGCACCGTTTTGGGATGCGGAGTCATGACTTCTCGCACGGTGTGTCGGAAGAAACTGTCGCCGAATCGCTCCATTGCGCGACGAATGTCGCCGTCTGTGACGATTCCTACGATGTTTTCGTTCTCCACGGCCACGCAGAGTCCCAAGCGTCCCGAGGTCATGCACACAAGTGCCTCGCCCATGCAAGTATCGGGGGAGGTGGTGGGGAGATTGTCCGTGCGCATCACGTCGCGAGCGCAAGTGAGGAGTCGGCGTCCGAGGGCGCCGCCGGGATGAAAGCGGGCAAAATCTCCGGCCTTGAAGTCGCGCGCCACAATCAGGGCGCAGGCGAGGGCATCGCCCAAGGCAAGCGTGACGGTGGTGCTGGAAGTGGGCGCCAACCCCATGGGGCAGGCTTCGTGCTTCACGGCGATGTTCAAGTGCACCGTACTATATTGTGCCAAAAGGGAAGAGGGATTGCCACTCATTCCGACAATGGGCACTTGCTTGGCCAAGAGGTAGGGGAAGAAACGGAGAAGTTCGTCGGTTTCGCCCGAGTTGGAGATGGCCAAGATGAGATCATTGTCTGCAATCACGCCCAAATCGCCGTGAAAGGCGTCAAGGGGGTTGATAAAGAAGCTGGGAGTGCCGGTGGAGGAGAGGGTGGCGGCGATCTTTGCGCCGATATGTCCGCTTTTGCCCACGCCCGTCACGATAACTTTGCCGGTGCAGCCCATAATGAGGCGGACGGCTTCGTCAAGTTCGTGGCCGATGGTGGGAATCAACGCCAAAAGTGCCTCAGCTTCGTCGCGGAGGCATTGAATGGCGGTGTCGGTGTAAATAGACATGGAGATGTTGAAGAAGGAGAATTAGCACAATTGGCGAAACAGGGCTTCGAGTTCGTCGAGCGGCAGCATATTGGGCCCGTCGGACAACGCTTTGTCCGGATCCGGGTGGGTTTCGAGAAAATACCCCTGCGCTCCGAAAGCTTTGGCGGCCAGGGCCATGGCGGGAACGAACTCGCGATCGCCGGAAGTCGTGCCGTTGCCGCCGCCGGGACGCTGCACTGAGTGGGTACAGTCCATGATTACGCGGTCGGCCCACTGCTTCATGAGGGGAATATTGCGAAAGTCGACAACCAAATTGTTGTATCCGAAACTATTCCCCCGTTCTGTGAGCCAAACTTCCTTCGCGCCGGATTCGCGACACTTCTCTACCGGGAAACGCATGTCGTCGCCGGAGAGGAATTGCGCCTTTTTGATGTTCACCACGCGACCGGTGCGCGAAGCCGCCACGAGTAGGTCAGTTTGGCGGCACAAAAAAGCCGGAATTTGCAGCACATCGACCACTTCGCCCGCCGCCGCTGCTTGATAGCTTTCGTGAATGTCGGTGGTCAAGGGCAAATTGTAGCGCGCACCCACGTCGGCGAGTTGCTGCAAACCACGTTCCAGCCCCGGTCCTCGGAAGGAACGGAGAGAAGTGCGGTTGGCCTTGTCGAACGAGGCCTTAAAATAAACGTCAATCTGAAGGCGTTGGCGAATTTCTGCCAACAGTTGTGCCACGCGGTCGAGCAATTCGGTGCTTTCGATCACGCAAGGGCCGGCAATAAAGAGGGGCTTCATGCGGAGGTACACAATGGTTTTCTGCAAAAGTACAAAAAAACTTCACGGGAAGGACTTCGTGTTCGCCGAAAAAGCATTTTGCCGCGTAGATTCTTGGGCAACTCTCTTTTTTTTTTGATATTTGCAGGTGTAGAGTTTCCAAGTTTTTCCGCTTGTCGGCCGAAGGTCTTGAAGAACGCCGGCGGCGGGATGTTGAACTCCATAATAATATAGGTGTAGCCGGCCTTTCTTTGTCGAATTGGCCGTACCCCAAACCGCGGACTGCACTGCGAACTTAAACTTGAACACCATGATTGCCGCTCGGCGCAGTGCTTTCAGGTTATTCTACTCTTAAAACAGCGAACCCATGCCCACGACTTCTCCCAACTACTTATTTTTCGATACCGAAACCACCGGTATTCCACAAGACTACAAAGCGCCTTGCACCGACACGGACAATTGGCCGAGATTGGTGCAGCTCGGATGGATACTCACCGACGGCGAAGGCCGTGAATTGCGCCGCGGCAACCGCATTGTACGCCCCGATGGTTTTGAAATTCCCACTGAGGCGTCGGATGTGCATGGGATTACGACCGAACGCGCCTTGGCCGAGGGAGAACCGCTGCACGATGTGATGCTCGCCTTCGGCACTGACTTGAATGCCTCCCAATGGTTGGTGGGACATAACATCGATTACGATTTGCACGTCGTGGGTACTGAGTATTATCGCTTGGGCTACGATCATCGCATCATGTTTGCGCGTCCTTATGTGTGCACGATGCAAGCAACGATAGACTTTTGCAACATTCCCGGCAAGTATGGTCCTAAGTGGCCGCGACTCCAAGAATTGTATGTGCGGCTTTTTGGTCGTGAATTTGAAGGGGCGCACGATGCGATGGCCGATATCACGGCCACTAAGGAGTGTTTCTTTGAATTGTTGAAGAGAGGGGTTATACCTGTCTGATATATAGCTTGTTCTCTCTATAAACATCACTTGAAGTAAAGGTGTCCTTTCCTTGAACCGGCCTTCCTGAAAATAGAAGCAGCCATAGTTCTCCGGCCGCTCCTCTACCCAAATTTTTCACGCCTGAACTGCGTGAGGATGCTTCTTCGTTCATCGGGAAAATCTCCGCTCACCTGACTAAAACAATCGTTTGATGGAAAATTTTGTCGCCATTGATTTTGAAACAGCCAACGGCAATCGTAGCAGTGTGTGCAGTGTCGGCATCGTTGTGGTGCGCGACGGCGAAATCGTAGACAAGTATTACAGTTTGATCCAACCGATTCCCAATTTCTACACCCAATATACCACTGCAGTGCACGGGTTGACGAAGCAAGATACGTGGCAAGCCCGTCCTTTTCCCAAAGTTTGGGAGGAACTGAGTGCGCATTTGCCCGAAGAATTCCCCTTTGTGGCGCACAACAGCCCGTTTGACGAATCTTGTCTCCGTGCCGTTTTTGATGCTTACGACATGGATTATCCGGAATACCCCTTCTATTGCACCTGTCGAGCCTCCCGTCGCGCGTTTGGTAAGCAGTTGCCCAATCATCAGCTCCACACGGTGGCCGAACGGTGCGGTTTTGATCTCAAAGACCACCACCATGCGCTGGCCGATGCGGAAGCCTGTGCATGGATTGCCCGAGAGATTCTCTAAGGAACACGCCCTTTCTCCGAGAAACCCTGCCATTGTTGATGAGCCAAAGCTTATGTTCATGGTCAATCCGCCTCGAAACGCCTCGTATGTCGCAGTCTGCTAAAATGCTTGCTGTGCTTGTTTGTTTAAGTTCCCCCTTTTCCCCGATGAATGCAGATGAAGAAACAGAGAATTCCCGTATTGTTTTGCCTTTTGGCCGTTGCCGTGACCGTTCATGCGCAAAAAGCAAAACACACTCCGCGTGCTGACAGTACGCAAAAGCTACTTCGTTTAGATACCAACCTGCATTTCAATTCCGAACGCCTCGGACGCGGTTATGTGGAGAGCCCTTTGGACAATCTCTCGGGGCGTTTGCCCGGCGTGAGCGTTACTTCCGGCGGAGGCGACCGCATGGCTGCCTTGACCGGGGTGAGAGTGCGTGGCACGACCTCCATTACCGGGGGAAACGACCCTTTGGTGCTCATCGACGGCGTGCCTTCCGACTTGGAAACGCTCAGCACGGTCTATCCCGGTGACATCGAACAGTTTGAAGTGCTCAAGAATGCGGCGGAAACCGCGCAATACGGGTCGCGAGGAGCCTCCGGTGTGATCGTGGTGACCACCAAAAAAGGAAAAAGCGGACAGTTCCGCATCAGCTACGACGGCAATGTAGGTTTACAATTGGTGAGTAAGCGTCTCGAAATGCTTTCGGCCGCGGAATACAAGGCCACTGCCCAACAACTGAATGTGCCCTACATCGACGGAGGCGCGAATGAAGATTATTTACGCTACCTCGAACGCACCGGTTTGCTCCACAGTCATCACGTCGCCCTCAACGGCGGTACCGCCACCTCCAACTATCGAGCCTCAGTGGCCTACCGTGAGCGCGAAATGGTGGTGAAAAACAACAGCAGCAACAATTTCGTGGCGAAAATTGACCTGACGCAGCTTGCCCTGCGGGACCAATTGCGCATCGACTTCGGACTTTTCACTTCTACGCAGCGGCGTTCAGAACTCTTCGACGGACAAAAAGTTTTTTATGGTGCAGCGGCACAAAATCCCACTTACCCTTTGCACGAAAAAAAAGGCGGCGGTTGGTACACCAACCCCACCGCTTCGCAAATTGCAGCCCCCCAAGCCATGCTGAAGGCCGACAATGACATCGAAAATCAGCACCTCAATGCACATATACAGCTGAAATACAAATTATCGGACGATTTGAATGTCAGCGCATTGGGCACTTATACCAATAGTACGAACCAAGAACTTCAATTCTTCCCCACTTGGATTTGGGCGCAGGGACAAGCCTTGCGTCGCCAGCACCATCGCCAAGAGTGGTTGGGGCATCTCTCGCTCGACTTCGACCGCTTTTGGGGCGCGCACCGCCTCACTGCGCGCGCCCTCGGGGAGTGGCAGCGCAGCTTCCAGACCGAGTTCGGAACGCTCGTGAAAGGATTCACGAACAACGCCACCGGCTATCACAATCTGGCCGCCGGCGCTTTGCGACCTTACGGCGGGACGTACAGCGATCAGCAGACATCGACACTGGCTTCGACATTGTTGTCCGCGCGCTACGGGTTGTTCAATCGCTATGCCCTTTCTCTCAGCGTACGTGCCGACGGCAGTTCGTTGGTCGGGGAGCGCCACACTTGGGGGCTCTTCCCTTCGGTGTCGGGAGAGTGGGATGTGAAAAACGAATCCTTCTTGCGTCGCGTGGAAGCCGTGAATCGTTTGAAAGTGCGCATCGGCTACGGTGAATCCGGCAATTTGGGCGGCATAACGGCCTACAATGCCATGCAACGCATCGTGCCCGTCAATGTGGTGCCCGTCAACGGAGCGCCGGTGGTGACGATGAACGAAGCGCGCAACCACAATCCGGATCTGCGTTGGGAAACTCGCGGCACGTTCAACGTCGGCACTGAAGCCGCCCTGTGGAACAATCGTTTGGTCGTCACGGCCGAATATTACCACGCCGTGACGCGCGACATGCTCTATGAGTATGAAGTGCCCGTACCGCCCTTCGTTTACGACAAATTGCTGGCCAACAACGGCAGTTTGGTCAACGACGGTTGGGAATTGGGGCTCGGCGCCTCGTTGGTGCGCACCCGCGATTGGGAACTTGACCTCAACGCCAACCTCACCGTGCAGCGTAGTCGTTTGCGCTCGTTGGGTGGAGAATATCTCGGCATGCAACTCACTGCGCCCCGCATCACCCCGCTCGGCGGTTTGGGACTCGGCGCCGGTTTCCACGGCGGCAACAACAATGTGGTCTATCAAATTGTGGGACAGCCGTTGGGCGTGTTCTATTTGCCCAAAAGCACCGGTTTGCAATTGCAGCCCGACGGCAGTCGCCGCTACGGCATAGCGGATCTCGATGGGAACGGCCGCGTCAATGTGGAGGACGGCGGCGACCGCTATGTGGCCGGACAGGTCACACCCAAGGTGATGCTCGGTTCGAACATCGCGCTGCGATACAAAAACTTTGATCTCACCGTGCAAATCAACGGTGCTTTCGGCCACAAAATCTTCAATGCCACGGCGTTGGCCTACATGAATATGACGAGCTTCCCGGACTACAATGTGATGCGCGAGGCTCCTCGTCAGAACATCAAAGACCAAAACATCACCGACTACTGGTTGGAGAAAGGCGATTACGTGAATGTCGATTATATTACCTTGGGCTGGAACGTACCCCTGCGTTCGCGTGCGATTCGCGCCCTTCGCCTGTCGTGCAGTGCCAACAACCCGTTCACCTTCACGGCCTATTCCGGCTTGACGCCCATGATCAACAGCCACGCGGTGAACCCCTCGATCGGATTGGACGACAAACGTTCGTATCCCGTGTTCCGCACTTTCTCCATGGGCGTAAATCTTCAGTTCTAAAGGCATATAAAGATGAATAAAACGCTATTTCTCTTCTTTTTTCCGCTCCTCGCCCTGACGGCTTGCCTGCACGATGAACCGCGCGGAAGCCTCTCTGAGAAGCAAGCTTATGACAATGCGGCGAATCTCTACGTCAACACCGTGGCCACCCTCTATGCACACATCGGAGGCGGCAATGACGGCGAGGGATTGCAAGGCACTTATAAAGGAGTGTACGATTACAACACCTTCTGCACGGACGAGGCTATCATCCCCATTCGAGGGGGCGACTGGTACGACGGTGGTTTTTGGGAGAATCTGTACTTGCACCGCTGGACACCCAATGACCCCGAGTTGCAAACGCTTTGGAACTATCTCTATCGCGTGGTGATGCTCAGCAATCGTTCGCTCGCTCGGCTCGAGCAGTACCGCGCGTTGCTCAGCGAGGCGGACTATGCCCGATACTGTGCCGAGGTGCGAACCGTGCGGGCGCTCTTCTACTACGAGTTGCTCGACCTTTTCGGCGGAGTGCCCGTGGTGACGAAAGCCGATGTCCGCGTGGAAGAGGTGTTGCCCGCCCGTCGTTCGGAAGTCTATGCTTTTGTGAATCGGGAGCTCCGCGAAGTCTTGCCCCTCCTGCCGAATGTGCGCAGCAACGTGCCCGGCACGTATTATGGTCGCGTCACTCGGCCGGTGGTCTTCTTCTTGTTGGCGCGTTTGGCGCTCAATGCCGAAGTGTATGCCGACGACGACGCCACCGACGGCCGGCGACCGGACGGAAGCACCATGCGCTTTGACGTGAACGGCCGAAAACTCAACGCATGGCACGCCACGGTGGCGTATTGTGACTCACTGACGGCGGCGGGCTACACATTGGAAACCAACTATGCCGATAATTTCAAAGTGAACAACGAGCAGTCGCGTGAGAACATCTTCACCATCGTCACCGACAAGACGCTTTACCCCAATCTGTTCAAAAATCTTTTTCGTTCGCGCCACTATGCGCACGGCGGGGCGCAGCACGGCGTCGGAGAAAACGGCAGTTGTGCGACCCCGTCCACGCTCGATGCCTACGGTTATGGCACAACTGCCGAAGATCATCGCTTCGCCTTGAACTTCTATGCCGATACGGTGCGTGAGAACGGGATGAAGGTGATGTTGGATGCCAAGACACCGCTCGTTTACCATGCCCGTGAAGTAAAACTCAGCTTGACCGGTTCGCCCTACGAGAAAACGGCCGGCGCGCGCATGCACAAATACGCGCCCGACCTCACCGCCTACAGCGATGGCCAGTTGGCCGACAACGATATTGTGCTTTTCCGTTATGCCGACGCCTTGCTTATGCGTGCCGAAGCCAAGGTGCGTGCAGGAGAGTCGGGCGATGCGGATTTGAACCTCGTTCGCGCTCGCGTGGGCATGGCGCCTCGTACCGCCACGCTGGAAAACCTGCTCGAAGAGCGCCTCTTGGAGCTGATGTGGGAGGGAACGCGCCGCGCAGATCTCGTGCGTTTCGACCGCTTCCACCGCTCCTACACGTTGCGCCCCGCCTTGCCCAAAGAAGCTGACCGCCACACCACGGTCTTCCCCATCCCCGCGCGGGTGCTGCAGCTGAATCGGCAATTGAAGCAGAACGCCGGTTATTGAGGCGTGAGGCATCGCAAAGATGCGCTGAGCAGTTTTGTGTTTTTGCTCCATTTACTACCAAAAGTCCCCCGTTTTCGCGCGAAAACGGGGGACTTTCTTCAAAAAGTCGAGGACTTTTGCAAAAAACTTCCGCAAGAATTTGGAGGATAACGAGAGAATGCCTAATTTTGCACCCGTAATCGAAACAAGGTGCGTTAGTTCAGTTGGTTAGAATACATGCCTGTCACGCATGGGGTCACGGGTTCGAGTCCCGTACGCACCGCAACTTTCAGTTTACTGCAATGCTTCATCCGAAAGGGTGGAGCATTTTTTGTTTCACCCCTTTTCTGTTTTCGTTGCCGCATGTGACTTCGCTGACTCCGCGGAGGAGGGCATTGAGTTTTGACGCGGTTGCCTGAAAAGGGGGTAACTCTATTTCGAGGAGTGTGCAAAGAAGGAAACGTACGGCGTTTTTTTGTAAGAAATGCTTTGTGGAAAATCCTTTTATCCGTATGTTTGCGCTGTAACATGATATGCTTATTGCCTTATGAAACAGTCTTCGTTTTTTAGTTCTCGCTTTCGCCTCTCTACGGGTGCTTTTTTGTTTGCCGCATTATTGGCTTTTACCGGGAGTTCGGCGAGTGGAAAGGGCGTAGCCCTCGTGGCTATGGAGAAATCCCCGGCAGTCGAGAAAAAGTCGGCTTCGGCAGCTGCCGATGAGGCCGTTTTGCAGAAGTTTTACACCGAAGTGGTGTTGAAAGTCGGTAAGCTG
This sequence comes from uncultured Prevotellaceae bacterium, assembly GCA_963517315.1. Lineage (GTDB taxonomy): Bacteria > Bacteroidota > Bacteroidia > Bacteroidales > Bacteroidaceae > Alloprevotella. The sequence continues at coordinate 17,699 of CAUQEF010000005.1, forward strand.
GACAACAAGCAAGTGGAGCGCGTCTGCACGCCCGTCCTGCTTCGTGAATTGCGCAAGGTTTATGCCGAGGAGTATGACGGCACGGGTTATGGCATTTGGATCTTTCGCACGTGTATCAACGGTGGCGATGACACCGCCGGCGTATTGCAAATTCGTCTTCGCAGTGGACGCGATTATGTGGTGACGTATAACGACGGAGGAGTGAAGGGCGAGACGATTGTGCGCATGGTGACGCGCAACGGTCGCCCGATGATCGATAAAATCGTGCGCCGCGACAAAGGTTGCCGCTGATTTTCACTTCCGCTTGCTGCCTTTTTTCGCAGTCGACCTGAGTTTTCGCAAGCAAAACAAAAGAAGAGCCCGCAAAGCCATGTGCTTTGCGGGCTCTTTGGTGCGAATGCATTTTGCCGCTGTGGGCAGTGCGCTTATTTGGCGTTCTTTTTCTGCAAACCGTAGCCTTTCTTCTTGTCCATGTAGAGGAGGGCAAGGGCGAGGAGGACGGAGATGAAACCGAAGCAGGTGAAGATGGTCATCGAAGTCTCGTAGGTGGGATCGACACCGTTCATCTTACCGATCCACATGGGCACGAGGGTGAGGCCGATGTTCTGAATGTAGAAGATGATGGCGAAGGCCGATCCGAGCAACTTCATGGGAATGATCTTGGGCACGCTGGGCCACATGGCAGAGGGCACAAGGGCGAAGGCCACACCGAGGACGAGCATGAGAATGATGGCAAACCAGCCGTAGGGGAGGACGTGGAGCATGAAGGTGAAGTGCACGGCGGTGAGCATCACCGAGCCGATGAGCATGAGGGTGGCGCCTTTGCCGACTTTGTCATAGACAATGCCGAAAAGGGGCGTGAGGATGATCGTGCCGAAGGGGAGCAGACCGGGAATCAAGCCGGCATACTCTTCGGGCACGCTATAGTTGGAGATCATCAACTTGGTGGCGAACTTCAAGAAGGGGAATACGCCGCTATAGAAGAGGAGGCAGAGGAGGGCGATGAGCCAAAAACCGGGGTTGGAGAAGATTTTTCCGAGATCGGAGAACTTGAAGCTCTCGTCTTCGGCTGCTTCGGTGGCAGCCTCGCCGGCCACGGCTGCGATGGAGGCATCCAAACGGCGATCCATCACGTTGTAGACCAAGAAACCGAGGAGACCGGCGATGAGGAGGGCGGCTCCGACGATGACGGGGAGTTGAAGGCCGAGATCGGTGGCTTTGGCCAACGGAAGGTTCAGACTCAGTGCGGCAGCAGTACCGAGGCGCGCGAGGGCTACCTGCACGCCCATAGCCAAAGCCAGCTCGTGGCCGGTGAACCACTTCGTGATGGTCTTAGAAATGGTGATACCCGTGATTTCACTGCCCACTCCGAAGATGGCGAAGCCCAAGCAAGCGACTGCAGCCGACATGGGAAGGTGGAAAGAGCCGATGCTGAAGACGGCGCCGTGGAAGTCGGTGGAGACGGCTACGTATTTAATGAGTACACCGACCACCATCAGCGAGGTGCTGAGCACGCCGGTGAAGCGGATGCCGAGTTTGTCGAGAATGATACCGCCGAAGAAGAGCATCAAGAGGAATACATTGATGAGGCCGTAGCTGCCGGAGAAGAAACCGTAGTCGTCGGCCGTCCAACCGAGGCCGCCTTGTGCGACGGGGCTGGTGAGAATGCTCTCAAGCGGCGAGAGAAGATCGGTGACATAGTAGCCCATCATCATGGTGAAGGCCACAATGAAGAGGGCGGTCCAACGAGCCGATGCGGAATCGTTGAGCTTTTGCGTGATGGGTTGTGTTACGTTCATTGTCGTGAGCGTGGGGAATGATTGATGATAAGGAAATATTTTACTTGAGGTACTTGTCGAGCCAACGGAAGAAGGTGCGTTGCCAGAGAATACCGTTTTGCGGACGGAGCACCCAGTGGTTCTCGTCGGGGAAGAGGAGAAGTTGGGCGGGAATGCCGCGCAGACGCGCTGCGGTGAAGGCACTTTCGGCTTGGGTGTACTCAATGCGGAAATCACGTTGGCCGTGAATGCAGAGAATGGGCGTGTCCCAGCGATCGACATAGAGGTGGGGTGAGGTGCGGAAGGCTTTTTGTTGCTGGCCTTCGGCATTCTTATGCCAGGGAGCGGCGCCCATGTCCCAGTTGGCGAACCAAAGTTCTTCGGTTTCGGTATATTGTTGCTGGGTGTTGTAGATGCCGTCGTGCGCAATGAAGGCTTTGAAACGCTTGTCGTGGTTGCCGGCCAACCAATAGACGCTGAATCCACCGAACGAGGCACCGACTGCACCGAGGCGCTCGCGATCGACATAAGTCTCGGAGGCAATGTCGTCGATGGCGGAGAGATAGTCTTGCATGCAGAGGCCGGTGTAGTCACCGCTGATCTCTTCGAGCCATTCTTTGCCGAAACCGGGCAGACCGCGGCGGTTGGGGGCGATGACGATGTAGCCTTGTGCGGCCATGATTTGGAAGTTCCAACGATAGCTCCAGAATTGGCTGACGGGACTTTGCGGACCGCCTTCGCAGAACAGGAGGGTGGGGTACTTCTTTGCGGGATCGAAATGCGGGGGATAGATGACCCAGCTGAGCATATCTTTGCCGTCTACGGTTTTGGTCCAACGCTCTTTGACGTCGCCCCACGCGAGGTGGTCGTAGAACCACTTGTTCTCTTCGGTGAGTAGGGCGACACGACCGTTTTTCACGTCGACGGTGTAGATTTCATCGGGACGGGAGAGGGAATGACGCTTGACGAGCAACTGTTTCTCGCCGGGGAGGAGCGAAACGAGGGAGTAGTCGGCGGGATCGTCGGTGATTTGGCGCAATTTGCCTTTGAGGTCGGTCACGTGGAGGTTGACTTTCCCGTGCCACACGCCGGCAAAATACAAACGCTTGCTGTCGGGCGACCAAAGGAAGGCATCTATACCACTGTCGAAGCCTTCGGTGACGTAGGTCTTCTTGCCGGTGCGCAATTCGTAGACGCAGAGGCGCGCACGGTCGCTTTCGTAGCCGTCGCGCTCCATGCTACTCCACGCAATGTACTTGCCATCGGGCGAGAACAAGGGATTCTGATCGTAGCCGACGTTAGCATCTTGGCCGTTCTTCGCGTTGATGGGCTGATTCTGCAGGCTGCGGGTGTAATCGGTCTGGCTCGGTGCAGTCCAGCCTTCGGGTTTGCAGAGGTTGCGCGTGGTTTTCGACGCGATGTCGTAGAGAAAAATATCACTGTCGGTGGAAGTGGCATAGTCGCGGCCTACTTTTTTGCGGCAGGTGTAGGCGATTTGTCGGCTGTCGGGACTCCACGCCAGTTGTTCGTTGCCGCCGAAAGGCATCATGGGCGATTCGAAGGGTTCGCCCTCAAGCAGGTCTACGTCCACGGTGACTTTCGTACCGTCGAAGTCGGCCAAGAAAGGATGGGGTGCGGTGGTGACGTATTGATCCCAGTGCTTGTACATCAAATCGTTGATGACCATGCCGGTGGCTTTGGGAAGGTCTTTCTCTTTCGGGGCGATGGCGGTGTGTTGAGCGACTTCTTTGACGAGAATCACGCGCTTGCTGTCGGGCGAGAAGAGGAAGTCTTGCACATCGTCGGCTTCGTGGCTGATTTGGCGGCGGTGACTGCCGTCGGACTTCATGACCCAAAGTTGATTGCTGCCGCTTTCGGCCGAAAGATAGGCGATTTGCTCTTCGTTGCCGACGTTAATCCACACGGCACCGCTCTCGCTGTGGGTGGAAGTCGTGAGACATTTCGACTGTTTGGTCTTGAGATCTAAGAGATAAAGCACACTGTGCGACTTGTTCTCTGCTACACTATAATAAGTGACGGCATACACTGCGTGAGTGCCGGCTGCATTGGCTTGAACACTGCCGATGCGTCCCATGGCCCAGAGGGCTTCCGGGGTCATGAGGTCGGACTTCAAGGTGGGAGTTTGCCGACCGATGAACGTTTGTGCGCTACTTTCGGAAGTAACAGCCCCGGTGAGTGTGGCAATACTGAGTGCGGTGCCGATCATAAGGGATTGGATTGACATGGTATGGCTCTATTTATAGGTGTGAGACGCGCTCGGTGGGGCGCGTCTCACAGACTTAAGTTGAGAAGTGATCAGTTGTTTTGCCCATTGCGGCGGCGTTGTTCCTCGAGCATCTTCTGTTGTTGTTCATTCAGTGCTTGGAGTCGCGCTGCCAATCCCGATGTTTTCTTTTGCGGGTTGTTCTTGTTCTTCTCGTAGTAGGCCTCGAGTTTGGCAAGAAGTTTCGCATCGTCGGTCGTACGACGGAGATACCACATCGTAGCGGCGGAGCTGAACAAGGAAATGAAGTAGTAGAAGTTGAGTCCCGCGCTGTATTTGTTGAACATGAAGAAGAACATCACGGGCATCAGGAACATGGAGTACTGAAGTACTTTCATATTCGCAGCTTGGTCGGGCGAAGCGGCCATGGAGTCGCGCTGTTGGCGCATCGACATGTAGCTATAGAGCAAATTGGCGAGACAGAAGAGCACGCAGAAGAGCGAGAGGTGGTTGCCCAGTCCCCAAATGTTGGTGCCCCAAGAGATCAAATCGTCGTAAGCCGAGAGGTCATCAGCCCAAAGGAAGCTTTGTTGACGCAACTCGATGGCGTTCGGAACGAAATTGAACATGGCAATCCAGATCGGCATCTGAATCAACATGGGCAAACAGCCGCCGAGCGGACTGGAACCGTATTGAGAATAGAGTGCCATCGTCTCTTGTTGGCGCTTTAAGGCGTCCTCTTTGTTCGGATACTTTGCATTGATGGCTTCTACCTTTGGGCGGAGTACACGTGTTTTCGCCGAGCTGAGGAAGCTCTTCTTCGTGGGAACGTAGACGATCGCACGGAGAATCAAAGTGATGATGACCAACACCAACCACATTGGTAGGTTGAGTGAGGTGAGAAAATCGAACACATAGATCGTAAAGAAGCGGTTGATCCAGCGAACCACGGGCCATCCGAGGTAAACGAGCTTTTGCAAATCGAGATCTCGGTCGGGTGTCATCGCGTGCTTCTCCATGGATTGGAGCAAACGGAAGTTGTTCGGGCCGAAATACCACTGGAATTGCGCGGGAGTCTTGCCCGAAGGATCGAATGAGGCCTCCAAATCGGCGGAAAAGCCCTTCAAATAGCCGGAATGTTCCGCCAGTTGGCGACTATTCAAGTCGGCTGCGGTGAAAGCCTCCTTGGCGATGAGTACAGCGCTGAAGTACTGGTTTTTGAACGCCACCCATTCGACGGGACGCTCCACCTTTTCCTGTTCATCGCCCTGTTCTTTGAGATGATCGCTGTCGCCGTCGCTGTCTTTGTACGTCAGCGTCGAATACATGTTCTCAAAATAGTAGCCCTTTTCGTACTGTCGTACGTTATCTTGCCACTTCAAGCCGAAAGTCTTCGTGTTGCGCGCGAATTGTTGGGCAAGACCTTCTGTGCGCACGCTCATGTTGAGCATATAGTCGTCGGTAAGCGAGTAGTCGATGGCGATTTTTTCGCCATTCTTGCCACTCACGACCATAGACACGGCGCGAGAAGACGCTTTCTCGGGAGTGAAATAAAGATCTGACGTAGAGACGCTTTCAGACTTCGTGTCAAAGTTGAGATTGAGCGACGCATCGTCGGCATTATAGAGCACAAGTGCCTGATCTTTTCCTGCTTTGTAGTCGGTATAGCTCTTGAAATCTTTCAAGACCACGCGACTTACCTGTCCACCTTTGGGACTGATGGTCACTTCCAGCTTATCGTTTTTCAACACGATGGGGGAGGCTACGCTATCCGGTGCGGAAAGTGCAGCAGCAAAGAGTGCGTTGGTGTCAGCCGGTTGGACGGTATGTTTCGCCACCGTCGCGGTTTGCGAAACTTGAGCTGTGCTTTCGGTCTCAGCTTGTTGCGCTTTCTTATTATTGTGCGAACTCCAATAAGAAAAGCCGAAGACGACCAAAATCATCAGCACGATGGCTGTAATATTATTCTTGTTCATTGAAGGAAAAATGCGCGCTGCGGGACGAAAGTTGTGCCCTATGCAGACGCGGAGATGAATCTATTTATTCGCCTTGTGTGGCAATCGCAGTTTGCACGAAGTCCAAGAACAGCGGGTGGGGGTGAAGTACGGTAGAGGAGTACTCCGGATGGAATTGCGTACCGATGAACCACTTCTTTCCGGGGATCTCAACGATTTCGATCAGTCCGCTTTCGGGGTTCGTACCGACGCATTGCATGCCGGCCTTTTCGTATTCCTTGATGTAGTCGCTGTTGAACTCGTAGCGATGGCGGTGGCGTTCGCGGATGGTGCCAGTACCGTAGATCGAACGGGCGTGGGAACCGTTGCGAACGTCGCATTCGTAACCACCGAGGCGCATGGTGCCGCCCATGTTGGTGATGTTCTTCTGCTCCTCCATGATGTCGATGACATTGTGCGTCGTTTTGCTGTTCAACTCTGTGGAGTTGGCATCCGTATAACCGAGGACGTTGCGTGCAAACTCGATGACCATCATTTGCATACCCAAGCAGATACCGAAGGTGGGCAGGTCGTTTTCGCGACAATATTGCGTGGCGATGAGTTTCCCTTCGGTACCGCGTTGACCGAAACCGGGGCAAATCACGTAGCCGGCCATGCCTTCGAGCATTTCGGCCACGTTCTCGCGAGTGATGTTCTCCGCGTTGATGAAGTGGCAGCGCACTTTCCGATCATTATAGACACCAGCTTGTTGCAGTGCCTCGATGATCGACTTGTAAGCGTCTTGCAAATCATATTTTCCCACAAGACCGATGTGCAACTCCTCTGTGGCGTTGGCGCGGCGGTCGAGGAATGCACGCCAAGGGCCGAGACCCGGAGTTTCTCCCACGGGCAAACCCAATTTTTCGAGGATCACACGGTCGATACCTTGGTCTTGCATGCAAACCGGCACTTGGTAAATCGAGGGCATGTCGGGACTTTGGAACACCGCGTCGGGACTGACGTTGCAGAAGTTGGCCACTTTCTTGCAAAGACCGGCAGAAAGTTCATGTTCTGTGCGAAGCACGAGAATATCGGGCTGGATTCCTTCGCTTTGCAACTCCTTTACCGAGTGCTGCGTGGGCTTGGTCTTCAATTCTCCCGCTGCAGAGAGATAAGGCACGTAGGTGAGGTGAATGCACACCGCATTGCGGCCGAGTTCCCACTTGAGCTGACGAATGGCTTCTACGAAGGGCAAACTTTCGATGTCACCGATCGTACCGCCAATTTCCGTGATCACAAAATCATATCCGCCCTTTTTGCCCAAAAAGAGCATATCGCGTTTGATTTCGTCCGTGATGTGCGGAATCACCTGAATGGTTTTGCCCAAATAGTCCCCGCGACGTTCCTTTTCGATCACGCTTTGGTAGATGCGTCCGGTCGTAAAGTTATTGTAGCGGGTGGTTTTGATGCCGGTGAAGCGCTCGTAGTGCCCGAGGTCGAGGTCTGTTTCCTGGCCATCGTCCGTTACGTAGCATTCCCCGTGTTCATAGGGGTTGAGCGTGCCGGGGTCGATGTTGATATAAGGATCAAACTTCTGAATTGTGATGTTATAGCCGCGCGCCTGCAGCAACTTGGCGATCGAACTTGCGATAATTCCTTTGCCCAGCGACGAGGCTACGCCGCCGGTGACGAAGATATATTTTGTATCAGCCATGTGGAGAAATGAGTGTTTTACTGAAGAACGCCGCTTTGGCGGAAGGATTCGATGAGCTTGTCCACATCAGAGGCCATTTGTTCGCGGGTGGCCCCTTCGTAGTGGGCTTGCAGGTAGTCGATCACGTCGGACACCTCGAAATCGTGGTCGGCGAAATGAGTGTAGATGTCGGCAGCGGTCTCATTGAGGTTGATCAGATGACCGAAATCAACGTGTTCGGCACCGGTGGCGATAAGCACTTTCTCGCCGCAGATGTTTCGGAGGTCAAACGAAGTCTTAAATCTCATTGTATAGGGTGGAATTGAAATATGCGGGTGGAGTTAAGCCGGGAAGAGGCGAAGCCATCGGCGATAGAGCGCGAGCAGGATGCGCCGCATGGGCAAAAGGCTCACCCAAATGCGGGAGTAGCAACGCCACGTACGGCTGTTCGTGTAGAGTGGAACGGCTTTTCCTTTGCGATAGAAGGCAATGGCCTTGGCAATGATGTCGGCGCGTGTGCAATGCTCCACGCCGCACACATTGCCGTCTCCTTGCAGGGTGTAGCGATCGCCTTCTATTTGCATGATGCGGTGAAGCACGTAGTGTTCTTTGTCCACTTCTGCCAACACAACGTCGTGAAGTTGAGGGGAAGTATCGGTATAACCGCCCAAAAGCACTTCATCGCGCGCGTGCTCGATCATGGGGCGCATGCTCCACCCCATGGCGCGAAAGCGCACCGTGCGCCCTTCTTTGATGAGCGTACGCACATGCGGAATGAAGGCTGCGTTGGTTACTTCTATAATCTGATGTTGCATGTGCCGATTAGTGAGGAGCGGTCATGGTATTGTGACTCAATTCAGCGGCTTCGCGGTTGGGCAAACACTCTAAGTCATACGAAGGGGTGCAGGCCACGATGTTGTTGATTGTATCGCAGATGGCCGTATAGAGCGCCTGATCCCAAATCATCGAAGAGCAGGAGGAGAGAATCGAACCGAAGGCGACCACCGGTGTTTGACGGCTGATGCGGTTGTGAGGCGCTTGGTGCAAGCGGAGGAAACCGCCCACTTCACACCGAAGATTGCGGTAGCAGGGCGTCTTCCCGCTCCAAGGCGTGCCATAAACATAGGCTTTGCCTGTTTTGGCGTCGTAGCGAACGGCGGGATTGTCGTCGTTGAGCAAATGTGCTTCCCAGTAGGTCGACAGCCAAAGTCGGCTGTGCGTGCTTTTGCCCGTGCCGCTTTTGCCTTGGAAGATGTAGCCTTTGTTGCCGATCATCGGCACGGAGGCGTGCATCAGGAGCACACCGTGGTGTGCGCCCGCAAAGGCAAAGGCGAGCATCAACGCATTTTCGATGCTGTGGGTGTGGTGAATCGACGGACAATCCAGGTAAAGGTGACAATCCGTGAAGCGACCATCGCTGATGAGTGTGCCGATTTTTACGTCGTTTTCGGCGATTAGTGTGATGCGGTAGCAGCCGGCAGCGTCGGTTTCCACCAGATGCGAGATGTCCCCGCCCTCATACAGACCGATTTCGTTCCAGCGGTGAGGTTCTTGCTCCGCAGCGCCGCGGTGTACGGCGACCGAGAATAGAGCGGGACGAGCGGGAGTGCCGCAGGCAAATGGAGCCATGTTGGGAAGCACCATCAGCACATTGGCTGTGCTTCCGACAAATTCGATGCTGAACGTCTGTTCGGCTACGCAAAAATAAGCTTTCATATCGTGAAGGGCGAGCTGGAGTGAGGACGTTATTGCGCGTTACCGGCCGATGGGCTTGAACACGAATTGGTCTTTATACACGTCTTTGACCGTGATGGTGCCCAGCACAGCTTTGCTACCGGCCAGTTGTTTACGTAATTTCTCACGACGCTTTTCGGCCGATTCGATTTTAGTGTCGAAAAACACGGCCGTTGTCTGATGAGGAGAAGCAAATTGTTTTTGCACGTAGTCCTTGAACTGATCGGCATACTGGTCGCGTTGCAAAAAATAGCCTTTTTCCAGCAGACGCGAACCGGTGATGACGGTAATGTCGCTGACGTACGCGATGGTATCGTTCAGATTTTGTGACACTCCATAAATATAAAGGGTCTGCACGCCGTCGGCAGTGGTTTTCCGGTTGGGGGCAGCGGCAAAAGCACGCACGCTGCAAGCGAGGAAAACGACGAGTGCCAAAAGCGAGATAAGTTTGGTCGTACGCATGAGTATAGATGTTTCGAAACTGCCGCAAAGTTAGAAAAAAACGCCCGTTCGGCAAAGGCAGCGGTGTACTTTCGACATTTTGTGCCTCAGACGGCTTGTTTTTTGAGGCAGAGGGGCTTGGAAATGAGGCCGAACAGCGTCGAGAGGCGGTAGGGCCGGGCGTGTCGTTGCGGGGCGTAAAGAGTTTTTCGAGGATAATTTGGGCTTTTTGCTTTTGTAATGTTTTCTTCGGTTGCCAATTTCTTGAGGGCGTGCCTGTTTTCTATCATTTTGTCTCTGTTCGGCTTGTGCCATCGGCAAAAAGGTGGCAAATTCGCGGTAGATTCTTTGTTCTGATAAAAGATAAACGCTTATGTTGACCATCAAAGCCGGCGAGATTGCAGGACGCATTTGGAATGCACTCGACGAAAAAGGTACACTGACCGGCAAAGAGCTGAAGAAAGTGTGCGGAAGACTTACGGACAAAGAGCTATACCTCGGTTTGGGGTGGCTGCTCCGTGAAGAAAAGATTGAAACCGCTGAGGTTGAAAAGGACATTACGGCGCGTTTGAAGTAAAGAACGCGCGCTTAAATTGCATGTTGATTGTAGCCTGCGACTCCCATTTCGGAGCCGCAGGCTTTTTGTTGGAGGTTATGGTCGGAAAATGGGCAATGATGCGGAGAGAATAGCGAAGTGGGGAGAGGGACGCGAAAAAAGTGGGGAACTCTCTCGAAAAAGTTGGGGACTTTCGGCAGAAAGTTGAGCGTTTTTGTTCAAAAACTCCCTACTTTTTGGGCGAGATCGAGGAAAGAGAAAGAGGGGGACTCCGGTTTCACGAAAGGTTTGTGGAGAAGTGCGCCGTTGGGTGCTGTCTTGTGGAGGGGGCTCTGCAAGGCGGAGCGGGCGGCCGCGTTGCGGTTAAATCGTATTGGGCGTTTCCCGGAGGGGGGTGTGAGTTGATGTTGCGTGGGGCGCGTCGCAGGGAGAAGAGAAGACGATGGCGGAGAAGATGCTCAGCCGTTGTGCTTTGCAAAAAGAGTTGGCTTTTCCCTCGTTGTACTTGACGATGATCTCCTCGGAGTTTTTTCGAAGAAAAGGGGAGATTTGGGGATGGTTGGACTAAAAAAACGGGTCGGTTTCTCTCGTGGAGAAACCGACCCGGCGTGCTTTTTATCCGGTTGCTGATCGATGCTGATCGGGGGCAGGCTACGATTTAGAATTCGCTGGTGAAGTGGAAACGAATGTGCTTGAAGTCTTGTTGTGCCATCTGCAGCACATAACCCGAGTCGGCCAAGAAGACATCGCGCCCTTCGCGGTCTTTGGCCATGTATTGGTACTTGCGCTTCTTGAACTGCTCAAGTTCTGCGGGATCGTCGCTTTCAATCCAGCAGGCTTTGTAGAGGTGGATCGGTTCCCAACGGCATTTGGCGCCGTATTCGTTCTCCAAACGGTATTGAATCACCTCGAATTGAAGTTGACCTACGGTACCGATGATCTTGCGCCCGTTGAATTCGTTGACAAAGAGCTGAGCCACGCCTTCGTCCATGAGTTGGTCGATGCCTTTTTGGAGCTGTTTTGTTTTCATCGGGTCGGCGTTTTCGATGTATTTGAACATCTCGGGCGAGAAAGAGGGCAGTCCTCTGAAGTGAAGTTGCTCGCCTTCGGTGAGCGTGTCGCCGATTTTGAAAATGCCGTTGTCGGGCAGACCCACGATGTCGCCGGGATAGGCTTCGTCGATGGTTTCTTTGCGCTGCGCCATGAACTGTGTGGGACTCGAGAAACGCACGGTTTTGCCATTGCGCACGTGGAGGTAGGGGGCGTTGCGCACGAACTTGCCGGAACACACCTTGCAGAAGGCGATGCACGAGCGGTGATTGGGGTCGATGTTGGCGGTGATTTTGAAAATGAAGCCGGTGAATTTAGGCTCTTCGGGATCGACGGTGCGCTCTTCGGCCGTGACGGGACGGGGAGAGGGCGCGATTTTGACGAAGCAATCGAGCAATTCTTTGACACCAAAGTTGTTGAGTGCAGAACCGAAGAACACGGGGGCGACTTCGGCGGAGAGATAGGTGTCAATGTCGAAGGTGGGATAGACGCCGTCGACGAGTTCGAGGTCTTCGCGTAGTTTGGCTGCATCGCTATCGCCGACGTTGGCTTCGAGTTCGCCCGCGGCATGGATGTCTACGGTCACCTTTTCGGTCACTTTTTGTTTGTCGGCGGTGAAGAGGTTGAGCTGTTGCTCGAAGATGTTGTAGACGCCTTTGAACCGCTGGCCTTGGTTGATGGGCCAAGAGAGGGGACGCACACTGATTTGGAGCTCTTCTTCTAGCTCGTCGAGCAGGTCGAAGGGATCGCGCCCTTCGCGGTCCATTTTGTTGACGTAGACAATGACGGGGGTCTTGCGCATGCGACACACTTCCATGAGTTTGCGTGTTTGCGTTTCGACACCTTTGGCGCTGTCGACCACGATGATGGCCGAATCTACGGCCGTAAGGGTGCGGAAGGTGTCTTCGGCGAAATCTTGGTGGCCGGGGGTGTCGAGGATGTTCACTTTGTAGCCCTCATAGTCGAACTCCATGACCGAGGTGGTGACAGAAATACCGCGTTGCTTTTCGATTTCCATCCAGTCGGAGGTGGCGGTTTTCTTGATCTTGTTGTTCTTTACGGCACCGGCCACTTGAATTTGTCCACCGAAGAGGAGGAGCTTTTCGGTGAGGGTGGTTTTACCGGCATCGGGGTGCGAAATGATGGCGAAGGTGCGCCGACGTTCGATTTCGGGATTCATCATATGGGTGTGTTGCTTGTTTTATTGTGGAGAAAGGGAGGAGGGTGTGCGAGCGGTCTTGCGCTTGCGGCGCATGAACTCGAAGAACGAATCGAAGTCGTGCTTGAATTGGATGCCCAGTCCCTGTGTGGTGAGTGACGTGCGGGAGAAGTAGCGCGTATTGGTTTCGCTGTATGCCTTCAGACTCCATGTTCCGCGCGGATTAAGCAGGTATTGCACATCGAAGTCGCCCACAAAATTGGTGGTGGCGGCTTCTCGTTCGTGATACCCCACTTTTCCGTTGAACAGGAGGCGGTTGTCGAGCAAGCGCCCCGAGAGTTGGCCGTCGACTTCCATGTTGTTCCAGCCTTGTTGTCCGGGACTTACGTTGGCGCCGAAGCTCCAATTGGAGTTGCCCACGGCATTGGCGATGATGCTGTTGAGTTGCGACGAGAGGGTGCCGGCGAGCAGCGATTGCATCATGACGGCCGACTGACTTTGGTTGGCTGCGGCCAAGGTGCTGTTGTAGTTGTAGGTGAAAAAACGCCCCATGCTCAGCAGATAGAGCACTTGTGTGGTGCGTTCTTCGTCGGAAGCAATGAGGTTGTGCACCATCATTTTCTCGTCGTCGCTCACATTGGGCAAGTCGAAGTCGAGCGCGAGATTCATGTTGCTCATTTTGCCGGTGAACTTGATCAGGCAGTTGACCGGAATGCTGTTGTTGCTGAAATTGCCGCCGATGTTCAAATCTGCAAGCGAGGCAGAAGTGACGAGATAGTTGGCCAAGATGTTGACATCGGCGTTGAGCGGGTTACCGGTGAAGGCGACTGTGCCGCCTTGGTGGAGGGTGAAGGTCTTTTTGATGAGGTTTTGTATGCTCAAATCGTAAGTGCCGCGCTGCACGGTGTAGGTGCCGAACATTTGGAAGTCACCTTTATTATAATAGGTGGCTTGGATGGGGCCGGTACCGTGCACGGTGATGAGGTCGCCGCTCTTTTTGTCGGTGATCATGCGGAGCGTTCCGCTGGGATCGACCTCGACTTGCATGTTGAGGCGGATGTCGGTGCTGCCGGTATTGTCAATTTGAGAGAGGGCGCTTGCGCTGTCGCTCGCAGTTGCGCTCTTTTGTGAGGCATCGCGGAAGGTGAGTAGGCGAGTGTCGCTGTTGTCCGGACGATCGAGCACATAAGTGAGTATACTTCCGGGTTCTGTACGCATTTTGAGGTTGACGTCTAATCGCCCCGGAGTTCCTTTGAGCGAAACGTCACCGGTGCCGTAGGCGGTGGCGTAGAAAGGAAGATCTTCCTCTTGCGGACGATCGTAGAGTAGCATGTTATGCCCCGACATGGCGAAATCGTAGTGCATATCGTGCAGGTGGCGATGATTGATTACGCCGTGTATGCGCCCGCTGCCGCGGATACTGTCGGTGAGGATGGCATCGTTGAGTCGAAAACTTCCCGGTGTGATTTGCACGTCGGCATTGTTGAGATGGTAGGTCACGCCATTGATGGGCAGTAAGGCTGATGCGCTCGCGCGTTGGGTGCCTTCGAAATCAATACTCTTGAACCCGCCGAAAATACGGCACGAACCGCTTGAACGGCCTCGTATGTTGTGGAAGATGTCGCTGATGTAGTGATTGAGGAAGCCGAGCGGTGTGTTTTCGCCTTCCACACGGAGATCGAGATCTTTGTGCCCGAGGCTCACATAGCCAGTGACGTTGGTCTGCCCGATGGTGCCTTCCGTCATATTGGCTTGGAGGCGGATGGTTTGGGCGTCGGTCTCAAAGCTGCCGCGTATGCGAGCGTGCCCGAGATGCGTGTCGTTGAAGCGGAAACCGGGGATGTCGAGGAATGCGGATAGGCGGGGGACGTTGCGTTCGTCAGGTTTGATGATGGCGCGACCGCTTGCGCTGCCGGCAAAGCGAACGACTTCGAGACCGGTGAGGGCGAGCAGTGAACCGACATCCACCTTTTGTAGGTCAAGGGTAATGCCTTCTCCGCCTCTTGTGTAGGTGCCGTGCACGGTGAGATGCTGATCGGCATGACGCAGAGCCACGTGGCGAATGGCAAACTCCCGATCGGTGAGGGCAATGTTGCCCGGTTCGATGTCCCAGGTGTTGCCGTTGATGTGGAAGGTGGTGGGGCGTAAATCGAAATCGAATTGTATGCGGCGTCCGGAGCCAAGCGTCGGGATGCGGAACTGCCCCGTCGTCAGTATGTTGCCGTAAAAACTGTGGTTGCGACGTTCGTCCCACTGCAAGTTGTTGCTCCATTCACCATTTTTTGCCGTGGTGTGAAGTTCTACTTGGAGCGCGGCGTCACGAAGAGGTCGACAGGCTTTGGCCAAGAGAGAAAGACGATTGCCGTCACTGCGCGCAGAGAGAGAAAGCGCTTCGAAACGATTGTCGTTGAGGGTGACTTCGGGCACGTCGGCCGAAAGTCGCATGAACGAGCCGTCTGTGGCCAGCGAACCGTTGATCACTGCGGGACGAGGGAGGTGGGCGTCGAGATCGAAGAAGTGGCGAAGGACATCCGTGCGCTTCACGGTGAGGGCAAAGGAGTTGCCGGTCGTTGCGTAGGCGACGGTGGGCGAGGCATTGTCGGGAGCTGCCACTGTTTGCAACCACTGATTGAGACTCTTTTGAAGCTGAGCCGGATCCATTTGGCCTGTAAATACAGCGTCGGCAAAGTCACTTTGCAGACGAAGATGTGAGCCTTTGGGATGATTTTGCGCCGTTAGGTAAAGGCGGTCGAGATGGTAGGCGGGAGTGTTGCTGCGTTCGGGGGTGATGTTGAGGTTCGTGAGGAGAACTTCTCCCAGGGGGTGTTGGATATTGAGCGAGGGAAGCGAGGCTTTGAGTTGCGCATCGACGCTTCCTGTAAGCCCATTGACATTCAGTCCGAAGAGTGCAGGCGTGAAATGGCGTACATCAAGTTGTAAGTCGGCTGTGGTCGGCTGTCCTTTGGCCGTGAGTCGACTTGATATTTGTGCGGTGAAATCCGCTCCGAGGTTGCGACTGTCGAGTTTCAGGTCGGCCAGTCCATTTTTATGGGTGAGTTCCAACTTTACGTCGCGAAACCGGTGAGTTTCAATGGTCGCATCGCGCACTGTGAGTTCGACTTGTCCATCGGGAATGCGGCCGGCGGTGAAGCGAACTTGTCCGCGCGCTTCAAAATGCAACAGTCCGGGCACATATTTGTGCTCGGATAGGAGGGAAGGGCGTAAGTCGTTGGAAGAAAGCGTACCGCTGAGTTCGCGGTTCGTATAGCGAAGATCGGCTTTCAGTTCGCCGGGAGCCGATTGCAACCGCCCCGCAAAGGAGGCGTTGTGGTCGGAAAAGTGATAGTGACCGCGTCCAACCAGCGATAAGTCCCCTAATTTACTGATAATCGGAGGGACATCTTTGAGGGCAAAGCCCAAAACCGGTTGAAGAAAGCTTTGCGGTACACTGAGTTTGTGGATTTGTGCAGTAACCAGTTCCGGGCGGCCGGCTTTGAATTGGAGTGTGGCATCACTGCCCAAGTGGAAACGATGGCGAAGGCCGACAATCGTGAGCTGTTGCGCGTTGATCCGACGGGGAGTGTAGGCGATACGGCCATTCAAGCGGAAGTTTTCGCGAAATGTGAGAGGCCGCGGTACGATTGGAGAGAAATCTGTTGTGGATATGCGCCAATTGGTGGCTTCCCAATGGGCTGAAAGCGTGGAAATCCATGAGTCGGAAGTGTCTAAATTGTAGTTGGCTTCCAGCTCTTCTTGATTAATAAAGGAGTGTGGGGTTCTCAGCTCGACATCTCGCAATGTGCAGTGCCGACGATTGCCTTCAAATCGCATACTGAGCCGACGAAGATCCCAACCGCAGGCTTCTCGAGCTGCCAATTGGCGAATGCGGAAGTTGAGGCTGTCGCGTGTGAAATGTTTGAGCGTGAGGTTGGCATCAATATCAGTGAGCCGAATGTGATGGGGGGAGAAACGTCCCGACACCGGACGGGGATGATACCATTCGTCGTAGGTGAGTTGCCCTCTTCGCACGATTAAAGCATTGATGCGGAGGTCGGTATTGTTGGAATGCGTGTTGTCTTTGCTACTGAACGCGTCAATAATAAACTGAAGGTTGATCGGTTGATTTTCACTCGCTTTATAGAGATGTACTTCCGTGTCCAACAAGGCGATGTTTCGCAAGAAAATTTTGCCGCGCAAGAGGGATCGGACTTGGATTTTTGCGGAGATCAAATCGCTGTTAAGCAGAAGTTTTCCACTTTGATCCTTGAGCATCACCTTATGCAAGGAAACGCTGTTGAGCAAGCCCACTTCTACGCGGCCGATATTGACCTCGGTATGTAGAATTTGTTCCAGTTCGTGTTCGACAATGCGCCCCAGTTCGTTTTGTACTCGCGAATTGTTGAGTGCGAAAACGAGTAGGGTGTAGAGCACGATGCACGTGCCTACTGTCCATTGTGCGAAAGAACGAAGGGAGGAAATTCGCATACTAAGCGAGAAAAGCGTTTAGTGTTTGCTTTTTTTGAGGTCGATGAGATAAGTTAGCTTACCCATGATGGCGCCATTGGCCGAACGAGAAAAAGGATCTTTCTTGGCATTTCCAAAAAGATCGGAGAGACCGTAATAATAGCGTGCATCAACGATAAAATGTCCGATGCCGGTGGTCAACTCGATGCCAAGGCCGGCGGTAATGCCGTAATCTATTTTGTGATCAAGAGCTTTTCCGTATTGGGCATACACGTTGTTGGAACGATCGGGCGTCTCTTGTCCATTGGTTGTCGTAGTGGTCCAAGTGGAAGAGCGTTCTTCGTGATCCGATAGGACGTAACTGATTTGCGGACCGGCCAACAGAAAACCTTTGAGTCCTTTGTATTCGTTGCCAAGTCCCAAATTAGCTAAGATCGGCAGTTGTATATAATCTATTTTGCGCGTGTAGCTATCGGGTAACTTTTCACCTTTGGAAGAATAGATGTCTTCTTTCCACCCGGCTTGCCAGTAGTTGGCCTCGATTTGCAGGGCACAAATCAAACCATAGTACCGTTCGCTGGTATAGCGAGCAGTGAAGCCCCAAACGCCTCCGGGGCAATAAGTTTGCCGCACACCGGGGGTGAAAGAAACTTGGTTCATACTCACTCCTGCATTTGCCCCGATAGCCCAATCGTCGCGCTGCGAACCCAATTGGGCGGTTGCGGGCAGAGCTGTGGAGAGAAATATCGCGCAGAAAAGTAGAGCGCTTCGTTGGCGGATGGTGAGGTGCATTGTGGAGTTGAGAATTTGCCGCGAAGTTACGCAAAAAAGCTCGTACGAATGTCACGGCGTCGTCTAATTTGTTGTGTTGCAGTGTTTCGTGTTGGTCTATTTGACAATAGGATTTGGAGAAATAGGGGCGTATTTCGCGCGGCTAATCTTTTTTCCCTAAAAATAAATGAGTAATTTCGCATCGGATAATGGCCGTATATAGAAAAATAAACGGTTGAGCAGTCGCATTCCTAAGACACTACAAAGGATTTTGCACGTGAGGGAGGACTGCTTTGCATCTTAGCAAACGTATTTCCTATGAATATATCTTACAAGTGGCTGAAAGAGTATGTCGATTTCGACATAACAGCCCAAGAAGTGGCAGAAGCATTGACTTCTATCGGTCTCGAAGTGGGTAGCGTTGACGAAGTACAGACGATTCGCGGCGGCCTCAAGGGACTCGTTGTCGGAGAAGTGCTGACTTGCGAAGCGCACCCCGACTCTGATCACATGCACGTGACGACGGTTGACTTAGGCGACGGCAACGAACCCACGCAAGTCGTATGCGGTGCGCATAATGTGGCCGCCGGTCAGAAAGTAATTGTCGCAACGCTTGGCACAAAACTCTACGATGGCGATAATGAATTCGTCATTAAGAAGTCGAAGTTGCGTGGTGTGGAAAGCTACGGTATGATTTGCGCCGAAGATGAGATCGGTGTAGGCACAGGACACGATGGTATTATGGTCTTGCCCGCCGACACGCCGGTGGGCACGCCCGCTGCGACTTATTTCGGTCTCGAAAGTGATTTCTTGATCGAAGTAGATATTACGCCCAACCGTGCAGATGCTTGTTCGCACTGGGGAGTTGCGCGTGATCTTTACGCTTATCTCGTTCGCAATGGTCTACCTACGGCCTTGCATCGCCCGGATGATGCGCAATTTGCCGTAGATCATAACGAGTTGTCCATTGCTGTCGAAGTAGAACGCCCCGAAGCTTGCTTGCGCTATTGTGCCGTTACGCTCAAAGGCTGCGAAATCAAGGAAAGTCCCAAGTGGTTGCAAGACAAACTGAACACCATCGGTTTGCGCCCCATCAATAATATTGTCGACATCACGAACTATGTGATGATGGCCTACGGACAACCCTTGCATTGCTTCGATGCCGATATGATCAAAGGCGGCAAGATTGTGGTCAAAACGCTCCCGGAAGGAACGCCTTTTGTCACGCTCGATGGCGAAGAACGCCAACTTTCCGAGCGCGACTTGGCCATTTGCAATGCCGAAGAGCCGATGTGTATCGCCGGAGTGCTCGGTGGAAAGGGTAGCGGAACGTACGACACGACCCGCGATATCCTGTTCGAAAGTGCTTACTTCCACCCGACATGGGTACGAAAGAGTGCGCGTCGTCATGGACTTAACACCGATGCTTCGTTCCGTTTCGAACGTGGAATTGATCCCGACGGACAACTTTACGCCTTGAAGCAGGCTGCTTTGTTGGCAAAAGAACTCGCCGGCGGCGAAATTGCCATGGAGATTGTAGACGTACAATCGCCCGAACTCAAGAAACACTTCGAGGTTGAGCTGGAATACAAGTACGTTCATGAATTGATCGGCAAGGAAATTCCCCATGACTTGATCCGTACCATTCTGACCGCCTTGGATATGGAGATTGTTGCGGAAAATGATGTACAACTCACGCTCCGTGTGCCTGCCTATCGTGTGGATGTACAACGTCCCTGCGATGTTGTAGAAGATATTTTGCGCATCTACGGCTACAACAACGTAGAGATCCCCACCAGCTTGAAGTCTTCGCTTACAACCAAGAACGCTTGTGATGTAAGTCAACGATTGCAGAATGTTGTAAGTGAGCAACTTATTGGCGAAGGGTTCAACGAAATTCTTAATAACTCTCTTACTCGCGAAGCTTATTATGGCGCATTGAAAACGCATGCGCCCGAGTATTTGGTGCATCTTCTCAATCCGCTTTCGAGCGACTTAAATGTCATGCGTCAAACGCTCTTGTTTGGCGGCTTGGAAAGCATTGCGCACAACGTAAACCGCAAGGAAGGTAATCTTCGCTTCTTCGAATTTGGTAATTGCTACGTCTACGATGCCGAAAAGCGCAATGAAGAAAAAGTGCTTGCCCCTTATAGCGAAGAACTACACCTCGGTTTGTGGTTGACCGGCAAGCGTGTGATGGATTCGTGGGCGCATGCCAACGAAGACAGCAGCGTTTACGAGCTGAAGGGCTATGCGATGAACGTATTGGCGCGCCTCGGTGTGCCTCTCGGTGGACTTCTGATTAAGGAAGGCACGAACGACATCTTCTCCAAGAGCCTTTCTGTCGAAGATCGCAACGGAAAAGTTTGCCTCGAGTTGGGTTTGGTTAGCAAAGCCCTGCTGGTTGCATGCGATGTGGAGCAAGAAGTCTACTATGCCGACTTCAATTGGAGCGTGCTCATGAAGAAACTTCCCAAGAAAGAGGTTTCTTACACCGAATTGTCCAAGTTCCCCGCTGTTCGTCGCGACCTCGCGCTGTTGCTCGACGTTTCTGTTCCGTTTGCCGAAGTGGAACGTGTGGCGCGTGCCTGCGAGAAAAAATTGCTCCGCAAAGTCGAACTCTTCGACGTATATGAAGGAGATCGCCTCCCCGAAGGTAAGAAGAGCTATGCGGTGGCTTTCACGTTGTCTGACGAAACAAAGACGATGAACGACAAGCAGACCGAAGCCATCATGAGCAAGATCATCAAACAACTGCAACAACAATTGGGCGCAGAACTCCGTTAAGCCCCAAACCACGTGTGCATACTCTTATTATAAGCCCGTTTTCGATGAAGAGTTGCGTATAATAAGGAGTAAGCACGCCAATACACGAACATTTCTATCAATCATTCCTATGGGAAGAGCATTTGAATATCGTAAAGCCGCCAAAATGAAGCGGTGGGGTCACATGGCCCGTACATTTACAAAGATCGGCAAGCAAATCGCCGTAGCTGTTAAGGCCGGCGGCCCCGAGCCCGAAACGAATCCCACGCTCCGTGCGATCATCGCAACGGCAAAGCGTGAGAACATGCCCAAAGACAACATTGAGCGTGCCATCAAGAATGCGATGGGTAAAGACCAGAGCGAGTACAAAACCATGACCTATGAAGGCTACGGCCCCCATGGTGTTGCCGTATTCGTCGATACCCTCACCGACAACCCCACGCGCACCGTTGGCGATGTGCGTTCGGTCTTCAATAAGTTCAACGGCAACCTCGGTACAATGGGCTCTTTGGCTTTCCTTTTCGACCACAAATGCGTGTTTGCTTTCAAGAAAAAGGACGGGCTCGACATGGAAGAACTCATCCTCGACCTCATCGATTACGGTGTGGAAGACGAGTATGACGAGGACGAAGAGGAAGACAGCATCACCATCTATGGCGATCCAAAATCGTTCAGCGAGATTCAGAAGCATCTCGAAGCAGATGGTTTCGAAATCGTCAGCGCTGAGTTCACCTATATCCCCAACGACTTGAAAGACGTTTCGGATGAGCAGCGCGAAACCATCGACAAGATGGTGGAACGCCTCGAAGATTTCGACGACGTGCAAAACGTTTATACCAACATGAAGCCGGAAGAAGCATAATCGCCCGTCTTTCAGATTATTATTAAACTTGAAAACCGATTCTCCTGCGAAGGAGAATCGGTTTTTTTGTGTAGTTTACTAAACAGCGTGGCAAAAACTCTCTTGTTTTCGCGTAGGATTAACACTTCTGTTCGTATCTTTGCCGAAAGGCTTACACTTTTCATCACAAAGCCCCTTCTTTCTTTCATTCTTCAAATCTACATGAAGCAACTTTTATCCTCTTTACTTTTTGCGGCTGTCCTTTCCGGTACCGGAGGAGCCTACGCACAAACCGTCTATGACATCTATCCCGTTCCGCAACGACAAGTTGCCGGAAAAGGATTGGTGAGTTTCTCCCAATCTGTCACCGTGGTGTGCGACGCTGCAATCGACGCAGCCACGCGCCGGCGCGCTGAACAAGTGCTCAAGGACGCCCAACTCGAATGCACGTTTGCCAACGAAGCCCCGGCAACCGGCGCGGTGCTTTATCTCGGTGTAAACGGAAGTGGTGAAGTGGCCGATCAGCGTGCGACAGCCCTCAAACTCGATCGTGCGGTGCTCACGAAATCCGGAAAATACGATCGACATATTCTTTCGTTGACAGACCGAAACGGTAGTGCTGAAGTCGTGATCATCGGAGAAAACACCGATGCCACTTTCTTCGGGTTGGCCTCGTTGGAGCAAATGCTCGAAAAAGGCACCGCCGACATTCCCGAAGTGACGCTCTATGATTACGCAGATCAGCAAAGTCGTGGTTTGGTAGAAGGGTATTATGGCTATCCTTATAGTGTGGCCGTCAAGAAAGACCTCATGCGCTTCATGATGCGCATGAAGATGAACACCTATATGTACGGTGCCAAGTCCGACGTTTACCATTCGCAGAAGTGGGAAGCCGCTTATCCCGCGACATTGACGGCACAACAGGTGAAAAACGGATTGCTCACGCAAAATATGATTCGCGAAATCACGGCGACGTCCCAAGACACGAAGGTGAATTTCATCTGGGCGATACACCCCGGCAATAGTTTTGTGGGCGATGCCAATGTGGTGAACCGCATCATGAACAAGTACTCGCGCATGTACGATCTCGGTGTGCGCCAGTTTGCCGTCTTTGTGGACGATGTCGGTGTGCCCAAGTCGGAAGCCGACAGCAAAACCAACGCCGATCACCTCACCGCCCTGCAAGCCGCCATCGACAAAAAGTGGAACGGCGAGGCGGCAAAGCCCGAAGATCGTGTGCGGCCTTTGCACTTCGTGCCGCAGGTGTACACCCTCAGTTGGGTGGGCGAGGCCGATCGCAAGCGTTTCTACAACGCGTTGGCCAAGACTCCCGATAAGATCACCATCTACATCACCGGATGGGGCGTATGGACAGTGCCCAACAGCCGGGATCTCGACGTGGTGCGCAAAGAATTGCAGCGTCCGGCTGCTTGGTGGTGGAACTATCCTTGCAATGACAATGCCGACGGTCAAGTCTATCCGTCGGATATGTACTACAACTTCTTCGAGATGCCGGCTGTGGACAACAATGCCAAGATGCCCAAGCAGCTCGAGCACGGGCTGGGCATTGTGTCGAACCCCATGCAGGAGGGCGAAATTTCGAAGACGGCACTCTTCTCCGTGGCCGACTATGCGTGGAACAATTCCGCATTTGACAATATGAAGTCATGGAACGCCAGCTTCAGCCGCATCCTCAGCAGCCCCGAACAGCAGCAAGCCTACAAAACGCTCATTCCCTATCTCCGTTGGAACGATGCCGAAGACATGCAGCAGGCCATTGCTCGTTTCAAGGCCGGGCATCCTGACAAACTCAAGCAGCTCGTGGAGCGTTTGTTACCTGCGGCCGAAACTTTGGTGCGTTTGAAGGACTCTGCTGTCGAAAACGAGCGTTTGCTCTATGCCGACCTCGCTCCTTGGTTGTTGAAGTTGCGCACGATGCTCCTCGTGGCCGGACAAATGGTGGAAGTGGCCGAAAGTTCGCAGCCCGAAGTGCGTTGGGATGAATATGTGAAGCAGCTCGATCGCATCGCCGATCTCGACACGAACACCGATTTCACGGCCTATGCGCTCGAAGGCTTGGGCAGTGGCATCAGTGTGAGCCAGCGTCAGAGCCAGCCTTCGCAGAAGTATTTCTATCCCTTCATGAATTACCTCCGCGAGAATGGATTCGGCCGTCAGGCCTTTGGCAAAAGTGCTGAACCGGTGCAGGCGGTGAGCAGCGTGTCGGGAGTTTCACCGCGTGTGGTGCAGCAAAACGGCGAAACGTATTTCAACGGATCGCGAGTCACGCTGCCGGCCGGTGCTTTCGTGGGACTTTCCTTTGCCGAACCCTTCACGCCGGCCGAAGCGCGCGTGGATGCGGCTCTTTTGAGCGGATTTGCCGTGCAGTGGAGCGAAGACGGCAAGCACTGGAACCGCATGCGGAGCGCAACTTGGCCGGAAGGCAAGAAAATGAAGTATGTGGTGCTCATCAATGAAAAGGCAGAACCCCAATCTCTCACGCTCACGCGCAACAACTTCTGCTTCGTACTGCCGCAGTTGCCTATGCTTACTGCAGTTGACGTACCTGTTGAAGAAGTGGGCGAAGCTACGAACAACCAGTTGGGCAGGCGTGCGCTGATCGACGGCGATCCTTCGACTTTCTTTGCGGGTAAGCGCAACCAGATGAAGGACGATCGCTATGTGGTGCACCTACAAAAGCCCACTGACGTGAAAGATGTGCGCATCTATTTCGGAACGAAAAACGGCGATCAGTTGCAAGCCGGTACGGTCGAGGCCAGCGCCGACGGCAAAGTGTGGAAGCCGCTCCACGTGGCCGGCAGTGTGGCGCGCGCGGGAGGCCTATCGCAAAGTAAACCCTACGCCGATCAAGTGCGCTACATCGACTTTGAAGGCAGCGTGCCCGAGGCCAAACAAGTGCGCCTCACCGTGAGTTCGCCTATTGGCAACAAGTGGTTGCGACTCTATGAGATGCAGGTCAATGTCTCGCACCGCGCGGCGCAGTTTGCGCCCACTGCGACGGACGGCAAGGGCAAGCCTCATCCCGAAGTGACGGACGGCAAGGGATACAACGTCCTGGCGCAGGCCGGCGGTGGCGAGTTACGCTACGAAATTCGTACGCTTGCCGAGTTGCAGGCCGTTGAAATTTATTGGAATCCCGCTACGTGGACGGCAGAGGCGAAACCCGAATTGGAATGGACGGCCGATGGCACAACGTGGCAGTCCGTCGGACAACTCGGAATGGCTTTGACGCGTGTCGCGGCTGCACAAATGCCCGAAGCTTCGGCGCTCCGTGTGCGGTGGACAGGCCAACAAGTGCCGGCCATTTACCAAATGGTGTCTGTCACCTCCCCGACTTTGCAGCAGATCGCGCCCACAGCTGTGAAATCTGTGCGCTCCGATCTCGCCAATGAGGCCGCATTGGACATCTACGACTTGAACGGTAAACTCGTAGGGCGCAATGGCAACACTGCGGGCTTGCGTCCCGGCGTGTATGTGGTGGGCGGTCGGAAGATCACGCTCTACTAACGTCAGGTCTACCACATCGTAAAATAAAAACTCCCCTTGTGATCGAAAGGATCACGAGGGGAGTTTTTTGGCCTTCAGCGAACTAAACGAGGCAAGTGCTTCGCTCCCGGAGTGCTATGCGAAGGGAGCGCGAATAAGTTGGGGACTTTTGAAGAAAAGTTGTCCACTTTTCAGGAAAAACGGACAACTTTCTACAGCTCATTGGCTACTTGTGGCTAAATATTGTACGGGCGGCATACAAAGTGGGAGCAAGTGCAGTGGAAATCGTGGGATGTGGGGGCAAACAGCGAGTACTGACGATTTTTTTCTGTGCAGAACCGGAGAAGCATGCCACAGTCCGGGAGCGAAGTGGGGGATTTAGGGGCTATAGAGCAGACGGAAGAAAACAAATAGGCACAAAAAAGGCGTTCGAGTGGACTCGAACGCCTTGTAAAACGGAAACTTTGGGAGGATATTCGGCAAGTCGGAGCATTCGCAGCTCTGCTTGCGGCTTATCATTGCCCAAAATCAGGTGAAGTCGGGGCGACAGGATTCGAACCTGCGACCCCCTGGTCCCAAACCAGGTGCGCTACCAACTGCGCTACGCCCCGTGGAAACTGATTTTTCCGTGTGCAAAGGTAGAAAAAACAATCGGCCCGACCAAATTGTTATTCAAATCTTATGGCTTTGGCCGGTTGAATGCGCGAAACAACGTAGCTGGGGCCTACGAGAGCGAGGATCGTGGCGAGTAGGGTGCCGACGTTGACCAGCAGAATGATGGGCCAGCTGATGTGGATGGGTACGGTTTCAAAATAGTAAGTGGCGGGATCCAGTCGCAACAAGCCCCATTGTTGCTGAGCGTAGGCAATGCCGAGCGCAAGGACGTCGCCGATGAGCAAACCGCGCAGGGTGATGAAGACGGCGAAGTTGAGGAAGATGCGGCGCACACTGCCGTTGGTGGCGCCGAGCGCCTTGAGTAGGCCGATGGTCTGCGTGCGTTCGAGTACGAGAATGAGAAGTCCGCTCACCATCGTGAAGCCGGAGATGCAAAGCATGATGATGAGAATCACCACCATGTTGAAGTCGAGCAGATTGAGCCAAGAAAAAACTTGGGAGTAGAGGTCGGTGATGGAAATGGCGTTGTGGTTGTTATTGCCGGAGGCCATATTTTGTTGCCGGCAGAGATTGCGCACAACGGGCATCACGCGTGTGGTGTCGGCGAAGTGATGTAAGCGAACTTCCACGATAGAGGCTTCGTCGTTTTCCCAACGATTGAGTTTGCGCACGGTGGAAAATGAGGTCATGGCGTAGGTCTTGTCGAAGATGGCCATGTTCGAACTGTAAATGCCGCAGACTTTGAAGCGGCGCATGCGGATGCTCTCTTCAAAGAAGTAGGCAAAAACGCGATCGCCCACTTTGAGGTTGAGATCGTTGGCTTGCTTTTTCGAAATCAGGAGATCGTTGGAGTTTTCGGCGCCCCAATTGGGCAGTCGTCCCTCTACGAGCGACGAAGCGAAGAAGGCGGTGTCGGCCTCCTTGGGCAGGCCTTTGAGGGTGATGGCTTGATAGTCTTCGGCGGTCTTGAGTATGCCCATTTTCTGCGCGGTGGGCGTCACACTCTTCACATCGGGCAGATGCCGCAAGGTGTTAAGCAGCGCAGCGTTGGCAGACACGGGATGCGCATCGGGGGCGGCGAAAGTGGCGAAGTCGAGTAGCTCAATATGCCCTCCGAAGCCTTCGACTTTCTTTGTGATTTCTGACCGGAAGCCGAGAATGATGCACACCGTGAGCAGCATAACGGCGAGCCCGATGGCTACGCCTGCGGTAGCTATCGAGACGGTGAGACGAGATGCACGGCTTTTGTCGCTGCTCATGCTCTTGAAAAAGCGGCGAGCTACGAAGAAGGAGAATTTCATCCGAAATAAATGTGTGAAAAAGGGGAAGGCGTAGACGATACGAAACGAATGGTGAAGGGGAGACCGACGTTTTTTTAGACGCGTCCGGGATAGGCTTCCAAGGCGCGCCCCAGAATGAAGAGCGCGCGTTCGAGATCATGTTTGTTGAGCACGTAGGCGATGCGCACTTCGTTGTGTCCCGCGCCGGGAGTGGTGTAGAAGCCCGCGCCGGGTGCCATCATGATGGTTTCGTTCTCGTAAGAAAATTCTTCCAAACACCAAGCACAGAAGCGTTCTGCGTCATCGATGGGCAGGCGGGCCATGGTGTAGAAAGCGCCCATGGGGATGGGGCTGTATACGCCGGGGATTTTGTTAAGTCCGTCGATGAGGCAATTGCGACGTTCTACGTATTCGTCGTACATTTCGCGGAGGTAGTCGGCCGAAGTGTCGATGGAGGCTTCGGCAACGAGCTGGCCGAGCAAGGGAGGGGAGAGGCGGGCTTGGCAAAACTTCATCACGGCATTGCGCACTTCTTGGTTCTTCGTGATTAAAGCACCGATGCGGATGCCGCATTCGGAGTAGCGTTTCGACACGGAGTCGATGAGAATCACGTTTTGCTCAATGCCTTCGAGATGACAAGCGGAAATATAAGGAGAACCGGTGTAGATGAATTCGCGATAGACCTCGTCTGAGAAGAGATAGAGGTCATGTTTCTTCACCAAGTCGCGAATTTGGTTCATCTCTCTACGCGTATAGAGGTAGCCGGTGGGGTTGTTGGGGTTGCAAATTAGGATAGCGCGGGTGCGTTCGTTGATGAGTTCTTCGAATTTTTCGACCTTCGGCAGCGCAAAGCCTTCTTCGATCGTGGTGGAAACGGTGCGAATGCGCGCACCGGCCGAGATGGCGAAGGCCATATAGTTGGCGTAGGCCGGTTCGGGTACGATGATTTCGTCGCCGGGGTTGAGGCACGACATGAAAGCAAAGAGCACCGCTTCGGAACCACCCGTGGTGATGATAATATCGTCGGGCGTGAGGCTGATATTGTAGCGCTGATAGTAATCAACCAGCTTGCGACGATAGGAAAGAAAGCCTTGCGAGGGAGAATATTCGAGGATGTCGCGACCGATGTGGCGCAAAACGTCCAAACCCTCCTCGGGCGTCTTCAAATCAGGCTGTCCGATGTTCAAATGATAGATCTTTATGCCGCGACTCTCCGCGGCTGCAGCCAACGGAGCGAGCTTACGGATGGGAGATTGCGGCATTTCAACCGCGCGTTCGGAAATGTGAGGCATGATGTTGATGCTGAGACGAATAAGTGGGGGAGGTTTGAACCGAAATTTAGGACTCTTGTTCGGCAGTTTCGGGCTTCTTGTTGCTTTCTGCAAACACTTTTGAGAAAGCCTTGGGAACCGGTGTCTCGAAGTGCAGCGGTTCGCGCGTGATGGGGTGATAGAAGTCGAGGCGGAAGGCGTGAAGACACAGACGACCGATGGGATCGTCGCCGTTGCCGTACTTGATGTCACCGCAAACGGGGCAACCGAGGTCTTGGAGGTGCACGCGGATTTGATTTTTGCGGCCGGTGTCGAGTTTCAACTCCACGAGCGAGTAGTTGGGGTTGCGGCGCAGGGTGCGATAGTGCGTGCGGGCAAACTTTCCGCCGTTGTCTGTCGGCGAAGAATAGGTGATGTAGGCCTTATTGTCTTTGAGCCAGCTTTCGACAACACCTTCTTTTTGGCGCATTTCGCCCGACACCAAAGCAACATAGCGGCGATCGGTGACAATGCGACGCCAGTTGTGTTCGAGAATTTGCTCGGCTTCGATGGTTTTGGCATAGACCAAAAGTCCGGAGGTGTCGCGATCGAGGCGGTGCACCACGTGTGCCGTACATTTTTGGCGCGTTTTCCGGAAATAATCGTCGAGAATGGTCTTCACACAGAATTGTCCTTGCGTGGCGGCCATGGAAAGAATGCCGATGTTCTTTTCAATGACAATGATCTGCGGATCCTCGTATACAATCTTGATAAATTTGCTTTGAAACTGCGTGCGCGGTTTGTGTTTCGAGATTTCTACGACCATGCCGGGGCGAAGTTCGAAATCGTGTTGCGACACATTTTTGTGATCGACGCGCACGCCGCCACCGGAGAGGATTGCTTTTGCCTTGGAGCGGCTGATGCCGTCAAGACATTGCATGACAAAGAGAAGAAGCGTTTCGGCTTGTTTCACTTTGAAGACTGTAAATTGTGGCTTGCGAGGATTGTACATAGGAAAAGAGGGTAGTTTAGGCTGCAAATGTACGGCAAGAAGTTGGATACGGCAAACAAAAGTCGCAGCAATCCATTCGTATTGTTAAAAATGAAACGGAATGCTCTAAGTTTCGAGGATGCGCTGAACCATATATCGGATAAATCTCTATCTTCGCAGCAAAGTAACAGTAAAACAGACACAATATGAAACAGATAGCTCTTACCATCATAGCTCTCCTTGCAGCGAGTGCTGCTTGGGCGCAGGACGACGTTTATTTTGTGCCTACGAAAAAGGCGCTTGAAGCCGAACGTCAAGAAATGTATGGCAATAGTTCGTATGAACAAATAGCCATTCCTTCCGATAAAGCATTCGAACATAGTCATTGGGCTGACGGACGTTCTGCCGGTGGGCGCAATATTGACGAATACAACCGTCGAGGCACTGCGCGCTCGAAGAATGACAGTCTGAACACGCGTGGTTATCGCGATCATGACACCGAAGATTACACGGCGACGGCACGTATCGTGCGCTTCCGCTCACCGCGTGGTTGCATTCTCGCTTCGCCCTACTATTATGATTATTATGATCTGGGATTCTACGATCCTTGGTTTGACGATTGGGCTTGGGGTGGCCGTTTTGGCGCTTATCCCTATCTTTCTTTCGGATGGAATCGCGGCTGGTGGGGCGCTTCTTGGAGCTTCGGCGGATGGTATTCGCCCTGGTACTACAATAGTTGGTACGGCCCCTCTTATTCCTATTGGTATTCTCCTTATTATTATGGAGGATGGGGATGGAATCGCTGGGATGCGCCCTTCTACTATGATTACGGAGCGCGTTACACCTATGCGCAGCCTCGCGGAACATGGTACAGCGGCAGCTACAGTTCAAGCGGCGACGGTGGTCGCGGAAACTTCTATGCCGGTGGTTCACGGACGGGAGGTTTCTCCGGAAATACGTATTCCGGTACGCGCAGCAGTTACTCGCCTTCTTATAGTCGAGGAGATTCGCGCAGCACGTACAGCGGATCGTATACCAACAGTCAAGGATACCGCAGCGGTAGTCGAGACAGCGGTCGTTCGTCCTACACTCCGGCCAATACCCGTGGCTATGACAACGGAAACTACAGCTCGCCTTCGCGCAGTAGTTATGAATCGTCGTCGCGCAGTAGCGGAAGCTATTCGAGTCCCTCGCGGAGCGGTGGATTCTACAGCGGCGGTAGCCGAACCGGTGGAGGATTCTCCGGCGGCGGTTACAGTGGCGGTGGAAGTACCGGTGGTAGCGGTAGCGGCGGTGGATATTCGAGCGGTCGCCGTTGATCAATGTTGAACAGTGAGAGGCCTCTTTTCTTTCAAAAAATACGGGCGCGTCCTAAAATACGGCCTGAGAGAAAGAGTTAACGAGGAGAACCTCTCGAAAGTACATACAGAATATGAAAAAAAAATATATAGTTGCAGCAACACTTGCGCTTTTCGCAGCAAGTGCTTCTGCACAAGATATTTATAAAGTGGGTTTACTCACATCTACTGACCTGAATGGTGATGCACGTTACGTCGGAATGGGCGGTGCGATGAGTGCTTTGGGGGCAAACATCTCGGCCATGAGCACCAACCCCGCCTCTACGGCTCAATATCGTCGCAATGACTTTTCGATCACGGGCGGTGTGTTGCGAAGTTCTGGCAATCCCGATGATTTTAATTTCTTCAGTCAGGATAAAACGCGGGGTAGTTTGGATCAAGCTGGCTTTGTTTACTCCTTGCCCTTGTTAAGTGGAAGCATGCGCTTCGTGAGTTTGGGATTCAACTACCGTAAAACCAAGAATTTTGCAGAGTTGACCACGCTCAACAATATCCGTGTTCCCGGGTTGATGTCGCAGACTTTGCAACTCACTCAGCTGGCACGAACCATCAAAGGAGACAAACCTTTGGATTTGTTCAACAAGGACGATCGTGCCAACACCATTCCGTTGGTTAACGGAGCGGCCGATGCCTTTTTGATTGACAAAAGATTTTCTGCCGATTCCAAAGAATTGCTCGGTTATGCTCCGGCTTATGCTGAAGCATACAACTATGGTAAGATGCAGTGGGGCGGTAATCAGGCCTATGACTTCAACTTGGCTTTCAACTTCAGCGAGCAATTTTATTTCGGTGTGAATCTCGGTCTCTATAATGTGGACTATCACAGCCGAATGCAGTACGAAGAAGATTCTCGTACCAGTAAAGGGGAGATCCTCACGGAAAAAGCAAATCCGCAAGTGCAGCGTACCTATCTTCTCAATGTATTGGAAGACATCACCGGTACGGGTGTCGATGCCAAATTTGGATTTATCGTGCGCCCGATGATCAACAATCCGTTGCGATTGGGCTTGAGCATCACGACTCCTACGTTCTATTCATTAGAAAGTACGGCGACGGATGTGATTCGTTCCCCTTATGGTGTTGTGGATCAAAACGGAAAAGAGGACGATTACGGCAAGGCCAATCTCACGACCTACAACAATTATAATATTGTCAGCCCGTGGAAGGCCAACTTCAGCGTAGGTACAACAATTGCCAACCGTTTAGCCGTCGGTGCTGAATACGAAATCACCGATCATACGAGCGGACAAGTGCGAAACTCCGATGTGGCACAAGGTTATTACGACTGGAGCACCGGAAAGCACGACAAGGATCTGCAACGCGAGATTAACAATTACATGAACGACACGCATACCGTACGCCTCGGTCTCGAGTATTTGGCGAGTCGCCACGTCTCCTTCCGAGTGGGTTACAACTATGTGAGTGCGCCCTACAAGAAAGAGGCTTATCTCAACCTCTTTACGGATAGTCCCACGTATCGTTATGCCATGAACACGGACTACATCAACTATGGCGCCACGCAGCGTTTCACTTTGGGTGTCGGTGTTCGCGGTAGTAATTTCTATGCTGATGCAGCCTACCAGTACCAAACGCAGGGGGCTGACGTGTATGCTTACCATTATAACAAAGATAAGCTGTCGTCCGTCAATATGCTCGAAGGGCAGCACATCAATCAAAAGCGTAACCTCTTCCAAGTGACGCTCGGCTATCGTTTCTGAGTCGTCGTTGAAGAGATTAGATATGTAAACTCCCCCTTTCCGGAAAGAGAGGGGGAGTTTTTGTTGCAAATTGTTTTCGATTTAGTTTTGTAAGTCCGTTGCGAGCGAGAAGCAGCGGATTGGCGATGGAGTGAATTGGCCTTTTTCTGAGGCGTTTGTGGTTATAGTTGGTTCGTCCTTCGCTTCAAGTCTGAAATGCCGCATACGGAGCAGAAAACGGGGAAGAATGAAAGGAATGCTCCCCGAATGCCGGCAGACATAGAGAAAGCACGACGAATCTGCACTATTGGGTGCAAATTTGTCGTGCTTTGTGTTTGTAAACAGGTGCGCACTAAAAGATGAGGCGGGCGAGCGCCGATGGCATCACGGCGTTTAGCATTCAAAAGACTTCCGGTTTATGCCATGAGCAGAGTCGTAATAGCTCGTAGGCATGCGCCCGGAAGTTGTTGCCTCGGGGCTTGGCTTCGCGTTAAGCCTCAATGAAGTGGCTCACCGCTTTGAAAATATCCTCTTGCGCCTGCTTTAGGTCATCATTGACAATGATGGTATCAAATTGAGGGGCGAAACTCATTTCATATTCCGCTTTGTCGAGGCGCATTTGGATGGCTTCTGCCGTTTCGGTACCTCTATTTTCCAAACGCTCACGGAGTGCCGCTATCGAAGGGGGCTGAATGAAGACCGTCAGACAGCGATCGGCATAATGACGTTTGAAATTGAGTGCCCCTTTCACATCGATGTCACTGATCACGTTTTGTCCGGCGGCCAATTGGCGCTCCACCGGAGCGAGCAGCGTGCCGTAGAAGCGATCGGCGTAGACTTCTTCGTATTCGAGAAATTCGCCTGCGGCGATGCGGCTGCGGAACTCTTCCGGAGTGAGGAAAAAGTATTCGACGCCGTCACGTTCTGTCCCGCGAGGGGCACGACTGGTGGCGCTGACCGAGAAATGCAGGTTGAGGCCTCGGGCGATGAGGTATTCGATGAGCGTATTTTTGCCGGATCCCGAAGGGCCGGAGAAAGTAATTACTTTGGTCATGGAGCAGTAGAGAGATTAGAGGACGTTGAGCACCTGTTCTTTGATTTGTTCGAGTTCGTCTTTCATCATGACGACAATGTTTTGCATTTCGGCTTGGTTGCTCTTCGAGCCCGTCGTGTTGATTTCGCGTCCCATTTCTTGTGCGATGAAGCCCAACTTCTTACCTTGTCCGATTGCTCCGGCCAGTGTTTCGCGGAAATAGTGGAGATGGTTGGTGAGTCGCTGCTTTTCTTCGTTGATGTCGAGCTTTTCTATATAATAGATGAGTTCTTGCTCGAGGCGGTTCTTATCGTAGTCCAAACCGGTGAGCTCGGCGAGACGCTCCTCGAGGCGTGTGCGGATTTTTTCGACGCGACTTTGTTCAAAAGGCTCGATGCTTTGGAAGAGCGTCTCGATGCGGTCGATGTTGTGCATGAACTTTTGGGTGAGTGCTTCGCCTTCTTGGAGGCGGAAGTCCTGCAAAGCCTTGATGGCACGGCGCACGGCATCGGCCACCACGTTCCATTCCTCATCGGAAAGCTCTTCGGCGGGAGCGGATTGCGTGAGTTCGGGCAAACGCGCCAACACTTCCCACAAACCGGCGCCAACCGGTGCGGCAAGTCCCGGAACTTGCCCGCTTATCGTCTGAATTTGTTGTACGTAGTCCGCCACGGTGCCCGCATTGATGGTGCAACCGGCATTTTCGGTGGCTTTTTCGCACCAAAGGGTGAAATCAATTTTTCCGCGAAGGAGTTCGGCGGCAATGAGTTTGCGCAGTTCCATCTCCTTTTCGCGGTAAGCGGTGGCGATGCGCGTGTTGAGGTCTAAGTTTTTGCTGTTGAGCGATTTAATTTCGACGTGGATTTTCTTTCCATTGTATTCGGCATCGGCTTTGCCGTAGCCGGTCATCGAGTGAATCATGGGTTTTCGTATAGATAAAGCATTTGCACCCCGACGGAGGCCGAGGTGCAAACGCGGTGTTGATGCAAATTAGGCTTTGACGGGACGAAGATCGAGGAGAAGTTCGTCGAGCTGCTTGGGATCGACGGCCGAAGGCGCATCGAGCATGACGTCGCGGCCGGAATTGTTTTTCGGGAATGCGATGCAGTCGCGGATGCTGTCGAGACCGGCAAAGAGACTCACGAAGCGGTCGAGACCATAGGCCAAACCACCGTGAGGAGGCGCACCGTACTTAAAGGCGTTCATGAGGAAACCGAACTGTTCCTGTGCCTTCTCGGGTGTGAAACCGAGCACATTGAAGATCTTCGCTTGCAGCACAGCGTCGTGGATACGGATCGAACCACCGCCCACTTCAACACCGTTGCAAACCATGTCGTAAGCGTCGGCCAAAACGGAGGCCGGGTCGGTGTCGAGCTTGTCGATGTCGCTCGGTTTGGGCGAAGTGAAGGGATGGTGCATGGCCATCAGGCGATCTTCTTCTTCGCTGTACTCAAACATGGGAAAATCGACGACCCAAAGCAGTGCAAACTTGTTCTTGTCGCGCAGACCGAGGCGATCGCCCATGAGCAAACGCAGTTCGCAGAGCTGTTTGCGGGTCTTGTTGGCGTCGTCGCCGCTGAGAATGAGGATGAGGTCGCCGGCATTCGCGCCCATGGTGTCTTTGAGTTGCTGCAAAACCTCGGGGGAGTAGAATTTGTCGACAGAGCTTTTCACGCTGCCGTCTTCGCCCACGCGAGCGTAGACAAGTCCTTTTGCGCCGACTTGTTGCGATTTTACGAAGTTGGTGAGTTCGTCGAGCTGTTTGCGGGTGTAGCTTGCGCAGTTGGGAGCGCAGATACCGCCGATGTAGGCCGCATCGTTGAACACGGTAAATTCGCCGGTGCCCTTGAGCACATCCATCAGTTCCACAAACTCCATGCCGAAGCGCATGTCGGGTTTGTCACTACCGAAGCGGCGCATGGCTTCGTGCCAGGGCATGCGAAGGAAGGGGGCGTCGCCCAAGTCGTAGTTGCGCACCTTCTTGAAGAGATATTTTGTGAGTCCCTCGAAGGTGTTGATGATGTCGTCTTGTTCGACGTAGGACATTTCGCAGTCGATCTGCGTGAATTCCGGCTGGCGGTCGGCGCGCAAATCTTCGTCGCGGAAACATTTGACGATTTGGAAGTAGCGATCCATCCCGGCCACCATGAGCAACTGCTTGAGGGTCTGGGGACTTTGGGGCAACGCGTAGAACTGGCCGGGATTCATGCGCGAGGGGACAATGAAGTCACGCGCACCTTCGGGCGTGGAACCGACCAAAATGGGCGTTTCGATTTCGAGGAAATCGAGATTGTCGAGGTATTCGCGAACGGCGAGGCAGAACTTGTGGCGCAATTCGAGGTTGGCACGCACATTGGTACGGCGCAAATCGAGATAGCGGTATTTCATGCGCAGGTCGTCGCCGCCGTCGGTATTTTCTTCGATGGTGAAGGGGGGCACTTCGCTGGCGTTGAGAACAGTGAGTTCGTCGACAATGATTTCGATCTCGCCCGTGTCCATCTTGTCGTTCTTGGCATAGCGTTCGTTCACGGTGCCCGTGACCTGAATCACGTATTCGCGGCCGAGTTTGTTGGCTTGGGCGCAGAGTGCTGCGTTGGTTTCTTCGTTGAATACGAGTTGGGTGATGCCATAACGATCGCGGAGGTCGACAAAGGTCATACCGCCCATTTTGCGCGTGCGTTGTACCCATCCGGAGAGGGTGACACTTTGGCCAACTTCGCTCAGGCGGAGTTCGCCACAATTGTGGGTTCTATACATGTTGCGGGTGCAAATTTTGTTCGTCGTGTAAAGATGGTCCGGAGGTCGCGAAACGAAACGATGTGTGTTGAACATTTGTCGTGCTGCTCGTGCCCTGCCGGATGAGAGAAGTGTGCACTCCGGTGAACGTGGGGAGACTTTGTCGTCATGGCACCGGTGTGTCTATATGCAAAAGTAATTGTTTCTGCACAAAATGCAAAGTTGAATGTGAATAAATTGAGGCTGAGAAAAGCCATAAGGGTGTTTGTGTGGATTACATGTGGAGAGCCTGGAAGTGGTCGGTTGGGAGGTGAGGAGGCGGGGCGGAGTGGGGCGTTGCGTAGAGATGAAATTTCATTTTGTCAAATTGTTTCTTTGTATTGGCTTCTGTTGTTTTCTGTAAGTTGTTGTTTCTTTTCGGTTTGTGCCTTTTGTTTGGGGCTATGGGTGTGGAGTGTGTGGTGAAAAAATGATAGTTCTTTTGTTTTTTGGAGGAAGGGTTTGATTTTGCCGAAAAATAGAGT
Organism: uncultured Prevotellaceae bacterium; assembly: GCA_963517315.1. Lineage (GTDB taxonomy): Bacteria > Bacteroidota > Bacteroidia > Bacteroidales > Bacteroidaceae > Alloprevotella. Next base: position 54,101 of record CAUQEF010000005.1, read on the forward strand.
GATGGAGCTTGCTGGGATTGGTGATTAGAGGGGAACTTTGAAATGTTTCTTGTGGAGATGATGTAGAAACAAGAGGACTTTTGAAGAAAAGTGGAGGACTTTCTACAAAAAACTGTGGACTATTCTGTGGAGGTTGCTGTGTTTTTAATAAAAACCTAATTGCCTAAGCAGATGATTTGGTGGTTTTTCAGAAAAGCACCTGACTTCTCATTGGCAACTTTTGGGTTTTTACGAAATGTCGCATGATTGCAGTGTGAAACGAGTGTATAGAGAAGGGAAAATGTGATTTGGTTTTTGTGAAATCTATCGATTTTACCATTTTTCGTCCTTGAATCGGATGAACTCATTCGTTTTTTCAATAGGCAAAAAGGAGGAATTGAAGCTGAAATAGATTTGTGGATGAAAAGAAGAGGAATAGTGAGTAAAATTCGTGATTTGATCTAACTTCCGAGAAGTGAAGAAGGGGAAGTACGACGCTTTGTGCTACTGCCGATGAAGCTCTTTTGACGAGCTTGGCTCTGAGATACCGGGCATTGAACATCTTTGTCTGAAAGAGCAACGCCTTTTCTCTTCTTCTTTTGGCCATGCTCCTGAGAGAGGTGGTCTTTGCAGATGGCTCTCCCTCGCTCCAAATCGTTCCGCGTCTTACCCATTTGATGTAATGCGCGATAGTGAGGAAGATTGAGCAGTGTTCTTTGTTGGTGGGTGGTTGTGCGCATAAATCCGGGTGTTTGAAAGCAGAAAAAACGCTTACTTTGAGAGCATATAGAGAGGGAGGCGCTTGCGTATCGGTGTTTGTCGTACGATGCGGGGGCAGCCCAACTTTTAGCGGTCGGTCGGGGAATTGAAATTGAGGAAGGCGTGTGGGCAAGACTATAAAAAAACTCCCGAAAGTCCAAATGGACTTCCGGGAGTTTGTCTTTGATCAATGGTAGCTTGCGCTTAATATGGGCTACTTATTTGGCAGTGTAGCGAGTTTCGAGCACGTTCCAATCGATAATGCTCCATACAGCGGCGAGATGATCGACGCGGCGATTTTGATAGTCGAGATAGTAGGCGTGTTCCCACACGTCGATGCCGAGAATGGGCTTCAAACCGTGGCGGACGGGATTGCCGGCGTTGGCTTCTTGAGTGATGACGAGCTTACCTTCGCGGTCGTTGGAAAGCCATACCCAACCGCTGCCGAAAAGACCGGCACCTTTTTGTTGGAATTCTTGCTTGAAAGCTTCGAATGAACCAAACTGTGCGTTGATGGCTTCGGCAAGATGACCTACGGGCTTGCGATCTTCTTGCGGAGCGGCAAACTGCGTGAAGTAAAGATTGTGGTTGAGGGCTTGACCGGCGTTGTTGAAGATGGCACCTTCCGACTGTTCAACGATTTCTTCGAGCGTTTTGCCTTCGAAACCACTGCCCGGAAGCAGATTGTTGAGGTTGGTCACGTAGGTGTTGAGGTGCTTGCCGTGGTGGAACTCGATGGTTGCTGCGCCGATGACGGGCTCAAGGGCCGAGGTGGCGTAGGGAAGTTTCACGAGTTCGAATTTTCCGTCTACGGGTTGTGTGTGGGCGAGTGCGCCGGCGGCAAAAAGTGCCAAAGCGGTATGAGCGAGTGCCATGATGTGAACTTGTTATGTGATGAATGTTCGAGGTTATGAAGAGATCTCTCTCTTTATCTTGATGCAAAGATAGGTATTTTGTTTTAGTCGCACAAGATATAATGCAAAAAAGTCGGTCGTTATAGTCGTTTGTGTACTTTCCTTTTCGCGATGCGCTTCAAAACAATGTGTTTGGCGGCTCGTTGGGCGGGCATGAGGAGGTGATCGTCGAGCAGATCGAGGGTGGTGATTAGTTCTTCGCGCAGTTCCGGAACAAATTGGGTGAGGGCGGCGGCTATTTTCATGGACAGTGCCGGAATGCAGGTCTGATCGGGGGCAGAGATGCGGAGGAGGCAATCGTCGTAGAGTTGCAAATGGCGGCTGGTGAGTTCGGCCGGTGGCGTGCTCTCTATAAGCCGGAGGAGGAAGGAGAGCAGGAGTCGGCGAAGGGTGGGAGTGGGAGGAGATTGCGAGAGTAGGAGCAGCTGTTGGGTGTGGGGAGCGAAGTCGGGGAGCGTCTCGGTGGGGAGGTGGGTGCAAAGGTAGGCGGCGTTTTCGGCTATTTTTGCACATGAGGAGGTGAGCCACTCCATGAGCAAGCGGGGATATTGCGGCGTGCCGAGTGCGAGCAACGCTTGGATGCGTTGTTCACGTTCGGCGACTGAGAGGCGCTGTTCGGGAGCGATGAGCAGAGGAGTATGGGCGGAGGGGGAGGACACTGTGGGGATGGCGTTAAAAATAGAGCTTCCAAGGAATGGTTACGAGGCAAAGGGTGATGGCAAAGGCTCGTGGAATGAGTTCGAGATGTTGGGAGTGATAGGTGAGGGTAGGGGCTTGGGAGAAATAATGGCGGTAGAGACGGTGGGCGATGGTGCCGATGAATAGGCCGAAGAGGAGGCCGGTGACGAGATCTCCAACATAGTGCACACCGAGATAGACGCGAGTCCAGCAACTGAGGAGTGCCCATCCGAAAAGGCTGAGGGTGATGGCACGACGACGGAAGACGGGGGCGAGAAAGGAGGTGACGGCAAAGGTGTTGGCGGCGTGAGAGGAGAAAAAACCGTAGGGACCACCACGATAGCCGTTTACAATGTCGACGGCATCTTGGAGATAGGGGTTGTGGGTGGGACGCCATCGGGCGATGAGGGGCTTGCAGATGGTGGAGGCCACTTGATCGCAGAGGAGCACGCAGAGTAAGGTGCCACCGATGAGGAAGAGCATGCGGGGGAAATCGTGTTCGCGGAAAACCACATAGGCCACGACGAGTAGAAAGGGGATCCAAACGAACATTTGGGTGGCATTCCACGCTATACTATCGAGGTAGAGGGAAGAACTTCCGTTGAAAAAGAGGGTGATGGCTTGATCCATGATACAAAAAAGACGGGATGCAGAACAAAGGTTCGCTCAACGAGGATTGCTGTGTGTGGGCTGTCCGTTTCGTTGGGCGTGGTGTTGTGCTGCATCCCGTCTTGTGGGAAAAGGTTGGGAATGAATTATTGCATTGAGCCGCCGGCAATATCAAGCAGTTCGGCTGTGATGGCTTGCTGACGCGTCTTGTTATATTGTAGTGTGAGTTGACTGAGCAGTTCGTCGGCATTGTCGGTGGCGACTTGCATGGCGATGACGCGCGCTGCATGTTCCGAAGCCAAACTATCCAATAGGGCGGAGTAGAGTTTCAAATGGAGTGAACGTGGAATGAGTTCGTCGAGAAGAGCTTGGGGAGAAGGTTCTACCAAGTAGTTGGTTGCGGTTTCGTCTTCTGTTTGTTCGCCCAATTCGATGGGGAGGTAGGTTTCGGAACGCAACACTTGCGCACCGGCACTCTTGAAGTGGTAGTATTGAAGATCCACTTGATCTATCTCTCCTTGCGCAAATTTTTCCATGATCTGTGCAGCGAGTTCACTGACAGGGGCATATTCCGGATGATCGAGTACGGCTGAGTAGTCTTGTTCGGCGATAAATCCTAACTTCTTGGCTGCTTCCGTGACTTTGCGACCGATAGGGTAGATGTGGGTGACTTCAATGCCGCGCGATGCATAGTCTTCGAGGCTGCGCTTGAGCTGTTTGATAACATTGACATTGAAGCCTCCGCAAAGACTGGAATTGGAGGAGAAGGCAACGATGGCCACGCGCTTCACATCGCGACGAACAGCATAAGGGGAGGAAAGTTCACCTTCGAGCGAAGCAACAAACGATGACATGATGCCATGGAGCTTCTGCTCGTAGGGGAGCATTTGTTCGATGGCCTGTTGTGCGTGGTGCAACTTCGAACTGGCAACCATTTTCATGGCACTCGTGATCTTACGGGTGCTATTGACGGAAGATATTCGGTTCTTTACTTCTTTAAGTGAGGCCATTGTGTTTGATTTTGTGGGCTTTGTCTACGGGGATCCCGACAAACTGGGTCGGAATCCCCGGACGATAAAGCGACTTGCTCGGAGGAGCGAAGTTTATTTGTACTGTGCAGCAATGTCTGTTGCCACTTGACGGATTTCGCTTTCTATATTTTCGTCAATTTTACCTTCGGCGAGGGGACGAAGTACCGTGTCATTGTGGGTGGCACGGAGCACATTGAGAAACTGCTCTTGGAAATCACGTACTTTTTCAAGAGGAATATCAGCCAGAAGACCTTGGGTACCACAATAGAGGATGGCCACTTGTTCAGCTACCGGCATGGGACTGTATTGAGCCTGAATGAGCAGCTGGTTGTTTTTGCGGCCACGATCGATGGTCATGGCGGTCACGGCATCCATATCGCTGGAGAATTTGGCGAAAGCTTCGAGCTCGCGATATTGGGCTTGGTCAATTTTCAAAGTACCGGCTACCTTTTTCATCGATTTGATTTGAGCCGATCCACCAACACGGGATACGGAAATACCAACGTCGATGGCGGGGCGGAAACCTTGGTTGAAGAGATCTGTCACCAAATAGATTTGTCCATCGGTAATGGAGATCACGTTGGTGGGGATATAGGCCGATACGTCACCGGCTTGGGTTTCGATGATGGGAAGTGCCGTAAGTGAGCCACCTCCTTTTACCATACCTTGCAACGATTCGGGCAGGTCATTCATACGTTCAGCCACTTCTTGCTGATTGTTGATCTTTGCTGCACGTTCAAGGAGACGAGAGTGGAGGTAAAAGACGTCGCCGGGATAGGCTTCACGGCCGGAGGGACGACGCAGAATGAGGGAGATCTCACGATAGGCCACTGCTTGTTTGGAGAGATCATCGTAAACAACGAGGGCATGTTTACCTCTGTCGCGGAAAAATTCTCCGATGGCGGCACCGGCCATGGGGGCATAGTATTGCAAAGCAGCGCTGTCGGCTGCAGTTGCCGATACCACAACGGTGTAGTCTAAAGCACCTTTCTCCTTGAGAATGTTGACGATATTGGCGACGGTTGAAGCTTTTTGACCGATAGCGACATAGATACAGTAGACGGGATCGCCGGCTTCGTAGTTTTGTCGCTGATTGATGATGGTATCAATCGCGATAGCTGTCTTACCGGTTTGGCGGTCGCCGATGATCAATTCGCGCTGTCCACGTCCGATGGGGATCATGGAGTCGACACTCTTGAGACCGGTAGCCAGTGATTCGGTAACGGGTTGGCGATAGATTACTCCCGGCGCTTTTCGATCGAGGGGCATGAGATATTTTTCGCCCTCGATGTCACCGCCACCGTCAAGGGGACTACCCAACGGATTGATGACGCGACCGAGCATGTTCTCATTGACCATGATAGAGGCTACGCGGCCGGTGCGTTTCACACTGTCTCCTTCTTTAATGCCTTCGGAAGAACCGAGAATTATGGCACCGACGTTGTCCTCTTCGAGGTTCATGGCCACTGCCATTACGCCGTTGTTGAATTCGATCAGCTCGTTTTCTGTCACTTTGCTGAGTCCGTAGATGCGAGCTACGCCGTCACCAACGGTAAGGACAGTGCCTACTTCCTCAAACTGAACTTCTGTGGAGATATGCTGAAGTTGTTGTAGGAGCACGGCTGAAACTTCGCCGGGCTTGATATTGTTGGGCATAGAGATTCTGTTTTGTTTACTGTGAAATCCGTAATAGGTTCTGCTGCATGGGCAACGTCACGAGAAAACTTACGTGTTTTTATCGTGGAACGAAGAGGGGGGGACAAAACCCGATAAACGAGCCTTTTGTATGGCTTGGCTTAATTCAAACGTCTTCTTAATTGTCGAAGTTGTCCTTGTAAACTGGCATCGACTCTGTAGTCGTCGTAGCCAAGAATAAAGCCTGCTTTTAGTTCCGGGTCTGTTTGCACGTGCAGTTGTACGGTGTTTCCGGTGCGATTTCGCACGAGTCGGAGCATGCGTTCGCGAATTTCCGGGGCAACAGCTTCGGCTGTTGTCAGATAGGCGCGAGTAATGTGATGCTCGTGCTCATAAGCGCTGAGATAGGACGTGGCCATAAACAGAAGCAGCTCGGCACGCCCTTTATTTACCACAAGTTGGGTAAAGCGTTGCGTGCTGTTGCTCACTTCGGAATCGTCGTTAAGACGAGCTGCCTCGGTGATGATGGCTGCTTTTTGCGCATTATCGAGCACAGGGTTGTTGGGGATAGTGCGCAGCGCCGGTAATTCTCGAAAATTTCGATCAAGTTGTTGCATCTCTGCATAAACCATCTCTGCTTCGCCGTTTTGAGTGGCGAAGTAGAGTAAGGCTTTTGCATATCGAGAGGCTACGATTCCGGTGTTCATTGTGCGAGGGTGAGTAATGACTGTTACTGTTTCTCGATGTCGTCGAGCAGTCCGTTAATGTAGTTCGTACGTTCAGTATCGTTGCTGAGTTGTTGACGAATGATTTTCTCCGCAACTTGAACCGAAAGGTCCGCAACTTGTGAGCGAATATCGCGCAAGGCGTTTGCCTTCTCAACTTGAATTTGAGCCTTGGCCTCGTCAAGGAGCTTAAGCCCTTCAGCTTCTGCCAAAGTTTTGGCTTCCTTGACCATTGCGTCACGAGTTGCCGTGGCTTCTCTGAGGATTTCCGCTTGTTTTTCGCGAGCTTCACGAAGCACTTTCTCACTCTCCGCTTGTATTCCGGCGAGCTTTTCATTGGCTGCTTTGGCGTTGCTTAGGCTTTCATCAATGAAGGCTTTGCGTTGTTCTACCATTCCCGTAATCACAGGAAAACCGAATTTCGCAAGAATGACGAATAGCGTAATGAACGCGACCAGCATCCAAAAAAGCAGGCCGAAATCAGGCGTGAGAATGGAGGGCAAATTCAATGACTCCATACTAAAAGTTTAGAGCTCAATATTATTTGATGAGGAACGCGCAAGCTGCAACCGCGAAGAGGGCTACACCTTCGATAAGAGCAGACACAATAATCATGTTGGTCATGATCTTACCGGATGCTTCGGGCTGGCGTGCGATAGCTTCCATGGCGGAGCTACCGATTTTACCGATACCAAAACCTGCGCCAATAGTTGCAAGACCGGCACCGAGTGCCATACCAAGTTGTGCAAAGCCTGTGGAGGCTGCTTCCAAAAGAGGGAACATCATAGTGGTTGTTATTATATGAGTTGATTTATACTTAATGATTTACCTAGAAAAGAGTTACTCTTCGTGGTGTTCAGGGTGAGCCAAGCCGATGAAGATGGATGAGAGCAGTACAAACACGTAGGCTTGAAGGAATGCGACGAGAACCTCAAGGCAATTGAGGAAAACCATGAGTAGGGCACTGAAGACCGTAAAGATAGATCCCATCGCAGTACTAATCTGCCATGTCATGAAGATCACGAATGTAAACGACAATATAATAGCATGTCCTGCCATCATGTTGGCAAACAAACGAATCATCAGAGCGAAGGGCTTGGTAAATACACCAAAGAGTTCGATCAATGGCATCACCGGAGGAATCTTCAACCAAAGCGGTACGTTTGGCCAGAGGATTTCTTTCCAATATTCTTTGTTACCAAAGAGATTCACTGCCAACATAGTGCCGAATGCGAGCAACAAAGTGATGTTGATGTTGCCGGTTACGTTGGCACCGCCCGGGAAAATGGGAATAAGTCCCAAGAGGTTATTGGTGAAGATAAAGAAGAATACCGTCAATAGGTAAGGAGCATAGGGGCGATAATGCTTTTCTCCGATCGATGATTTGATCACGTCGTCGTGAATTGTCATTACCAACATTTCCATTGCTCCGACAAAGCCTTTGGGGGCTTCTTCTTTAACAGAGTCGTGTTTCTTATACCAGCGCGCGCAGTAAAGGAACGTGACAATGAGGAGGATAACTACCAACCAAATTTGGAAAACATTCTTGGTGATGGAAATATCCCATGGGCGTTCTATTGTGCCGTCGTGAAGCCTCTCGTAGATCTTGTAGTGGTGCTCGGGAGAGAGGAAGAAACCTTGGTAGTCTTTGCCTTGATGGGCAGCTTCTTCAAGTCGTTTGCTGCTGAATACATGCCAACCGCTTTCCTTCCCTTTAACGATGATGGGCAGGGGAACACTAATTGGCTTGCCATTCCAGTTTGTAATGTGCCACTCATAAGAGTCAGCCAAATGTTCAAGAATAAACTCCGATACATTGATCTCCTCTTTCTCCTTAGCTCCATGCGCTCCGTAAGCTTCTGTGGAAAAACAAGAAAGCAGGAGTGTGAAGAGTAAGAGACTAAGTCTGACTATTTTTTTCATTGCTATTATCTGTTGACTGATTCAGACTGCGGCGATGCCAAGTCGAGAAAGCCAGTGTGGCAAAGTAGTAAAGCATAACTACGAAAAAGGCAACTGTGAAGTTGATGTCTTCGTGTTGCTTATAAATGAATAGGATGATCAGTGTAAGAAACAAGCGCAGTAGAGAGAAGCCCAGATTCGCACCGATGAAAAATGATGAATCCTTGCGGCTCAATTGAGTTGTCACGCCAAGTTCCACTAAGGTAAAACTGTAGTAAGCAACCGAAATGATAATGACTGCTTGGGCAATCTCAACCGGAGCACCCCCAAATCCTTGTGTAATGCCGAAGAAGAGGCAAAGGCCAAGTGCCAAATATAGAATGGCCAGTCGTAGAACAAGTCGAGCGAGTTTCAGCATATCATTTGGAAGTCTCTACGCAAAGCGTCACGTTGTTGTGATTTACTTCGACAAAACCACCAGATACGCTGAACTGTTTAGTTTCGTTTCCTGTGCACGTAACAATTCCCTTTGACAAAGCAGATATAATCGGTGCATGGTTAATCAAAACCTCAAACTCTCCCAGCGCCCCCGGGATGGTAATGCTTTCCACTTTACCTTCAAACAAGGTACGTTCCGGGGAAACAATTTTGACGTGGAGACTGTTTTTGTCCATAAGTTACTAAGCGTTGGCGGCAGAAAGCAATTTCTCACCTTTAGCAATCGCATCGTCTATCGTACCTACGTTGAGGAAAGCCTGTTCAGGGAGATGATCTACTTCGCCATCTATGATCATGTTGAAGCCGCGGATAACTTCTTCAATGGGAACCATTACTCCCTTGACACCAGTAAACTTCTCTGCCACCGTAAAGGGTTGGGACAAGAAGCGTTGAACGCGGCGAGCACGGTTAACGGTGAGACGATCTTCGTCAGAAAGTTCGTCCATTCCGAGAATCGCAATGATGTCTTGCAGTTCCTTGTATTTTTGGAGGATCTGTTTTACGCGTTGTGCGCAATTATAATGATCTTCTCCGATCACATTCGGATCCAAAATGCGGGATGTCGAATCGAGAGGGTCCACCGCAGGGTAGATACCCAATTCAGTGATCTTACGTGACAACACCGTCGTGGCGTCAAGGTGTGTAAAGGTGGTGGCAGGAGCCGGGTCCGTCAAGTCATCGGCAGGTACATAAACAGCCTGAATTGAGGTGATTGAACCGTTTTTAGTAGATGTGATGCGTTCTTGCATCGCACCCATTTCGGAAGCCAAGGTCGGTTGATAACCTACCGCCGAAGGCATGCGACCGAGAAGTGCCGAAACCTCTGAACCGGCTTGCGTGAAGCGGAAAATATTGTCGATAAAGAAGAGAATATCTGTTGCCTTTCCTGATTCTGCTCCACTGTCGCGGAACGATTCTGCAACGGAGAGTCCGGAAAGTGCCACAGAGGCACGTGCTCCGGGAGGTTCATTCATCTGACCGTAAACCAAAGTGGCCTGACTTTTGGCCACTTCGTTATAATCTACTTTGGAGAGATCCCATTCGCCGCGTTCCATTGCTTCGGTGAAGGCATCACCATATTTGATTACTCCCGATTCGATCATTTCACGCAGCAGGTCATTGCCCTCACGGGTACGCTCGCCCACACCGGCAAAGACAGAGAAACCGTCGTGTCCTTTCGCGATGTTGTTGATGAGTTCCATGATAAGTACAGTCTTACCCACGCCGGCACCGCCAAATAGTCCAATCTTACCGCCCTTCATATAGGGTTCGAGCAGGTCGATCACCTTGATACCGGTGTAAAGCACCTCACGAGAGGTTTTGAGATCTTCAAATTTAGGTGCTTCGCGGTGGATGGGGTAAGCATTTTCCGTGCGGGAAACAGATTGGAGGCCGTCAATCGTTTCACCGATTACGTTGAACATACGGCCTTTGATCTGGTCACCAACAGGCATAGAGATAGGGGCACCGGTTGACTTCACTTCCAATCCGCGAGAAAGACCGTCGGTATTGTCCATGGCCACTGTGCGAACCACGTCGTCACCGATGTGTTGTTGCACTTCGATTACAAGTGAACTTCCGTCCGGGTGTTGGACTTCCAATGCATCGTGAATGCGCGGGAGAACTTCCTCGGCGGGGCGTCCGTCGAGTGGGAAATGAACATCGACCACGGGACCGATGATCTGAGAAATATAACCAATTTGTTGGCTCATAGTCGTCTGAAAACGAGATTGTTTTAAATGCTGAGTTCGTTGAGGACTTGAATAAGCTGAGGATTCATGCCCTTGCGTTTTTGCACGGCTTCAATGAAGGGGACATAGACAATTTCGTGGTTGCGAATGCCAACCATCACATTGCGTTGTCCTTGAACCAATGCCGTGATGGCGCCGACACCGACGCGCGAGGCTAAAACGCGGTCGCGAGCGGAGGGGCGACCACCGCGCTGCAAGTGTCCGAGAATCGAAACGCGAACGTCAAATTGCGGGTACTCCTTATTTACACGATCTGCATAATAGAGTGCACCGCATTTGGGGCTTTCGCTGACAATTACCATACAGCTCTTTTTGGACTTACGGATACCACGTTCCATAAACTCGATGAGCTGGTCAGACCCTGTGGAGTCCTCTGGAATAATTGCAGCTTCAGCACCGGCTGCGATAGCCGAATTTTGTGCCAAGAAGCCTGCATCGCGTCCCATAACCTCTATAAAGAAGATGCGTTCGTGGGAGTTGGCTGTGTCGCGAATCTTATCGACGCAGTCCATAATGGTGTTTAGCGTCGTATCGTATCCGATGGTATTGTCGGTACCGTACAAATCGTTGTCGATAGTGCCCGGGAGTCCAATACAAGGGAAGTCGTATTCCTCTGCCAATAGCATGGCTCCGGTCAGAGAGCCGTTACCACCAATCACGATAAGGGCATCTATTCCTTCTTTGCGCAGGGTGTCATAAGCCCGTTTACGTCCTTGAGGAGTTTGGAAGTCCTTAGAACGTGCAGTACGCAAGATCGTTCCGCCGGTTTGTATGATGCCCGATACATCCTCCGTAGTGAATGTCTTGACTTCACCGTTCATCAGTCCTTCGTAGCCGCGATAAATGGCTTTCACTTTAAAACCGTTGAAAATAGCACTTCGTGTCACGGCACGAATGGCAGCGTTCATTCCTGGAGCGTCACCGCCAGAAGTCAAAACGCCGATACATCTGATTTTTGCCATAGAGGAGGAGTTTTAGCAAATCTATATGAGCGGCAAACGGGGCTCGAACCCGCGACCCTGGGCTTGGGAAGCCCATGCTCTACCAACTGAGCTATTGCCGCTTGTGTTGATACATTTCAGTGCAAAGATACTTTTTTCTTTGCGAGTAAGCGCTTCTAAAAACGTGTTTTTTTCATCCTAACGCCCAAAAAAACGATAAAATAGGAGGGCTGCCTTCAAGTGTAAATGAACGGGCAGCCTGCCGCTCGTTTATTTTATGGTGATCGGTCATTTCGTCCTATTGTCATATTCTAATTATCCCCCATTTCTCGGTATTTAGAAATGGGGGATAGAATGAGAGGCTTAATTGAAAATATCGCTATTGTTGCGTTTGCTTTTGGGTTTTTGAGAAACCTGTTCGCCATTGGTGGTTGTCTCTTTGCGCGGTACACCAGTGGTCGGCTGCTGCTGAGGAGTGTTGTTGGCCGGTTGTGACGGTGCAGGAGAAGCATGAGGAGGCTCGCTCGGTGCATTCTCCATCTTTTCTATTTGGTTGGGTTCTTTCTCCAAATCCTGATATGGATCGTCCTGATCTACAAAGGAGATAGAGTCAACAGCGGTTGTGTCTTTATGTACTGGTTGGTCGTGCGAAGCAATATCTGCAGGATTAATACCTTCCGGGATGGAGTATTTGGCCAAATACTTGGGAGCAAGCGAGGGATCTGAGAGCACTTTTTTCATGAAGAGACCGAAAATGGGAAGTGCAGTTCGTGAACCCTGTCCAAGTGCGCCAGATCTGAAGTGGATTTGGCGATATTCACCGCCAACCCAAGCACCACCGACAAGATTGGGTGTTACGCCTATAAACCAAGCATCGGCATGAGAGTTGGAAGTTCCCGTCTTACCACCGGCATCGATGCTCTTGTTCCAATACCATGGCCCTATATATGAAGAACTAGCCAAACTTTGCGAAGTGCCGCCGCCATCGCTCACACTTGCTCCCAAGAGCGTTTGCATGTAATAGGCCTCCGTGGGGCTGAGCACTGTGTGTGTGTCACGATGATGTTCGTAAACCACCTTTCCTTCGGCATCTACGATTTTTTCGATCGTATACGGAGCATTATGCTCACCACAATTGGCGATACTTGCGTACGCACCGACAAGTTCTGTGAGCTTCACATCACTGGGGCCAAGTGGCAGAGACGGAGCTTCTTGCAGGTCGGTTTTAATCCCCATGTCTTGCGCCGTTTTGATCACATTATTGATGCCTACTTCTTGCCCGAGTTTGATGGCAATCGTATTTACGCTTTGTGCAAATGCGCTGCGAAGCGAAAGTTTAGCACCGGAGAAACGCCCATTGGCATTGTGAGGAGTCCATACTGCGGGATTCCCTTTTTCGTCTGTTACGTCCATGCGGATGTAAGCATCCTGCAATCGTGCGTCGGCTGGTACCCATCCCATCTTTATTGCTGTGGCATAGACAAAAAGTTTGAAGGTAGAACCCGGTTGATGCGTCGCACTGACATTATCATGCTGCCAAGTGTTGAAATCAACATCTCCGACATAAGCCTTGACTTCGCCTGTTTGAGGTTCAACAGCCACGAAACCTGCGTGCATGTAGCGGAGCATGAATCGAAGGGAGTCGACAGATGACATCACACGTTCGATCGGACCATCGTAGGTGAAGAGTTTTACAGGGTGGGGCGTATTGAGAATCTCGAGCACGCGAGCCGGGTCTTCGGGATGGCGAGCCGAGAGCATCTTATAGGCATCGGTTTGTTTGAGCTTCTCCGGTAAGAAATTGGGAATGGGTTGATTCTTGTCATCCACCCACGGATCTTGCTTTCCCCAATGCGATTCGAAGTTCTTCTGCACGTTGCGCATTTGTTCACGCACGGCTTCCTCCGCGTATCGTTGCATGCGGCTGTCCACGGTTGTGTAGATCTTGAGACCGTCTTTGTAGGGATCAAGATCCGGCGTGAGCGATTTCATCTCTTCGACCACAGCTTGGCGGAAATAAAGGGCATTGCCGTCATACGCACTTTCCACACTGAATTTCAGCTCGATGGGCTTTTCCTTCAGTGCGTCGTATTCTTCTCTTGAAAGGCTACCATGGGTGTACATGTTGTGTAGCACAACGTTGCGGCGTTTCAAGGCATTTAACGGATTGGTTTTGGGGTTGTAAGCCGAGGTGGCTTTGAGCAGTCCTACCAAGACCGCAGCTTCTTCTGTCTTTAGCTTGGCGGGAGTCGTGTTGAAGTAGGTCTTTGCCGCAGTCTTGATGCCAAAAGCATTAGAACCGAAGTCTACGGTGTTGGCATACATCGTGAGAATTTCATTCTTCGTGCAGAACATTTCCAACTCGGTGGCAATGATCATCTCCTTGAGTTTCATGATCAGTATTTTCACGCCGGGAATGTAGCCCAACAGCCCGGTTGAATACTCCGTGCGCACACGGAACATATTTTTGACCAACTGTTGGCTGATGGTCGAAGCACCGCGAGCATGTCCGCGGAGTGCATCTTTCATGGCACTGGCAGCCCCCACAAAGTCAACCCCGTGGTGGCTGTAAAAGCGTTCGTCCTCTGTCGAAATCAGGGCATGCACAAAGGTCGGCGCTATGGAGTCGTAGGGAACGGGCGTACGATTTTCACTAAAGAACTTGCCCAAGAGTTTATTGTCGGAACTGTAAATTTCAGACGCCGTGGCATTCTTCGGGTGCATGATGCTGGAGAGCGAAGGAGAGCGTCCGAAGAGCCAAAAGAGGTTGACCTGAATGGCAAAACAGGTGAAGAGAATAAAGAAAATAAGGGAGAAGAAACCGATACCGAGTTTCTTCCACCAAGGCGCGCCACGGTAAAGAGATTTGTACCAACGCCAAAAGCGCATCGGTGCACTGAGAATCCAAATTATTGGTGCGAAAAGCTTAGACCAGATGCTTTTTTGAGGATGTGACATATGCAATAAAGTAAGTGTATAGTCGCGAAAATACAGCAAAGTCGGGAGTGCACAAAGCACAGCCCGACTTTTTTGGTCATTGTTGGTTGGTTTTAGTGTTGGGAGCGCGCTTTCTTAGCTCCGCATGCCGCTTGTTGTTGTGCAGCCGGCTGCGCTTTTGCTTTTCATGCGCAGGGAGATCGGATTTAGAAAGGCCACCACTTTTTCTTTTTCACGGGAGGCTCGATGATTTCTTCGGAAATTAAGAATTCACGAAGGTTCATTCTCCGTTTGATCAGGGCATAGATCGTCGGCCAATCGGGCAAACCACCCACATTGCGGTCGTCGATGAAAAGGTCTGCTTTGATCTTGCGCGAAAAGTGCTTACCGGTACCGTCTTCTTCTTCGAAATCTTTGTTTACTGCATAGAAGGTGACACCGCGCTGTTCGCAAAAGTCCACGGCCTCTTGTAGAAGATCACCTTCGCGAACGGACCAAAGAATGAGTTGGTGACCGTCTTCCGCGAGTTGGCGTAGAGTGGTGGTAGCAAAGGGGAGTTCCTTTCCGATGGCCGGGTATCTATGTTCGACGACTGTGCCGTCAAAATCTACTGCTATGATCATTTCTTTATGGTGCTGAGGAGGTTATATCACTTGTTGCCCCGAACGCATCACTTCTCGCGTCGTGCGCTTGGGACGCTCTGAGATTTCGAGCGCTTGTTGAGGGGATTTTATTTTGAGACGGTGACGCCGCACGAGGCGCAGATGCGATGGGGCGAAGAAATCGTAGGGATCTTCCTCCACAACGTAAGTGCCTAACTGCACTTCAAATTTTTGTATGGGAAGTTCTATCTTTCCGGTTGATTCACAGCGCAGAACGTATTGGCGAGCGATGAAAGCAAACCTCGTTTGTCCATTGTCTCTCACTTGTTGTTGGTCTGTGACTGTGCCGTCGCCGGTGTGTCGGAGCGTCCCTCCCTTGATGTCTCGTTTTGCCGAACTTTTTGGATGATATTCTACAAAAGGCAAATTGGAGTAGAGAACGAGATTGACCAAACAGCTGTCGCCAACATATTTAGGAGTCGGAGACAGTTCGATCTTCGCGTAGCACGTGGGCTGTTGTTCCTGCGCTCCGACAGCCAATGTGCCGAAAAGGAGCAATAAAACCACGCACCAAAGAGTTCTTACGGAAGGTGTGCTCATGGTTCAGTCATTTGAGGAGAGCAGGCTGTCGCATTCGCGCAACCACTCGTCGGCGCAGGCATCGGAGGGCATGCGCCAATCGCCGCGTGGGGAGAGTGAACAGCTTCCCACCTTGGGGCCGTCGGGAAGACAGCTGCGTTTGAACTGTTGAGTGAAGAAACGACGGAAGAAGGTGCGCAACCACTGTGCGATGGTTTCAGGGGAGTAAGAGAGACCCTGTTGCCCGTCGAAAGCATGGCAAGCCAGCAGATAAATCTTCGTGGGGCGGAAACCGAAGCGCAGTGTATAATAAAGGAAAAAGTCGTGCAATTCGTATGGCCCGACGAGATCTTCCGTGATTTGCGCAATGTTCCCTTGCTCGTCAGCCGGAAGGAGTTCCGGGCTGATGGGCGTATCGATGATGTCGAGCAGCGTTTTGCTACAGTGCGGGTCGTGTTCCTGCATCTGTTCGGCCAAATGGCGCACCAAGGGACGAATGAGAGTCTTGGGGATCGAGGCGTTCACGGCGTACATGGACATGTGGTCGCCGTTGTACGTCGCCCAACCGAGTGCCAACTCCGACAAGTCGCCCGTTCCCACCACAAAACCGTTGGTTTGGTTGGCGATGTCCATCAAAATCTGCGTGCGCTCTCTGGCTTGTGCGTTCTCATAAGTCACATCGCGCAGTTCTGCGTCGTGATCAATGTCAGCGAAATGCTGCATCACGGATTTTTCGATGTTGACTTCGCGCAGCGTGATTCCCAGCCCCTCCATGAGCGCAACTGCATTGTGGTAAGTGCGCCCCGTGGTGCCAAATCCCGGCATTGTCACGCCTATAATACCGCGGCGGTCCATGCCGAGTAAGTCAAATGCGCCGGCACAAATCAGCAGGGCCAACGTGGAGTCTAATCCGCCACTGACACCGATCACGACATGTTTGCAATGTGTGTGTTCGATGCGGCGTGCCAATCCCAAAGTTTGGATACTGAGAATTTCGCGGCAGCGAAGTTCAAAATCTTCTCCGTGGGGTACGAAAGGTAAGGCCGGAATGGGGCGCGTCAGTCGCAGGCTTTTGCGTTTGAGCTGCCCATGATCCAGTTCTCTCAGCTCATAGGGCTTTGACTTCGTGAAGCGTCCGGCACATTGGGCGAAGGAAGTATTGGTTTGTCGTTCGCTGCGCAAAATATCGAGGTCTACTTCGGTTGCTATCAGCTGACTTTCTGTGCTGAAGGGGGAAGCTTCCGCGAGTAAGTGCCCGTTTTCCGCAATGAAGGCCTTACCGCCGAACACGACGTCCTGCGTGCTTTCGCCATAACCGCAGCCGGCATAGATGTAAGCACAGTTGCAGCGGGCGCTTTGCCCCACAACGAGATGGCGGAGGTAGTCGTTCTTGCCGACCAGGTCATTGGAGGCGCTGAGGTTGAAGATGAGTTCTGCTCCCTCCAGGGCAGCGCGGTTGCTGGGTGGGATCGGTGCCCAAAGATCTTCGCATATTTCGATACCGAACGTGGTGTCGCGGTGTCTGAACAGCTGTTGCGTGCCGAGTGGTACGAGTTGTCCGCAAAAACGAATGAACTCGTTCTCGTGCAAATCGGTGGCGGAGGTGAACCAACGCCGTTCGTAAAACTCTTTATAATTGGGAATATAGGTTTTGGGCACCAAGCCGTGCAACTTACCGTTGTGTACGACGGCGGCACAGTTCAATAACATGCCTCGATGATAGAAAGGCAAACCGACCAGTGTCGTAACTTGTAGGTTGCGGCTCAGTTCGAGTATTTTTACCAATGCATGTTCTGCCTCTTCGAGCAATAATTGTTGCGAAAAGAGGTCTTGACACGTATAGGCCGTGATGCACAGTTCGGGGAAGCACAAGATATCGATGCCCTTGCCGTCGGCGGCAACCATCAGGTTCTCGATTTCTTGGGTATTGGTGGTGATGTCGGCCACGCGTACGTGAGGCACGGCAGCTGCCACGCGCAGAAAGCCGTTTGTCATGGGCTGAGGAATAAAGCTGGGGATGCACGCGCGTAGCGTGCCGAAGATTTGCAGAAAGAGGTAAGGCGAAAGAAGCGTACAGTCAGAGGCGCGAACGCTTCATTACCATTGTGTCGGGCACTTTGATGAGTTTGCGCCCTTTGACGCGGCGCACGTTGTTGCCTTCGAGCGCGGTATACTGATAGGTTCCGTCGGGAAGAGGTTTTAACTCAACGGTTTGCGAATCCGAACCTATATCATTGGTAAAACGAAGAATGGCGGTGTCGACTTTGCGCTCACGTTTGGTGAGCATCCATACGCCATAGATTTTTCCATTCATATAGGCGTGCACTTTTCCGAGAAAAGGCATGCCGGGAACGGTGAGACTCTCTTTCCCCATGTCGAGACAAATGCGGATGCCCTCTTCTTCACAATAAAAGGTGGCACGTGTGGTGTCGTTGATGGCCACAGCCTGTGCATTGCTTCGCACGAAGGGAAACAAAAGGAGGAAGAGAAGAAAAAAGAGTTTTTTCATAAGCCTGCAAGTTTGGGTCATTCTTCTTCGGGCGGTGTGCCTTCGTGGAGAATCATGGTGGTGGCGCCAATGGTGACGATAGCTCCTTCGGAGAGGTTGACGCGTTCTTTGACACCTACCAGTTCATTCATGTGGAATGTGCCTGTGCCCGAAGGGCCGTCGCGCAAAACGAAGAGTAGACGTCCGCTCTTGTTGCGAGTCACCTTGATGGCGCAATGGGTTTCGTCGACACTTGGGTCTACCGTCTTGAAAGCGGCTTCGGCTTTGGTGCCTTTCACGTGGCGTCCGATGCGATTTTCGCCTTCTCTGAGGGGGACGATCTGTCGGAGATGGAAGGCGTTCTCCAAAACCACGAGGTAGCCCACTGCCGGTTTCTCCTCCGGCTCCGGGTCTGTGCCGAATGTGTCGGTGCCGGGGCTCGCGAGCATCTTGCCGCCCACACGTATCTTAAATTGTTTGCGACACGAGGGACATTCAAAGACGAGGGTGCGTCCGGGCGTGTAGAGGGAATCGTCGAACAAAATGGGTTCGTCGCATTTGGGGCAACGTATTTTTTTCATGGGAGATGAGCAAAGTGAAGAGTCGAAAGCCGACAAAGCAGGCGAGGGTGGCCGTCAAATTTTATTCATGGGTGATCCACGCTTCGGCGAAGTCGTTGCTTTGTTTGCGGTAGGTTGTAAGTGCAGACTTGGCCTCTTGTCTTGTCGCAAAATGGCCGACGAGTACTCTATAGGCCCCGTTGTGTTTCTTGGGGCGAGCCGTTTCAAAGCCTTGGGTCTTCAACTGTTTTACAAAGCGTGTCGCCCCTTCGTGTATCGTTTGGCTGGCCAGCACCAAAACAAAAGGCTTTTCAGTCGTTTTCTCCGTGGGTGCGGGAGAAGCGGGAGGAGTTTTGGTGGCTGCCGGTTGAGTTGCGGGGCGGGGGGTAACCGGTTGTTGGACGTTGCGGAGAGTCGGCACTTCGAGTAGCGCCTCTGCGCCGAGGCGATGGCGGGGAGCGGGTGTCTCTTCGCCTGAAATAGAGGAAAGCACTTCGCCAACGACTTTCATTTGCGGGAGTTGTGCAAACATCTCCGTATTTTCCTTATTGTTAGGGAGATGATTGTTTCGATTTAGAGGGATGGACCAAAAGAAACAGAGGGCAACGACAAACATGGCTGCAAACGCCCGATAGGCGTTGCGCGAAAAGAAGGGAGAAGCGACAGTCGTGAGCGGATGTTCCGTGGTGGGCTGCTTTTCCACTTGGTTTTCGGGAGCGGTGTTGTTGGCGACTGTCGGTTGTGCCGCGGCAATAGGGCCATTGGGCGCAGCGGCGACGGGAGTAAGAGCCGTAAGTTTGAGCGGCGTGAGGAAATAATATTCCGGTGTCAGCGTGGTTTGCGTTGTGGGGCTGAAGTCATAATTACCATTGGTGGTGAGGTGGAGACTGCCTACGCCGTCGAACGACACTTCGATGCCGCGCATCAAATCTCGCTTCATGTCGCGCACACATTGCTGCACAAAATCTGCCGCCTGCGCATAGGGAATGTGCCGAGATTTGCACACTTCATGAGCCAGCAACCCATCTTCCGTGCGGAGCAACGCATTGAAGCCCACCGTTTTTGACGGCGGGAGAATCTGTTCGTTCGCAGTTGCGCGATGTGCCGAGTGGCGTTGCATCACGAAACCACCGAAATCCGGAATGATTGCACAATCATGTTCCAGCAACAGCTTGCGAAGATAGGGTGAAAGCTCATTCATTACTGCAAAGTTAAGGCTTAACGGGCGATAAACAAAGTGTTTTTACAGAATAATCTGTTTCAATTTTGATTTGTCGCGCAGCCCCATTGTTGTAACGTCTCGCTTTATGATTTTGTCGGAAACGATAGGCCATTACCTTGGGAAAGAGGCGATATTGCATCGGGGGATGGGTAACCCCGAGGCTGTTCGCCATGAAAAGGGTAGAAGTGTTAGGAGAAGTTCGGCGAATCAAGCGGAAGGGTGGAGAAGGGCGAAATCAAAGGAATGGTGTATGCTTCCAATGAAAGGTCTTTTTTCGGATTTGCCCCCTGGGAGAAGGCAATGTTGAGGGATAAAAAACGAAGAAGTTGGCCATTTGAGAGTACCGACTCAATGGCTTTTCTCAAAAGGTGGTAGGAGGAAAATATAAGTTCCCTACTTTCTCGAATTAGTTCCCTTGTTTTGACGAAATGTTCCCTGTTTTTAGGCAAAACACTCGGAGTTTTTGAAAGAGGTGTGAGCGAGAGCAGCGGAAAGTGCGATGAGAGCAAATGTTTTGGATGGGAGATGTGTTCAATCGTGTGGAAGTGATCCTAATATATATGGAGTGCGCCCCGCTATGAGCGGAAATGGCTCAAAGCGGGGCGCGTGATACTAAAAATAATGGAGAAGGGCACTTCACTCCACGTACTCCAATTCTTCTGTTTCTTTCTTGGACCCGGACAAAGCAGAGGCAGATTGAGGAGCGGACTTGGGGAGTCCCTTTTTGTCGTACAGCCCGTAGGTGGTACGCAATACGCGAAATTCTGTTCTGCGGTTCAATGCATTGCAGGCTTCTTGTTGTTCGGGAGAGAGGCGGAGAATGTAGGCTTCAGACAGGGTGTCGCCTTCGTGAAGATAGGGGTGCGTTTCGAGCAACTTCTTGTTGACGATTTTGGGCACGGCTTCTCCGTAGCCTTTGGGGGAGAGGCGATCTGCGGCGATGCCTTTGGCGGTGAGATAGCGCACCACACTTTCGGCGCGGCGTTGCGAAAGTTGGAGATTATAGGCATCTGCACCGCGATAGTCAGTGTGTGCCGCCAACTCGATGGTGATGTGCGGATTTTCTTTGAGCAAATTGACCAAACGGTCGAGGGCGGCCGAAGATTCCGGGGTGATGTCGGCGCTGTCAAAGGCGTAGAACACATTGCGCACGAGCACCGGAATGTTCATCGAGGGGAGTGGAAATTGCAACACGTATTGATGCGCCTCATCGAGGGAGTCGGCGTGCAGCCGATTGGGAGCATTGAGATAGTCGCGGCAGGAAGCGAGGAAAACGTAGTCCACTCCGGGCGAAACGGTTTGTTCAAAAGAACCGTCGGGCTTGACGGGGAGCTTGATGTTCGTGCCGTCACTACCGACCATTTGCACTTGTGCAGCCGGAAGTTCGTAGCCGTCTTGTTCGTACACCCAGCCTTTGACGGTAAGTAGGTTTTCAGGATAAGAAAACTCGTAGATCTTGTCCCAACCGCGCCCGCCGGTGCTGCGCGATGAGGAGAAATAACCGCGATTGTGGAGACCGTCGAAGGTCATACCGAAGTCATTGCCTTGAGAGTTGATGGGCGGTGGCAGCGTTTCGACCGTCCACCGGCCGGTAAGCGTGTCTTCGGTGGCGCGAAAGAGGTCTAAACCACCCATGCCTCCATGCCCGTCGGAGGAAAAATAGAGGGTGCCGTCTGGGCGAAAGGTGGGAAACATTTCACGTCCGGGCGTATTGATTTGCGGGCCGAGATTTTCGACAATGCGGCCGCCTTTTTTTTCTTGGAGTGCTGCCCGCCACAAGTCGGTTTGTCCTTCGCCGCCCGGCATGTCGGAGACGAAGTAGAGCCACCGCCCGTCGGGCGAAATGGCCGGGTGGGCGATGTTGGACAGCGTGTCGGAGATGAGTTCCAGAGGTTGGGGTTTGCTCCACGAAGCGTCGGCGCGTGCGGAAGTATAGATGCGCGCCGGCCGAGGATATTGCGGGTGGGTGGAACAAACGGTGAGATACATTGTTTTGCCGTCGGGCGAAAAACAAACTGCGCCTTCGTCTTCTGCCGTGTTCACGGCTGTGATGGTTTCGGGGCGCTTCCAATTTCCTTTTTCGTCGACGTTGGCCACATAGACATCTCCGTTTTTCAACCCTGTGATGCCCGAGAGCTGATCGCCCTGTGCCGCAGTTCGCGTGGTGGTGAAGTAGAGTTGGCGGTCTTTTCCCTCATTGAGGAGCACCGGTGCGTAGTCTGCGCGATTGTTGTTGAAGAGTGCGGCGGGTTTCACGGTGTAAAGCGAACCTTTGGTGCGACGCGCCGATGCTGCTTGCGCACCTTGGAAAGCGCGTTGCGCCACACTGTCTTCGGGGTGGGCGAGGAGATAGTCCTTGAAGGCGGCGGTGGCATTTTTATAGTCGCCGTTGAGGAGCATCATGCCGCCTGCTTCGCGAAGCAAGGTACTGTCGGCATATTTGAAGCGCAGGGCATTGCGGTAGGCAGCCAGTGCACGCGCCGAATTGCCATAGCGCCGATAGCATTCGCCCATGAGAAACGCAATGCGCCCCCGCTCAGCTTTGTTGGAAGCGGGGGTAAGACGGTAGGCCGTCTTGTAGGCATCTGCGGCTTCGGCATATTCGCCGATGCGAATGGCTTGATCGCCGCGATGTAGACTTTTCTCAGCACTGTCGCAGGAGGCACAAAGCCAAAGTCCCACACAAAGCAGACTGAGTGAGGAAAAATGAACGTTCATACGCTCCTAATAACGCGAACGCGCGCGGAATATTGTGCAGGAACCGCATTTTGTGCAAGTATAGCGGTCGTTTTAGGAAAGAATGTACTAAATTTGCCATGCAGTCACGCGATTTGTCCTTAGTATATAAGGAAGAACTTGAAGTTAGCAATCAGGTTTCCCGATACGGGCGGTGGGTTCGACCTACCGAAGATGGTGTGACGAGCACATTCTTTTTGTTTAATACCCACAAATCATAATCATGTTACAGCAGATTTCCAATGGACGTATTCTCACGTCGGAAGGCTGGCTCAACGGTGGCAGCGTCATCGTTGAAGGAGGTAAAATTTTAGCCGTTTCGAACAATGCTTTGCCGGTTGAAGGCGCGCAGCAGATCGACGCCAAGGGATGCGACATCGTACCCGGAGGTATCGAGTTGCACATTCACGGCGGTGGCGGTCGCGACTTCATGGAAGGTACGGAAGAAGCTTTCCGCACGGCAGTGGATGCCCACATGAAGCACGGCACAACGGCCATCTTCCCCACGCTCTCTTCGAGCTATCGCGAGTGGATCGACAAAGCAATCGTCACTTGCGAGAAGCTGATGGCCGAACCCGGTAGCCCCATTATGGGTTTGCACCTCGAAGGTCCTTATTTCAACTTGAAAAAGGCCGGTGCCCAAATGCCCGATATCATTCGCAACCCCGATCCGAAGGAGTATGAGAGCATCTTCGCTTCTACGCGCTGCATTAAGCGCTGGGATGCTGCTCCCGAATTGCCCGGCGCAGAAGAGTTCTTCAAATGCTGCGTGAAGAACGATTGCGTTCCCTCGATTGCGCACACGGATGGCGACTGGGAAGACGTGCTTCGCGCTTACAAAGCCGGTGTTCGTCTCGCCACTCACTTCACGAATGCCATGAGCATGTTGCGCAAGGATCGCGAATTTAAGAAAGTGGGCGTGGTGGAAAGCGTGTTTGCGCTCGAAGACTTCAACGTCGAAGTGATCGCCGACGGTATCCACGTGCCTCCCGTGCTGATGCGAGAAATCTACAACGCGAAAGGGGTGGACAATATGTGTTTCATCACCGACTCGCTTGCCGTGAGCGCGATCGAGCCCGGCAGTGATGTCGATCCCGGTATTATCGATCCGCGTACCATCATCGAAGACGGTGTGTGCAAACTTAAGGATCGCAGCGCTTTGGCCGGTTCGATCTCCACCATGGATCGCCTCGTGCGCACGGCCGTGCAGCAAGCCGGCATTCCGATGGAAGACGCTTGCCGCATGATCGGTGAGATGCCGGCAAGATTCATGGGCATCGACGACCGCAAGGGCTTCATCAAGAACGGATATGACGCCGACATCATCATGTTTGACGCCGATCAGCAACTCACGTTTGTGATGCAGAACGGCGAGATCAAGCGCAACGACCTCTGAACCTGAAACTTCCTCGCCGCATGCTCTGTGAGCTGTGGCGAGGAAGTGTTTTTCTATACCTATTATCGTTTTATTGAAGCACGCAAAATGAGTTTCAAAATTGTAGTTTTGGCTAAACAGGTGCCCGACACCCGCAATGTGGGGAAGGATGCCATGACGCCACAGGGCACGGTGAACCGTGCGGCGCTGCCTGCGATTTTTAATCCGGAGGATTTGAACGCACTCGAGTTGGCTTTGCGCATTAAAGATGCGCATCCCGGCACCACGATCCAAGTCGTGACGATGGGATTGCCCAAGGCCGCAGAAGTCATCCGCGAGGGCTTATTCCGCGGTGCCGACGGTGGTGTGTTAGTGACCGATCGTGCACTGGCCGGTGCCGACACCTTGGCCACCTCTTATGTACTGGCGCAGACGATCAAGAAAATCGGTCACGTGGATTTGGTAATCGGCGGACGACAAGCCATCGACGGCGATACGGCGCAAGTCGGTCCGCAGGTGGCGCAGAAGCTGAATATCGATCAAGTGACGTACGTGGAACAGGTGGAAGCACTCGACGAATCGAGTGTAACGGTGACGCGACGCATTGACGGCGGCGTCGAGCGTGTCAAAGCGCCGCTTCCGGTCTTGTTGACGGTGACCGGTTCTGCAGCCCCCTGCCGACCGCGCAATGCCAAGTTGGTGATGAAATACAAGCGCGCGTTGGCTCCG
Organism: uncultured Prevotellaceae bacterium; assembly: GCA_963517315.1. Taxonomy (GTDB): domain Bacteria; phylum Bacteroidota; class Bacteroidia; order Bacteroidales; family Bacteroidaceae; genus Alloprevotella. The sequence continues at coordinate 78,751 of CAUQEF010000005.1, forward strand.
GCCGAACAGAGGGCTGATCTGCCTTACGCCGAGGAGTATGCACGCAAAGCCTATCTGACCATTCCACAATGGGGCGCGACAGACATCGATGCCGACATTGAACAATGTGGTTTGACCGGTTCGCCCACGAAGGTAAAGACGGTGCAGAATGTGGTGTTCGCCACCAAGGAGAGTCGCCGCTTGACCGGTAACGATGCCGATGTCGAACAATTGATTGTTGAACTGCTGGATAGCCACACAATTGGATAAACTCATGAACAGTGTTTTTGTATATTGCGAACTGGAAGGAACGCAAATTGAGGAAGTGAGTTTTGAACTCCTCACCAAAGGACGCAAGTTAGCCTCTGAACTGGGCGTGAAGTTGGAAGCCGTTGTGGCGGGACAAGGTGTGAAAGGTAAGGTCGAATCGCAGATTCTCCCCTACGGTGTCGACGTGCTCCACGTTTTCGACGCGCCCGGGCTCTCGCCCTACACGACACGTCCGCATACGGCCGTGTTAGTCGGTTTGTTTGAACGCGAACAGCCCCAAATCTGTCTGATGGGCGCGACGGCGATCGGTCGTGATCTCGGCCCTCGTGTCAGTTCCACGCTCACAAGCGGGCTCACCGCCGATTGCACCGCCTTGGAAATCGGAGATTATGAGGACAAGAAGAACAAGAAGAGTTACGAAAACCTCCTCTATCAAATCCGTCCGGCCTTCGGTGGAAACATCGTTGCCACGATTATCAACCCCGATCACCGTCCGCAGATGGCCACGGTGCGTTCCGGGGTGATGAAAGCCGAGGTGCTTGACGAGAATTACGCCGGGCAAGTGGTTTATGAGGACGTTGATGCCTTTGTGAAGCCCGAAGACTATGTGGTTCAAGTGTTGGAACGCCATGTCGAAAAGGCAAAAAACAATTTGAAAGGCGCTCCCATAGTGGTAGCCGGCGGTTATGGTGTGGGTTCGAAAGAGAATTTCGACTTGCTGCGCCAACTTGCCGAGGAACTTCATGGAGAGGTCGGTGCCAGTCGTGCGGCGGTCGACGCCGGTTTCTGCGATCACGATTTGCAGATCGGTCAAACCGGCGTGACGGTGCGCCCCAAAGTGTTTATTGCGTGTGGTATCTCCGGCGCCATTCAGCATGTGGCCGGCATGAAGGAGAGCGGCATTATTATTTCCATCAACACCGATGCGAAAGCGCCCATCAATGAGTTGGCCGATTACGTAATCGAAGGCAAGGTGGAAGAGGTCGTGCCCAAACTCATCAAATTCTACAAAGCGCACAGTAAATAATTCTCATTCAGACAGACAAATGGCAAATCATTATACTGATCATCCTGAACTTCGCTTTGAATTGCGCCACCCCTTGATGAAGCGCATTGTGGAATTGAAGGAACGCGATTTTCGCGAAAAGGAAACTTACGACACGGCACCTTTGGGTTTCGAAGATGCCATGGACAATTATGATCGTACCCTCGACATCGTGGGCGACATTGCCGGCACAATCATCGCCGACAATGCCGAAGGGGTCGATCTCGAAGGCCCACATCACGAAGGCGATCGTGTGCGTTATGCCTCGGGCACGCAGCGCAACCTTGAAGCCATGGTGGCGGCCGGCTTGAACGGCATGACCATGCCGCGACGCTACGAAGGGCTGAACTTCCCGATCATGCCTTACACGATGTGTGCCGAGTTGGTGGCCGCTTCCGATGCCGGTTTTGGCAACATTTGGTCGCTCCAAGACTGTATCGAAACGCTCTATGAGTTTGGAACGGAGGAGCAGCATGCCCGTTTCATCCCCCGTGTTTGCGCAGGCCAAACGATGTCGATGGATCTCACAGAGCCCGATGCCGGTTCGGATCTGCAAAGCGTGATGCTCAAAGCCACCTATTGTGAAGAAGACGGCACGTGGCGTCTGAACGGCGTGAAGCGCTTCATCACCAATGGCGATGCCGACATTCATTTGGTGTTGGCTCGTTCGGAAGAAGGCACAACGGACGGACGCGGATTGTCGATGTTCATCTACGACAAGCGCGACGGCGGCGTCAATGTGCGCCGCATCGAAAACAAATTGGGCATTCACGGCAGTCCCACCTGCGAATTGGTCTACAAAAACGCCAAAGCCGAACTTTGCGGCAGCACCCGAATGGGGCTGATCAAGTATGTCATGGCCTTGATGAACGGTGCACGTTTGGGCATCGCCGCACAATCTGTCGGACTGTCGCAAGCGGCTTACAACGAGGGACTGGCTTACGCTCGCGATCGTGAGCAATTCGGCAAAGCCATCATCGAAATGCCCGCGGTCTACGACATGCTGGCCACGATCAAGGCGAAACTCGATGCCGGTCGAGCCCTGCTCTATCATTGTGCCCGCGCGGTAGACATCTACAAAGTGCTCGAAGACATCTCCCGTGAGCGGAAACTGACTGCCGAGGAGCGCGCTGAAATGAAAGCATACAACAAGTTGGCCGACTCCCTGACGCCGTTGGCCAAGGGCATGAATTCGGAGTATTGCAACCAAAACACTTACGACGCCCTGCAGATTCACGGTGGTTCGGGCTTTATGATGGACTATCCCATCCAGCGATATGCGCGTGATGCCCGCATCACGTCTATTTATGAAGGCACGACGCAGCTGCAAGTGGTGGCGGCGATTCGTTTTGTCATGAACGGGGCGTATTTGAGTCACTTGCGTGAATTGGAACAGCAAGAAGTGAGCGCTGAAATGAAAGAACTCCAAGCGCGTGCCGCTAAAATGGCCGACTCGTTTGAGGCTGCCGTTGAGCGGGTGAAGGCCGCCGGAGTGCAGGAGTATCAAGATCTTTGTGCGCGCCATTTGGTCGAAATGGCTGCCGACACCTTGATGTTGCATTTGCTCACCTACAATGCTTCGCAAGCGCCGGAACTCTTCGGCAAGTCCGCTCGCGTGTATGCTCGCCATGCTGCGGCGGAAGTCGAAAAGCATGCAGCTTTCATCAATGAACTCAGTCCCGAGGACTTGGAAGCCTACCGCCAAGTGTGAAGCTGTTTTGTAGTGCAGGGCTAATTGCACTCTATTTGTAGGATGATCCCCCTCACCGCGAATGAACGGTTAGGGGGATCATTTAGTAGGGTGACCATTGACTCGGATGCTCCGCGCTCGATGCTCAGAAAGGCAATGCTCGTCGAGCGTCAACGCGCACGTACATGCGCGCGCGTCCGGCATTTTTCGATTTTTTCCTTCACCGTTTCACCTAACGGTGGTAGAGTGCTGATTTATAATATCTTAGGAGTGAAGGCAGAGGACTGATTACCTTCACCAGTGAAGTGTTAAAATGGACGTTTTGTTCACCCGTAAGTTTGTTGAAATTCAGAGAGTTAGGGGTGAAGGTGAAGGGTGAAGGCAACAAAAAGGAAACTCGCTGAGTGCGCGATGTGCGGCCGCGTGTCCGTTTGCGCGTACGTGAAAAGCTGCAGAACCGTGAAGAGAAAAAGAGGGCGCGTCTCTTTATCCAAAAGAGGAAGAAAATTCAAGAAACAAGTGGAGATTCGAAAGAAAGTCCACTTGTTTTGCTCGGTAATCTCCGTATTTCGAGTTTTACCCCTATTTTTCTTGTTTGAAATTGCGATTTATCGGAATAAAAGCTTTAACTTTGCGCTTGATAAAACACAACTATTCCCTTTTTCCTGCCGCTTTGCGGTATCCATATAGCGCAAATTCAATGGGCTTGCCCTCTATGAATCAACGCAAACGATCTTTGACTTGTTGAAAAAGAAGTAACGTTCAGTTGCGAGTCGCGGCACGGCAAGGCCTCCATGGAACTGCCTGTCGAAAGTGAGGTGATGAGGCTTGAAATAGCTTGTTTTGCCGGCACGTAGGAGTTGCACTGATTGATGCACACCTTGCATTCCGTCGTAGCTCGTTCGTGAATTTAGGTGAGAGGCGTTGTTACTTTTGCCATCGTTGAGTGGGTAACGGCATTCCATTCCGCTCCTCCTCGAAATCTGCTATTCATCTCAGCTTTTTCTCTTATACTTTGTTGAAGAAGAACGTTAATGTGCCGGATGTGTAAATACTTGATGATCAGATGTGCATTAAACGCAGCAGCGCGTGCCGTCGATACGGCACGCGCTGCGTGTGGGATGGGAATCAGCCGAAACTACTTGAACATGATTTCAGAGTCGCGTTCAGCTGCTGCCGCAGCCCAACCTTCGGGAATGAAGCGCCAGTTGTTGAGCGGCTGAGGATCGATTTCTTTATGGCGAGCAATTTCTCGGCGCAGGTATTCGCGCATTTCGCGGTCGGAGGTCCATGTCACGCGTGAGCGCAGTTGATTTTGTGGGATGCCTGCGCCTTTGATGAGCAGACCGCCGCCACCGTTGGCACGATAGGAGTTGAGCGCCACTTTATAGGTTTTCTGTAGCTCGAAGGGCTTGCCGTCGGCCATCGAAAGGATCGTCACTTTCTGCCCTTTGGGTTTGCGAAGGTCTACTGTATACTTGATGCCGGCTGCGGAGTCGAAGTTGTAGGACGAGTGCTGCAGACGTTGCCAAGGTTCGGGAGCGCTCTCATACTTGTCGCTCAGCAACATCATGTGCTCGGTGGGAGATTGCATCTGTCGCGTCCAAATGCCATAACTCTCTTCGAGGTAGTTTTTGATTTCCTGTCCCGTGAGTTTCATGACGTAGAGCTGATTCTCGTATTTGTAGAGATTGAACAAGTCGGCCATGCTAATCTTGCCCGGTTCGATCTTTGCATCGTACGAAAGTGGAGCGGCAAATGAGATCTCGGCGCCGGAAACAGCGAGTTGGATGCGATGAATGAAATCAACGAACGCCGACGAACCGAAATAGGCCGTACGAGTATCCAATTCGTTTTGGTTGTACCCAATGACTTGGGTGGTGAAGTTTCGGATGTCCTCGAACTCTTTGGTGTAGCGAGAGAGGAAAGCGGAATCGGGCTCTTCGCCGCGGATGTCAATGACATTGCCTATGATTTCTTTTTTCTTCCGTTTTCCATCAGCTCCCAGCGTGACTTTTATGTCAGTTTGCGCAATGTTCATCGCATTGGCGCCCGGATTGAGTACGAGCGTCTGCCGACCGCTGATTTTGTTGGTCACTATGGTGTTGGCGACGCGGTGATCGTGCCCGCAGAAGATGACGTCGATGTCAGGTACTTGTTCGGCCACTTGGAAAGCCGCATGGTCGAGCATACGACCGGTAGCATCGTGTTCGCCTACGCCGCTGTGCATCACCACAACAACAATGTCGGCTTTGGCTGCCCGGCGCACAATGGGCACGACTCGGCGAGCGGTTTCCACGCAGTCACGAAAGTCAAGGTGTTTCCAGAGCTTTTCGGGAAGCCACTGCGGGATGGTGGGGGTGACCATGCCGAGCACACCGATGCGCACGCCGTCTACCTCCTCTTGCACATAGGCCGTGAGATAAAGTTTGTTCTTGCGCTTGTCGACCACGTTGGCTCCCAGCACCGCAAACCCGCAGTCGTCCATCCAACGGTCGTAGACGGCGTGCCCGGTTTCGATGTCGTGATTGCCCAATGTTCCGCAGAGATACCCCATATCGTTGAGCATGCGAGCGCAAAGATGCGTGGAAGTGGTGTCGACGTAATTGTAATAGTAGGCCGCCGGTTGGCCTTGCAATATATCTCCGTTGTCGACGAGCAACACGCGCCCTTCTCCTTGTTCGGCACGCAGACGTTTCACGTAGGTGGAGATGCGGCTCAAGCTACCTTCCCCGGGTTTATCGTTGATGAAGTCGTAGGGAAAGTAGTTGCCGTGTACGTCTGAAGTTTCGATGATCGAGAAGTTGACCTCTCGTATGGAATCTTGTGCGAGCAGTGAAGTACCGGAGCAACACCACGCGGCAAGAAATAAAGTGACTGTGCGAAATAGGCTATTCATAAGCGAGTGTAATCTGCAAAAGTAAAGGGTTGTTCGTTCTGCTCATCGGCGGGGTGCTCTTCGCGGAAGGTGCATTTCCATTGCGATAAATCCGTTTCCGGGAAAAATACGTCTGCTTCCGCTGCGGTGGCGTGGATATGCGTCAAACAGAGGCGATCGGCCAGCGGCAGAGTGGCTTCATAGACAGAAGAACCGCCGATAATAAAAACTTCTTCGGCATCGCCGGCAGCTTGAAGGGCGGCTTCCAACGAAGGAAATAGAGTGGTGCCGGCGGGTGCGTCGGTGAGCGAGCGACTGACCACAAAGTTGCGACGATTGGGGAGAGCACCCTTGGGGAGGGAGTCGAAGGTTTTCCGCCCCATGATCACGGTATGTCCTAACGTGAGGGCTTTGAAGCGTTGCAAATCGGCTCGCAATCGGAAAAGCATGTGGCCTTCGAAGCCGATGGCGCGTTGCCGATCGAGGGCGCAAATGAGTGTGAGCATATATGAGGGGGTTAGACCGAAACTGTCGCCGGAATATGAGGGTCAGGCGCGTAGTTTTCGAGGAAAAAGTCTTCGTAACGAAACGAAAACAGATCGGTGACATCGGGATTGAGGCGCATTTTCGGGAGCGCTTGGGGTGTTCTGCTCAATTGTAGGCGGGCTTGCTCCAAATGGTTGAGGTAGAGGTGGGTATCTCCGGTGGTGTGAATAAAATCTCCGGGGCGTAAACCGCAAATTTGCGCTACCATCATCGTGAGCAGGGCGTAAGAGGCAATGTTGAAGGGAACACCCAAAAACGTGTCGGCACTGCGTTGGTAGAGTTGGAGTGAAAGCCGTCCTTCCGCCACATAGAATTGGAACAGCAAGTGGCAAGGCGGGAGTGTCATGTCTTCGACTTCGGCGACGTTCCACGCACTGACAATCATGCGGCGGCTGTCGGGTTGGTGTTTGATTTGTTCGATCACCTGACTGATCTGATCGATGTGTCCGCCGTTGTAGTCCGGCCACGAACGCCACTGGTGTCCATAGACGGGACCGAGTTCGCCCGATTCGTCCGCCCACTCATTCCAAATGCGCACGCCGTGTTCTTGGAGATAACGCACGTTGGTGTCCCCGCGCAAGAACCAAAGCAGTTCGTAGATAATGCTTTTGAGGTGCAATTTCTTGGTGGTGAGCAGCGGAAAGCCTTTTTCGAGATCGAAACGCATCTGATGGCCGAAAATGGAGAGCGTGCCGGTGCCGGTGCGGTCTTCTTTGCGCGTGCCGTGGTCGAGAATCCGTCGGAGGAGATCGTGGTATTGTCGCATGGAGGGAAGGCGAAGTTGGATTATTGTAGGGCGAGTACCAAAATGGAGGCGGCGGTGAGCAGAAGTCCACCGATCGCGGTGTAAATCGAACTGCGTTCGCGCGCCCATCCCCAAAAGAATAAGCTGACAAAGAAGCTGACAATCGGCCCGATCCAAAAAAGTTGGATGAGTAGGTATTGTATGATGTTGAGCAGCGTGCTGTCGCCTTCCGGCCAGAGCACGACATTGCCAAACAAGAAGAAGACCAATGTGCCGACGGGGACTAAAATGGTGGGGGAGAGGAGTATCAGCAGCCAGAGGGGATATTGACGCATGGGGAGGGAGCTTTTGTGAAAAAAGAATGGGGCAGTGTGCTTAATTACACTAAGGCATCATAGTTGAGCACCGACGAATCGCCGTAACTCAGGAAGCGGAATCCGTGGTCGAGGGCGTAATCGTAGATGGGACGCCAGTTGCCACCGACAAAAGCGCTGACCAGCAGCAACAGTGTCGACTGCGGTTGGTGGAAATTCGTGACGATGGTTTTGACGATCTTGTAATTGTAGCCCGGCGCAATGATGATTTGTGTGGCGCTGTGGAGCACTTGCAATTGATTGTCGCGCAGATAATCGCGCACGGTTTCGAGGGCTTCGCGGGGAGTGAGGGGATTTTTGCAAGTTTGGGCGTAGTCGTAGGGCAACCATTGCGGCACGTGCAGTTCCTCTTCACTCGGTTCGTGCCCGGCTTCGCGACATTGGCGAATGCGCACGCCTATATAATATAGACTTTCGAGGGTGCGCACACTTGTTGTGCCCACGGCGATGCATTGTGCGTCGTGCGCCAGGAGGCGTTCGATGGACTGCAGGGGGACGGCAATCCATTCGGCGTGCATTTGGTGACCGGCGATTTCTTCGCTCTTCACGGGTTTGAAAGTGCCGGCGCCGACGTGCAGTGTGAGTTCGTTGCGTTCGATGCCGCGTTCGTCGAGAGCGCGTAGCACGGGTTCGGTGAAGTGCAAACCCGCTGTGGGGGCGGCTACCGAACCCTTGATTTTTGAATAGACCGTTTGGTAGGTTTGCAAGTCGGTGGCCTCGGTGTCGCGGTTCAAGTATGGGGGAATGGGCAATTCGCCGATGCTGTCGAGTACTTCCGCCCAGCTCACGGTCGGGCTGTCCCATGTGAAGCGCACTTCGTGTCCGGTGCCGCTCATGCCCAAGCGTTCTGCGCGTAAGGTGAGCGTGGTGTCGCCCACTGTGATGGGGCGTTCGAGCACACCTTCTTTCCATTTTTTCAAATTGCCGATCATGCACGTCCACGTCACTGCGCCGCAGGTGGCAAACGACTGTTGATAGTCGAGCGGCGTGTGGGGTTCGAGACAAAACACCTCGATCAGCGCGCCGGTAGATTTGTGGAAATGCAGGCGTGCCTGAATAACTTTGGTGTTGTTGAACACCATCAGCGCACCGGCCGGCAAGTAGTTGGGCAGATTGATGAATAGGTCTTCGCCGATTGTGCCGTCTGTGCGTCGCGTGAGGAGCTTAGATTGGTCGCGTTCGGCGAGGGGATATTTGGCAATGCGCTCATCGGGAAGCGCATAGTCGAAGTCTTTGATTTTGAGTTGGCGGGGATTGATCATGAAGCGCCTACTTATTTTACGGTTTGGTCGAGTTCTATTTTTTCCACGTTGCCTGTAGTTGGAGACAACCAAACTTTTGTATTGAATTTCTTGTTGAACAGTGTACCTCCAAGATGTTCTGTTCTACCGAATTGTGCCATGGGGATGTTTTTCTCGTAGAGTATTTCCTCACCACGGGCGATACACACTTTTGTCTCGCCCGGCACTCGGTATCGGAGGTCTTCCTTTTCTTTTGTTTTTTTCGGTTTGCCGTCGTCGTAGGCCGGCCGCACACTTTGCAGGTCTTCCACACTGAGTGTCACGGGGATGCCGGCAGCATCGTCGGGGGCTATCACACCGAGGTACTTCGAAAAGCGAAACAGCACACGCCCCTGTTCGGCGCGGCGAGGGATGTAGTCAAACGTGAAGGTGCGTTCCTCTTCGGTATAGGTGCCTACGAAAAGGGAGGTGAGGGCTTTTTCGCGTTCGTCGAGTTGCGCGAGCATCGTTTTGAGCTGTTCGCCGTCTTTGGGGTTGAAATCCGCTTGTCCTTTGATGAGTTGGTTGCGATTTTCGCGGATGTCGAAAATTTCGGCCGCCGCGAGTTCGGCACGCCGTGCGGTGCTGCCGGCGCGAAGCATGTCGGGCGTTTTATAACGATCGGCATTGAGTGTTGCAGTTGTAATGGTGCGTACCGAGGGCTGAGAAAGGGCGGCGGGTTGTGTGGCTTCGGCATTCACAGCAAGGAGCAAACCGTTGGGCGTCAGCGTGATCAGCGGAGCGGAGGTGCGGTGATCCAAACGGATGGTGTAGGCGGCTGTGCTGTCGGGCGTGCCAAACACATCGACATTCACGTCGGTGAGCGTCCAACTGTCGAACGCTTCGAGCGACACTTCTTTGCGGTCGAGCAGGGCGCGAGCATAAGCGGCATATTCGCCCGGCACGTAGTGTCGACAACGCGTTTGCACTGTGAGGTGGAGTGCGGTGAGTGGCAAATGATAGGTGATGCCCTCGGCTGTGAGACCGGGGCGATAGGGGGCGACAGCGGTTTGTGCCGAGAGAGAAGGGGCGGTTGTGAAAAACAAGCCAACCCAAAGTGCGAAACGGGAAAGTGAGCGAGTAGACATGGTTCAAGGAGTGGAAAGGAGATGGAGAAAAGCCTCGCCGAGGGCTTCCACGAGATCGGAAGCCACAGTGGCCGGAGCAGAATGTCGGGCGGCGGCAATTTTTCCGGCTTCGCGGTGCAGGCAGATGGCCAGTGCGGCGGCTTGTGTGGGGGCATATCCTTGCGCTGCGAGTCCTCCGATCAGGCCGGTGAGGACATCGCCGCTGCCGGCCTTGGCCAGGGCACTGTTGCCTTCGCCTTCGGCAATGAGCAGGTTGCCATCTGCGGCAAAGAGGTGGGGGATGTGGTTTTTAAGCGCAATGGAAAGCCCGAGTGCAGTGGAGAGGGATTGCGCCGAAGCGTGTAGTTGGGGAAGCTCCCCATGCGGAAGATCGAGTGCTTGGCACAAGCGGTTCATCTCGCCGATGTGCGGGGTGAGGACGCTACCGGAAGGCAGCAAAGAAAGCAGTTGATAGTCGACGGATAGGAGATTTAGCGCATCGGCATCGAGAATCAGCGCCGGCGCCTTCCCCTTGGTGTCGAGCTCGAGGAGATTTTTCAGCAACGAACGGAGGGCAAAGGCTGTTTCGCCCTCAGTGCCCAAGCCCGGACCGACCGCGATGGCAGAGAAAGGCGAAGGGTCGATGAGCGAACTCCAACACCGGTCGGAGGTTTCGTCCAACTGTAGCACGGCTTCCGGCACGGCTATTTGCAAAATGTCGCGGCCGCATCGAGGAAGGTGCACCGTGACTTTGCCCACTCCGCTGCGGAGGGCGGCACGTGCGGCAAGCACTGCCGCACCGATCATGCCTTCATGGCCGGCGATGAGGAGGAGATGTCCGAACGTGCCTTTGTGTCCGTCTGAAGGGCGAGTTTTCCACCTTTCGATGAACCACCGGCGCGAGATGATTTGCGCGTTACTTGCATCCATGTTGCAAAAATACGCATTTTGAGTGGGTTTAACGATGTTTGTCGCGTCTATTTTGCGGGCGGTGGTGAAGTTGTTTGAACTGGTTGTCGTGGAAGTCAAAGCTACATGCGGATGGGGCGGGGAAGGAAGAGAAATGGAGGAAAAGTGAGCGAGAAGAGCATGAAAAACACGTGGAGAATTGGAGAAAACTTCTCAACTTTTGCGCAAAACGCCCCTTGTTTTGAGGATAACATGAGGAGTTTTCTGATCGCGTGCTGTGAAGGCGAAAAAGAAATGGGGCTTTTCTCCGAAGGAAAGGCACTTGTCTTCCGAAAGAAAGACACTTCTTCCTTGATGTTGCGGGGGCGACGAAGGAAGTGGTGCGCAAATGGAAAAGGAGTGATCCGCTTTCGGCGAAATGGAGTGTGAAAAAGCGGGCAACCGACCACAATAGGTCGGTTGCCCGCTTACTTTTTCCCTGAAAGAGGGATTATTTCTTGGTGCTCTTGTAGCGTTTGTTCATGCCCTCGATGACGGCTTTGGTCAAGTTGAGCGAAGGATCGGCATAAAGGAGGTTGTCCCCTTGCTTTGAGACAATCATTGAGTAGCCCATCTCCTTATTGTATTCTTTGAGGAAGGACTGCAAGCTGTCGCGCAAGGTGTTGTTGAACTTTTCTTGTTCTGCGCTCATGCGCTTTTGCAGTTGTTCTTCGAGCTTGGCGCCTTCTTGTTGGAGCTTTTGGATGCGGAGCTGTGCGGCTTCGGCCTGTTCGCGTGAAGTGAAGGTACCGTTTTGCATCTTCTGCTGGAAGTCGGCATAGGCTTTCTGCACTTGTGCCATCTTGGCGGCTACCTGCGATTGATATTGCTTGCTTTTGGCTTCGAGCACCGACTTGTTCTCGGTGCAGAACTTGTACTGTGTGAGCAAAGAGTCCACTTCCACGTAGGCAATGGGCGCTTGCTGCTTCTTGGCCGGCGTGTCGGCGTGTGCGGTCTTTGTTTTTTCAGTATCGGTGGCAGCGTTCTCTTTCTTGCAAGCTGACAAGCTCGCCAAAATCATCAATGCAGCCACAAAGAATAACGAAAAAGGTGTCTTCATAAGCAGGTTCTTGTATGAAAAATGGGGGATTATTATTCGTCTTTTCAAATGTCGTAGTTTACGCTTACGCAGTCTTGTGCGAGTGCTCACTTACGGCGTGTGGATTCTCCGTGCGGAGTTCGGCATCTTGCGTGGAGGCGCAGTGCACGCCGCAGCTCTCTAAGGCTTTGTTTCCACTCACGTGAGTGTTCACGAAACGACCTTTGATGAGAATCCCAAGCGAAAGCAGGAGAACGGAGATTCCAACAATAATTAATGTGAGGAGCAAGAGGGATTCCATATATTTTCTCTATTTTTGCGGTGCAAATATAGTGCAAAGACCTCGTCTGCGACAAATGTTTTGCACATTTTATTGTTCTACTTTCAATGTAGTGAGCTATGGCACAATTAAAACCTCAATCTGTATTCGATTGCTTCGCGCAAATCAACCAAGTTCCTCGTCCTTCCAAGCGCGAGGAAAAAATAACTGCCTTCCTTCGCAAATTTGGTGAGGATCTCGGCCTCGAAACCCTTGTCGACGAAGCCGGCAACGTCCTGATTCGCAAACCCGGCACGCCCGGTTACGAAAACCGCAAGACGGTGATCTTGCAAAGCCACCAGGATATGGTATGCGAGAAGAACGAGGACGTGGAATTTGACTTTGACAATGACGCCATCCAAACCTATGTGGACGGCGATTGGCTTAAGGCAAAGGGCACAACGCTCGGTGCCGACGACGGTATCGGTATTGCGATGGAAATGGCGCTGCTGCAAGCAACGGACATTGAGCACGGCCCGATCGAATGTGTGTTCACTCGCGACGAAGAAACCGGTCTGACCGGGGCTTTCGAGATGAAACCCGGATTTATGTCGGGCGATTATCTCATCAACCTCGACTCGGAGGACGAAGGCCAGCTCTTTGTCAGCTGTGCCGGCGGTGTGCGCACCGAGGCGACCTATACCGTTGACGAAGTGCAGCTCCCCGAAGGCTTTTCGACCTTCAACTTTGTGGTGAAAGGTCTCACCGGCGGACACTCGGGCGACGACATCAATAAAAATCGCGCCAATGCCAACAAACTCTTGGTGCGTTTCCTCCTGGAACAAGGCGAGAAGACGGATCTTCGCCTCTGCGACATCCAAGCCGGTGGTTTGCACAATGCCATTCCTCGCGAAGCGCACGCCACCGTGGCGGTGCCCACGGCTTATGCTGCGACGTTCGCGACAGAACTCGAAGCCTTCGTGGCGAAGGTGCGCGAGGAGTTTTCTGTGACTGAGCCGGACATGACGGCTGCCCTCGAACCGGTGGCAGCTGCTCCGACTTGCATTTGCCCCGAACAGGCCACGCGCATGTTGAAGAGCCTCAATGTGGTGCACAACGGTATCTTTGCGATGAGCCAAGACCTTGAAGGTTTGGTGGAGACGTCGAGCAATTTGGCCAGCGTTCGCAAGCAAGGTAATCAAGTAGTGGCAACGACGTCGCAACGCTCGAGCGTGGCCAGCAATTTGGAACACATGGCCTCGGTGGTTCGTTCGGCCTTTGAATTGGGAGGCGCCAAGTGTGTGACCAATGAGGGCTATCCCGGGTGGAAAATGAACCCGAAGAGCGAAATCTTGAAGGTTTGCGTGGAGAGCTACAAGCGCTTGTTCGGTAAAGAGCCCCTCGTGCGTGCCATTCATGCCGGTCTCGAATGCGGCCTGTTCAGCGAGAAATATCCGAACCTCGACATGGTGAGCTTCGGTCCTACAATGCGCGGTGTGCATTCGCCCGATGAGCGTTTGTTGATCCCCACGGTGCAGATGGTTTGGGATCATTTGCTCGATGTTTTGAAGAACGTACCTGCGAAATAAAAGGTGAAGCACTTCCCCTTACTCTTCCTATTATGTGCCCTCCTCTGCTCTTGCCTGAGCGAGGAGGGGTACACTTCTTCGGCCGATGCCAAACTTCGGCTGGAGCGCGACACTTTGGCGCTTGACACGGTGTTGGCCGGCGAACCGACCAACACGTATACGTTTCAAGTCTTCAATCCGCATCGAAAGTCGTTGCGGATAGCCGGCGTGCGCTTGGCTTTGGGTGCTGCATCTCCGTTTTCGGTGAATGTAGACGGCAGCTTTTTAGCCAATGGAATAGGGGAAGCCACAGACGTGGCGGGGGGCGACAGCCTTCGCGTGTTTGTGCAACTCAATGCACCGGCTTCTGAAGCCGAGACACCCACGGCCTTGGAAGATCGTTTGGTGTTCCGTTTAGAGAGTGGAGTGGAGCAACAAGTACTGCTCACCGCTTCGACGCAAAGTGTGATCAACCTGCGCACTCATCACGTGGAACGTGACACGATGTGGACCGATCGCCGACCTTATCGCATTTTGGATAGTTTGGTCGTGGCAGAAGGGAAAACCCTTACGTTGAATGCCGGTACGCGATTGTATTTTCATCCCGAAGCGCGACTCATCGTGCATGGCACGCTGCGAGCAGCGGGGCAAAACGGAGCGCCGGTGGAATTGCGTGGCGACCGATTGGGCTATATGTTCAGTAATCAACCCTACGATCGGATTCCCGGACAATGGGGAGGGGTGGTGTTTACGGCCAAAAGTCGCGACAACGTCTTGGAGCATTGTGAAATTCACAGCGGAGATTTTGGTATACGTTGCGACTCTTCGTCGACTGATGTACAGAAACTTACACTGTCAAATTCCTCGATCCACAATGTGGGTGGACATGGGCTGTATGCTCGCCAATGTGTGGTGACTGTCGGCAATAGCCAGATCACCAATGCGGCTGGCGACTGCGTTCGCCTGATTGGTGGGCGTGCCGAATTCACGCATTGCACCATCGGACAATTTTATGCTTTGGCCGGTGACCGCGGTGTGGCGCTGCATTTTAGCAATTATGGCGAAGGGAGTCGTGCTCCCCTTGAGAGAGCATCGTTTGTCAACTGCATCATCAGCGGATACAACAACGATGATCTCGTGAGAGAGGCTTCGACGCGTTACAAGAACGATGCGTTCAATTATGACTTCTCGCATTGTCTACTCAACACGCCCAAACCCGCAAAAGACGAACATTTTCGCAATTGTTTATTTGAGCAAGATTCGCCCGAAAATCGCCGCCAAGCCCGGAATTTCTATCCGAGTTTTGATTTGCAGAAGTTGTTGTTTACCTTTAAGCTCGACGCCAAGTCTGCCGCTGTCGGAACTGCGGATTTTGCGGTGACGCAACGTACATTTCCTTTCGATCGCAACGGAAAGTCGCAGACCGAGGGCGGAAAATCCGATATGGGGTGCTACCGTCATATCAAACCTTGATTACTCCTTATATATAGTGATTTCGGAGACATAACTCCGCTCCGTTATCGTGTCCGTTATTACTATGTTAAACGCGTGGTGTGTGTGCGCACACCTCCTGAACCTTTCTCTTTGTTATGCCACAACCTTCCTCACGTGCGCCGAGGCGCAAGAAAGTAGATGTCCCCACGCAGGACACTTTTGGACGTTTGCAACCGCAAGAATTGGACTTCGAGCGGGTGGTGCTTGGCGCCTTATTGCTGGAAAAAGACGCGTATTCGCAGGTCAGTGAGATTCTCAAACCGGAGAGCTTCTACGATCCGCGCCATAAACTAATCTTTGAGGCCATTCGCCGCTTGAACATTGAGCAAAAGCCGCTTGACTTGCTCACGGTCAGCGAGCAGTTGCGGCAAACCAACCACTTTGAGGAAGCCGGAGGGCCGGTTTATTTGGCACAGCTGACGCAAGGGGTCGTTTCGACGGCTCACATTGAATATCATGCGCGCATCATTGCGCAGAAAGCGACAGCACGCGATCTGATCCGATACACCAGCGGCATACAAGAGAAGGCTTTCGATCCAACGCAGGACATCGACGAACTGATGCAACAGGCCGAGGGCGAGTTGTTTGAGCTGTCTCAGCTGAACATGAAGAAGGATTATATCCAGATTGACCCTGTGATCAATGATGCCTACGACATGTTGCACAAGGCGGCCGAACGCTCTGATGGTATGTCGGGTATCTCTTCGGGCTATCGTGAGTTGGACAAGATGACATCGGGGTGGCAAAATTCTGACTTGGTGATTCTCGCAGCGCGCCCTGCCATGGGTAAGACGGCTTTTGCCCTGTCTATGGCAAAAAACATTGCCGTGGATCAAGGGATTCCCGTCGCGGTGTTTTCGCTTGAAATGGCGAACGTGCAGTTGGTCAATCGTGTGATTTCCAACACGTGCGAGATTGAAAGTGAAAAGATTAAGAGTGGTCAGCTCGAACCCCACGAGTGGGCACAGTTAGACAGTAAAATCAAGGATCTGTACGGTAAACCGCTGTTTGTGGACGACACCCCCGCGCTTTCGGTTTTCGAATTGCGTACGAAAGCACGGCGCTTGGTACGTGAACATGGCGTGAAGCTGATCATGATCGACTATTTGCAGCTGATGAACGCATCGGGTATGAATTTTGGCAGTCGACAAGAAGAGGTTTCGACAATCAGCCGTTCGCTCAAGGGGCTGGCCAAAGAATTGAACATCCCGATCTTGGCCCTTTCGCAGTTGAACCGTGGTGTGGAGAATCGTCCCGGTGCAGGTGGAGCGGAGGATCACCGTCCGCAGCTTTCCGACTTACGTGAATCCGGAGCCATCGAGCAGGACGCCGACATGGTGATTTTCATTCACCGCCCGGAGTATTATCGTATTTTCAAGGATGAAAATGGCAATGACCTGCGGGGGATGGCGATGATCATTATCGCCAAGCACCGTAATGGTGCTGTCGGCGATGTGCTGCTGCGCTTCAAGGGCAAATACACGCGCTTTGAGGATGTGGATGAGAATGATTCCTACCCGCTTCCCGGTGAGAGTGCGCCCGGCGGTTTCCCACAAATCGGAGGAGGGCCGATCAGCGACGAGGACATTCCGCTTCCGCCCGATGTCGGGATGTCAACGCCATTCCCACCGGGCGAAGGCAGCATTGTACCGTTCTAACGTGCACGAAGGCTTGTAAGGGAGAAAAAGGCAAAAGTCTTTGGAATTGGTGAAGAATCATCATCAGTTTAACGAATTATGCAATACTTTATTCGCCTAGTTCCTGTGGAAATAGTAAATTTGCCTTCAACCAAACCATAAACCACACTTTACCATAAAGCTATATGGAAAATCAAGAACTCATTGCACAATGCACTGCCACAGCCCAGCAGTGGATTGACTCTCCGCTCTACGATGCCGAAACGAAGCAGGCAGTAAAGGCGATGATCGAAGCTGAAGATAAAACTCCGCTCATCGATGCTTTTTATCGTACGTTGGAATTTGGTACCGGTGGCCTTCGCGGCATTATGGGACCGGGTACGAATCGTATGAATGTCTATGTAGTGGGTGCCGCTACACAAGGGCTTGCCAACTATTTGCTCAAGAACTTTGCCGATCGCAAGGAAATCTCTGTTGTTGTTGGCCACGATTGCCGCAACAACAGCCGTCTGTTTGCAGAAACTGCCGCCAATGTCTTCTCGGCAAACGGTATCAAGGTCTATCTCTTTGAGGATTTGCGCCCCACTCCCGAAGTTTCGTTTGCCATCCGCCACTTCGGTTGCCAATCGGGTGTGAACATCACCGCCAGCCACAACCCCCGCGAGTACAATGGTTACAAAGCGTATTGGGACGATGGTGCACAAGTGTTGGCTCCCCACGATAAGGGTATCATTGACGAGGTGAATAAGGTTACCTTGGCCGATGTGAAGTTTGAAGGTAACCCTGCGTTGATTCAAACTATCGGCGAAGAGATCGACAATCTCTATCTCGATGGAGTGAAGCAAATGAGCATCGATCCTGAAGTGATTCGTCGACAAAAGGATTTGTGCATTGTTTATACCCCGCTTCACGGTGCCGGACGTGTGATGATTCCTTCTTCGCTGAAGCGTTGGGGCTTTGAAAATGTACACACCGTACCCGAGCAGATGGTCAAAGACGGTAATTTCCCCACTGTTGTATCGCCCAACCCCGAAAACGGCGAAGCCCTGACGCTTGCTCTCAATCTTGCCAAGCAACTCGATGCGGATATTGTGATGGCTTCTGACCCCGATGCCGACCGCGTGGGTATGGCTTGCAAGAACAATGAAGGCGAATGGGTGCTCATCGACGGTAACCAAACGTGCATGATCTTCTTGTACTACATCATTAAGAATCGTATCGCGACGGGGCAGATGAAGGGAGACGAATATATCGTCAAGACGATCGTAACGACCGAACTTATCAAGGAAATTGCCGATAAGAATAAGGTTAAGATGTACGACGTTTATACCGGATTCAAGTGGATCGCTCGCACGATTCGTTTGCTCGAAGGTAAAGAAACTTACATTGGCGGTGGTGAAGAGAGCTACGGCTTCATGGGACAAGACATTGTTCGTGACAAAGACTCTGTGTCTGCCTGTTCTTTGCTCGCCGAAATTTGTGCATGGGCGAAGGATCAAGGCAAGACGCTCTTCGATGTGCTCATGGATATCTACATCGAATATGGCTTCTCGCTCAACCACACGATCAATGTCGTGAAACCCGGTAAGAGCGGTGCCGATGAAATCAAGGCGATGATGGATAACTTCCGCACGAACGCGCCGAAGGAAATCGCAGGTTCACCGGTGGTTTGCACCAAGGATTACGAAATCCTCAAAGCCACCGATGCAGAAGGAAACACGACTGCACTCGATTTCCCCGCAACGAGCAATGTGCTGCAGTGGTTCACGGCAGACGGTACGAAGATCAGTGTACGTCCTTCCGGTACAGAGCCTAAGATCAAGTTCTACATTGAGGTGCGCGGTGAAATGGAGTGCCCGAAGTGCTACAAAGCAGTTCAGGCAGAAGCGCTCCAAAAGGTCGAAGCAGTGAAGAAGAGCCTCGGACTTTAATGTGCTCCTTCCCATTCAAACAGGCAGCATCGTACCCGTTGGGCACGATGCTGCCTATTTCTATCTCATTATGAGTAAGTGGTTTATCTTTTATCAGTCAGAGCTGATTCTAACTGAAGCGAACGAGATTCCCGTAGGCGAAACTCCGCCTTTCTCCTTAGAGCCGTGGCATCGTCAGCAGCCGTTGCCTTCTTTGGACGGCACCGCTTGTGTGGCCGTAGAGATCGATCACCCCATCAGTCCCCGTGCTGGCTTTCATGGGATGGGGTTGCGTCAAAGCTTTGAGGTCTTGTCGCGTGCCGATTACCGCATGGCCGGAAAGGCGCGGGAGCTACTTTATTGGGACAGTCGCACGCATTATTGTGGATCGTGTGGAAGTCCGCTCAAACCGCACACCGATATTTCGAAAAAGTGTTCGCAATGTCGGCGAGAGTATTGGCCATCGCCGAGTCCGGCGGTGATAGTGCTTGTCGAACGTCGAGCTCCCGGAGAAGATCGGGCAGCCGATGAGATCTTGTTGGTACAAGCTCATAATTTCTCGGGAGATTATTATGGACTGGTGGCCGGATTTTGTGAAACGGGCGAAACCCTCGAAGAAAGTGCACACAGAGAAATCTTAGAAGAAACCGGGCTTCGTGTTCGCAATTTGCGTTATTGCGCTTCTCAGCCATGGCCTTATCCTTCTGTGCTTATGGTGGGGTTTGCGGCAGAGTATGAAAGTGGCGAACTCTCGTTGCAACGTTCCGAATTACGCAAAGGGCAATGGTTTCGGCGCGATGCGCTTCCCCGCATTCCCGGCACCGTTAGTTTAGCACGGCAGTTGATCGATCGTTGGCTCGCCCACACCTTATAATTGCTCGGTGATGTTTTCAAACTGAAAGCAAAAAAGTTGAGCACTCTCTTTGTCGTATGCGGGGAAACACTTAACTTTGCTATCGCAAGCTAGAAGAGATAAAGGTGCAAAAATCGCACTCCAATATCATACTTATAGGCTGTGTCGGTTCGATTGGGATACTCATCAATTATTTTCAGAATCACCGAGAAGGCTCTCCGCCCGATGGCGTGCCGATACTGCGCTTTCAATGCAGCGTGGGGGTCGGATTACAAAGGACGACGGAGCACTCAAATCCTTTCTACTCGGAGTTTCATCATCAACACCGGCACAGCCCTTTTTATATCTTATCGCTATGGTGCTCACCCCCATGCAAGAAGCCGCCCACGCGGCTATTCGACAACGTGAAAGCGTCTTGTTGCTGTCTCCCACAGGTAGCGGTAAGACGCTGGCCTATTTATTGCCACTCATCGAACGTGTTGAAGAAAAAATAGACGCGTTGCAAGCCGTTGTAGTCGTTCCCGGGCGTGAACTCGCCATGCAGGTCGAACGCGTGCTTCGTGAGCTATCAACAGCCGTTCGTGCCATGGCGCTTTATGGCGGACGTCCCACGATGGAAGAGCATCGGCGCTTGCGCGAGTTGCGCCCCCACGTTGTCATTGCCACACCCGGGCGTTTGCTCGATCATATCGATAAGGACAACCTCGAACTCTCCGGCGTTCGCCTGTTGGTCATCGATGAGTATGATAAGTGTTGGGAGTTTGGCTTCCGAGATGAAATGGCGCGCATCGCAGAAAACCTGCGCCGTGTGCCACAAGTGGTCATCGCTTCCGCCACGCCCTTCCGAGAGGAAAACGAGGAAGAAAGCGGTGCGCCGAAACTGCTGATCAATCGAGACTATCATGTCATCGATTTCCTGCACGAAACCACTGCCTTGCAAGACCGTTTGAGGATTTATGCTGTCCCTTCGCCGGAAAAAGACAAACTCCAGACACTCGCTCGTTTGCTTTCGCAGAAAGGAGCCACGCAAACCATCGTTTTTGTGGCGCATCGTGAGAGTGCAGACAGAGTCGGGCAGTATTTACGCAGCGAGCGCTTCACCGCCGTGGTTTATCACGGAGGAATGGAACAGGATGCGCGCGAACGTGCGCTCTTCCGCTTTCGATCCGGCGCAGCAAACGTGCTGGTCAGCACCGATCTTGCGGCACGCGGATTGGATATTCCGGAAGTAGGTGCCGTGGTTCACTATCATCTGCCGGCCGATGAAGCCACATTCGCTCACCGCTCCGGTCGCACCGCACGTTGGCAGTCTGTTGGAGAGGCCTATCTGATTGTAGGCCCCGAGGAAACGACTCCCGATTTCGTTGAACTTTCAGGCAACGAAGAAGTGAACCATGTATCGGTTCGCCCCGCCGCTCCCCTTTGGGCGGTTTTATACATCGGGCGCGGCAAGCGCGATAAACTCTCGAAAGCCGACATCGTTGGTTTCCTTTGCAAGAAAGGAGGACTCCGATCGCCACAAATCGGTCATATCGAATTGGCCGCCCACACCGCCTATGTGGCCGTTGAGCGCAGAGCCTTGTCCGCCCTGCTCAAACAAGTAGCAGGAGAGAAAATCAAGGGAATGAAAACCATTATAGAGGAAATGAGACAATGAAAATAAGCCTTTCTGATGCCACTTTGCGGCAAGCCGCAGAGGGCGGTACTGACGCTTTCTTGCAAACGGTGGTCGATGCCATCGCCCATCAAGCCGGTGGAACGCTGACCGCCGATGCGCTCGCGCAATTGTCGCCCGATCAAATCACTTTGTGGGCCTACGTCATTTTGCGTGATGAACTCTGCGATGGCGGATTCATCCAACTCATCCACAATGGTTATGGACCTTTCTTCTTCCTCAATCCCTTCGCCAAAGCCATGCGCCTTTGGGGATTGAAAGATTTTTCAAAATTGCTCTATCGCGCTCGCGAACTTTACGAACTGCATGCCGAAGCGCTCACGAAGCCCTGCACAGACGAGGAGTTTATGGCACTCTATGAGCAGTTTCCCGAATTCGACGACCTCGACGACGCCTTTATGGAGCGAGAAGAAGAATTTACCAATGGCGTCGCTCATTATTTAGACGAACATCTCACAGACTTTATCGACATCACTCATGGCTAAGAAAAACGGCGGCAAAAACAAACCGCAGCGCGTGCGCATCAAGAACAAGCGCGCCACCTTCGACTACGAGGTGATTGACAAGTTTATGGCGGGCATCGTATTGACCGGCACAGAGATCAAAAGCATCCGTGACGGTAAAGCCTCGTTGGTCGATACCTTTTGCTTCATCCACGACGGAGAAATCTGGGTGAAGAACATGTACATTGCTGAATACGCATGCGGTACCTACAACAATCACGCCACACGCCGGGATCGCAAGCTCTTGCTCAACAAGAAAGAAATCCGTTCGTTGCAAAACGATACGCTCACACCCGGATACACCATCGTTCCGCTCATGTTGTTCATCGACGACAACGGACGTGCCAAACTCGATATCGCCCTCTGCCGCGGTAAGAAAGAATACGACAAGCGCGCCACCATTCGCGATCGTGACGACAAACGCGAACTCGATCGATTCATCAAACGATTCTGAAACAGAAGATTGGTTATATAATCGCCCGTTCTCATCGCTGAGAGCGGGCGATTATCATTTTATGTACAATGTATGAGGAATAAAACATATGTGGTGGTATCTCGGACAATATTACCCACTTTTCGGGATACAGTCTGTATACACATTGTTTTTCTACATCCTTATATTGTTTTCTTTGACAAAGATTTTGTCGTTAAGTTTTTTGTTGGTAGTTTTACGGTGAAAATAACGCGTAGGTTTAACAACTACTGTAAAAGTCAACGGAACTTTTGGGACAAGTGTGTAGCGAATCGATTAACACAGATGGAAAGCACAACACTTATTTATCACTAATTCATGATTCAAACATGGCAAAAATCTTTTCCACAACGCGAGCCTGCATTTATTATTACACAAACGAACGCTTATGATACGCTCTATTCTTTTGGTATTGTTCTCTCTTATGGGACTTGCCGGCATTGCACAAACCGCACAATCCATTTTTGAGTGGAAATCAGGCTCAGAAATCTCCGCAAAAAGGATGTTTTTTCCTTTAATAAAAGGAAGCTATGCTGTATCTCCAGGAGATCCATTAGCTAAGCTTTACGTACTTCATTCTTATACCGTAAAGAGTTCCCAAGGAGAAGCTTACACAATTAAAATCAACAGTCTAAATGATGCAAGAAAAGACCGCGAGGATTATGATGGTTTCTCTATTCTATATAATGGCAAGAACATCTTGACTTATTATACAGGAGGCCCATTATACAATTGCGGTAATATCACGCTTTGGAAGGATAAATCTCGCTTCTTGCAAATTCCCCTCGATAACAAGAGTTTTGCGCTTTGCTTCGGTGGTTGGATATTCGACCAAGACGAGGCTCCTGAGTTGGTCATCGTTGTGGTGTCAGACGGTAAGGCAAAAGTTGTGTTTGACAACTATGCGTTTGCTTACAAATACACGCCCGCACCCAATTTCTCCATTGAGTTTGTAGATGATTGGTCGGGCATAGGCGAAGATCCTGACATCTACAAAAAGCCCTCCTTCTTGCATGGTCGCACCAAGCACAAGATTTGGCGTGAGGGCAATGTCCTCAAATACAAATCTTGGAAGTAATTTTTCCTGATAGTGCTGTGGCGAGCCATGGCTTTGCCACAGCACATTTTTTTCTTTATGCTGCCACGCTTATGAAACGCTCTATTCTTTTGGTGTTGTTCTCTCTTGTGGGACTTACCGGCATTGCACAAACTGCACAATCCATTTTTGAATGGAAAGATGATTCAGGTATCATTACGAAAAAAACATTTTTCCCTTTATCTGCTTATAGTGATCCGGGAACATCAGATCCTAGATGTAAAATATACGATTTCCAATCGTACACAATTAAAAATGAGGTTGGGATTGTATATACAGTCAAACTACATAGTGTTAACACTCCTTCTCCTAAACATGGCTATGATGGTTTCTCTATTCAACATAAAGGTAAGAATATTCTTACTTATTATACAGGAGATCCGTTGTACAATTGCGGTAATATCACGCTTTGGAAGGATAAATCTCGCTTCTTGCAAATTCCCCTCGATAACAAGAGTTTTGCGCTTTGCTTCGGTGGTTGGATATTCGACCAAGACGAGGCTCCTGAGTTGGTCATCGTTGTGGTGTCAGACGGTAAGGCAAAAGTTGTGTTTGACAACTATGCGTTTGCTTACAAATACACGCCCGCACCCAATTTCTCCATTGAGTTTGTAGATGATTGGTCGGGCATAGGCGAAGATCCTGACATCTACAAAAAGCCCTCCTTCTTGCATGGTCGCACCAAGCACAAGATTTGGCGTGAGGGCAATGTCCTCAAATACAAATCTTGGAAGTAATTTTTCCTGATAGTGCTGTGGCGAGCCATGGCTTTGCCACAGCACATTTTTTTCTTTATGCTGCCACGCTTATGATACGCTCTATTCTTTTGTTGTGGAACTTGCCTGCAGTGCACAAACCGTACAATCTATTTGAGTTCAGTCTTGATTCCACAGAAAAAACATCGCCCGTTCTCACTGTTGAGAACGGGCGATGTTTTATGGATCTACTATGTGTTTTTAGGTGCTCATTTCAAAAACATTTCAAGAATGGAGAGTCCGGTTAGATGGTCATCTTCGTTTTGCAACGCTTCGACATTAACTGCCATTTGCTGTGGAAACCTTTTCAATTCTTCAGCCATTCTTTTCAAGCCGGCAGGGCAACAATAGGCCGGTGTGTTCTTCTCTTGTGCGCTCATTGATGGTATATCAGGGGAGAAGAGAGGTTCGTTAACTTCGACACCAAAGAGCTCTTTCACAACCGCTTGAGTAAGCTGAATAAAGTAAGGAATGCGAACGACTTTATAGCCGTACTTTTCATAGATTGCTTGATTCTCAAGGTCTTTTTTGACGGTTTCCGGTCGTCGGTAATGAGGCAATCCATCAAATTCCACAATGAGTCGTAGCTCTTCGCATCTGTAGTCCGGGCGAATACGATAAGAAGCACTATCATCTTGCGTCCCAAATTTGCGATCGTGTATCCAAGTATGGTTGGGGAATATAACACTCAAGTATCGTTCTAACCCCGTACGATGTAATCCAGTATTGAGGTCGATTCCTGCCAATTCCGCCTTTTTTTGAGTTTCCCTTATGAAACCCCATTTTTGCTGTGTTGTTTGCATTGGTGTGCTTTTTCGCAAAAGTAAGTCAATCGTATGAATGTCCCAAGAAAGTGTAGTTATTTTCAAAGATCATTTTTGCAGTAAGGACATTTGTTCAAAGTGCTCGTATGACTTTGGGATAGATTAGAGTTTGAGGAAAATCGCGATTGAAAATAGGCTTCCCTCGCGCGCGCACGCGTCCAGTGTTTTTGGATTTTTGCCTTCACCTCTTCACCTGATGGGGGTATTGGTTGTATATGAGGGGATTAAGGGTGAAGGTAAATGCCTTTTTCCTTCACCTTTTAAGAGCTTTGTTTATTGTAAGTATTTGGTTATTAGTGTGTTGAGGGTGAAGGTAGCTCTTTTCAGTGTGAGTTTTAGCCGTGTTTTGATGGAGGAAAGCAAGGGCAGGCGAAATAGGAGGAAAGGGGAGGGTGAATGTTAATTTGATGTGTAGTCTTCACCGTAAGAAACTGATATTTAATGTGTTATTCGCGAGGTGAAGGGTGAAGGCAAAAAACGGAAATTCGCTGAGTGCGTGTGCGGGGGAGTATGTGTGTATGCGCGCGAGGCGGTTGGGGAAGAGAAACGAGAAGTGGAGCGGAAGAAGAGAAAAGAAGACGGTTTTGGCGAATTTGTAGACAGGGATTTTGGAAAAGTCCTCAACTTTTCGAATCGACAAAAATAAATTCTCGAATTTGTTAGGAAGTGTGTTCGGAATGATGTACTTTTGTCTTCGCAAACGGAGTCGTAGACTTCGTTGATGGCCTGCTGTGGCTCATAGGTGCTCCCACCGGAGACCGAGTGAGCCGTGGCTTAGAAAAACACCCTTTTCCTTTTCTTGTCGTGCTGAACGGCAAGTCGATATATAGTCCTTTTCTCCGATGGCAGGCATTTGGTGCTGTCTCGGGCTTCGTTTTCTGCGTGTAGAAGGGAGTTGATCCCGTTTCCCTCCAGGAATTTGTGAACGTTCATGTCAGCATGATGCCGGAGTAGATGCGTCCGGATTGGATGCCGAGACGGCGCGCGGAGAAAAAGCGATCCGGGCAGGCGTAGGTGTCGATTCTACTCACGAGAATGGCATCAAGCGGCACACCGCTTCGTTCGAGTTCGTGTACAGCGGCTGCCCAGAGGTCGATGTGCGGGCGCTTGAAGAAACCGCGTCGCACGACGCTTGGTGGAAAATTAGCCTGCAAAAAAGCGTCGACCACTTCTTCGCCCACTTCGAAGGAATCCGGACCGATGCAGGGGCCGACTACTGCACGGAGGTCGCGCGGATTCGTCCCCAAGATGCGCATACGCTCGATGGTGTGGGCGATGATGTGCCCCACCATGCCGCGCCAACCGGCGTGGGCGGCACCGATGATGTGATTTTGCGGATCGTAGAGCAGCACCGGTACGCAATCGGCGGTGGATATGCCGATGCAAACGTGCGGGAGTGCAGTGACTAAGGCATCTATGTTTTGTAAATGTGCATATCGCTCACTACTATCCATTTCCATCAGTGCTTCGTCGACAAGGGCTACCTGATTGGTGTGAGTTTGATGCGGCAGCAAGAGTTGGCTGTCGGTGATTTTCAATTCAGCACACAGGGCTTCTCGGCACTCTGCGACGTGGACGGGATTATCCCCACAATAGTCGGTGAGATTAAAACCGGCATAGGGCGCATCGGTTTCAATGGCAGGGGACAAAGCGCTGCGCGGTGTGGAAAAAGCGCGTACTTCGGAGGCAAGTGTGTAGTCGAGAAGTTCCATGTGTGAGAATCTATGGGGACGTGTTGAAAAGAGGAAGGCCGGTGGATACAAAAACACCGGAAAGCCTCGTGACTTTCCGGTGGAATGGGGGGGTACGAGCGAATCGGAAGTGAGTATGACGATTTAATTAGTCGTCGACGTCTTCGATTTCGTAGTCTTCGAGTTCTTCGATGTCATCGTCGTCGATCTCCACGACATCGTCTGCCCAGTCGGCGAAATCCCGGTCGAGGTATTCGACTTCGCGATCACGGTGGACGATGCTTCCGCCTTCGGCAACGCTTTGGAGTTTGTTGCTTTCGGAGTTGAGCTCTGTCCAGAGCAGGTCTTTGAGTTCGGTGATGTTGTGACCTGCAACGGCGCTGATGAAGATGACGGGGAGGTCGTCGGGAATATCTTCGCGGAGCATTTCCATGAGTTCTTCGTCGAGAAGGTCGCTTTTGGTCACGGCAAGGATGCGGTGCTTGTTGAGCAGACCTTCGTTGAAACTTCCCACTTCGTTGAGCAGAATCTCGTATTCGCGCTTGATGTTGTCGGTGTCGCCGGGTACCATGAAGAGCAAGAGCGAGTTGCGCTCGATGTGGCGGAGGAATCGCAATCCCAATCCGCGTCCCTCGGCTGCGCCCTCGATGATGCCGGGAATATCGGCCATGACGAAGGAACGTCCGTCGCGGTAGGGCACGATGCCGAGCGAGGGTTCGAGGGTGGTGAAGGGGTAGTTGGCAATCTTGGGGCGCGCGTTGGAGAGCGCGCTGACCAGCGTCGACTTACCGGCGTTGGGGAAGCCGACCAGACCGACATCGGCGAGGAGCTTCAATTCCAAGACCACCATCATTTCTTGCATGGGCTCGCCGGGTTGGGCGTAGCGCGGTGCTTGGTTGGTGGAGGTGCGAAACTGGAAATTACCCAATCCGCCACGTCCGCCTTTGAGCAGCATCACGACTTGTCCGTCTTCGACGACATCGCAGAGATATTTGCCGGTTTCGGCATCGTAGGCTACGGTGCCGGGCGGTACCTCAATGTAGCGATCTGCGCCGTCGCTGCCGTGGCTGCAGCATTTGCCGCCGTTGCCGCCGTTGCCGGCAAAAACGTGGCGGTCATAGCGCAGGTGGAGCAGGGTCCAGTAGTTGCGGTTGCCGCGGAGGTAGACATTGCCCCCGCGCCCACCATCGCCACCATCGGGGCCGCCGAGGGGCTGGTATTTGGCGCGGTGCATGTGCATCGAACCGCGGCCGCCCTTACCGGAGCGACAGTAGATTTTGACGTAGTCTATGAAATTGGTTTCCATAATAGGATCAGAGGGCGTCGATCACGGCGCAGAGTGCCGCGTTGATTTCTTCGAGTGCGCCGTGTCCCTTAACGGCATTGCGAAGGCCCTCGTTTTCGTACCACTCGATGAGGGGAGAAGTTTGATTGTGATAGACGGCGAGGCGCTTGCCGATGGTTTCTTCGTTGTCGTCGGCGCGACCGCTGGTTTTGCCGCGGTTGATGAGACGCTCCATGAGCATTTCGTCGGGCACGTTGAGTTCGAGCATGGCATGCACTTGCGTTCCACGTTGGGCGAGCATCTCTTTGAGTGCTTCGGCTTGGGGAATGGTGCGGGGGAAGCCGTCGAAGATGACACCGGCCTTTTTGGGGAGGGCATCGTAGGTGGCGGCGAGGATGTCGATCATCAGCGAATCGGGGATGAGCTGACCGTTGTCGATATAGCCTTTGGCCGTGCGACCCAATTCGGTGTCGGCTTTGATTTCGGCGCGAAGTACGTCGCCGGTGGAGATGTGGTCGAAACCATATTTTTCGACCAAAATATCACTTTGTGTGCCTTTGCCCGAACCGGGGGCACCGAAGATGACAAGATTCTTCATGAGGGTTGTTCTATGTCTGAGTAAAGTTTAGATTCAGCTCATCACGGTGTAGATGGAGGGCAGGTTTCGACCGTAGCCGTCATAGTCCAATCCGTAACCTACGATGAAATCATTGGGGATTTCAAAACAAGTGTAGTCGATTTTGAGTGGAATTTGGAGATTTTCGGGCTTGACAAGCAGCGCCGCGATGCGCAACTCGGCCGGTTGGTGGTCGTTGAGGTTGGCGAGCAACTGTTGCATGGTCAGCCCCGAGTCGATGATGTCTTCGATCACCACGACGGTGCGATCCTTGATGTCCTCGGTGAGGCCGATGAGTTGTTTGACTTGCCCGGTGCTTTGCATGCCTTGGTAGCTGGCAAAACGCACGAAGGAGATTTCGGCGGGAATGTCGATGCCGCGCATGAGGTCGGCGGCAAACATGAAGGCGCCGTTGAGTACGGCGAGAAATAATGGATTCTTCCCTTCGAGGTCGCGGCTGATCTGTTGGGCTACTTCGGCGATGCGTTCGCGCAGTCGCGCTTCGGGGATGGAAATCGAGAATTGCTTGTCTTTTACGGTAACTACGTCCATGGAACTGCGAATTTTGCTTGCAAAGGTAGGAAAAAAATGCCGAAGGTGTGCGACGGCAATTCCTTTTTGGACGAAAATCAGTAACTTCGCCGAATAAAATATGAATCAATGAAAGAATCTCACCTCTTTTATGCACCGCAATTGAAGGCGGAGGGTTGTTTGCCGACGGACGAAGCGGCGCATGCCGTGCGCGTCTTGCGAATGCAAGAAGGCGATATGCTGTGGGCTACAGACGGTTGCGGTAGCTTCTACGATTGCCGGATTGTTTCCATTGTTGCCGGACGTCAACCGGAGTGTTTCGTGGAAATCGACAGTGAGCGGAAGTGGAATCGGCCGTGGGGCACAGACATTTGTCTCGCGGTGGCGCCGACCAAGCATGCAGATCGAATCGAATGGTTGGCCGAGAAGGCTACGGAGATCGGTTTGGACAGCGTGCAGTGGTTAGATTGCGCGTTCTCCGAGCGTCGCGCATTGAAGATGGAGCGAATGGAGCGCATCGTGGTGAGTGCGATGAAGCAAAGCCACAAGGCAATTTTGCCCGCGATGGGAGAGATGATGAAAATGAAGCAATTCTTGGAAATTCCTTTTGAAGGGGATAAGTTCATCGCTCATTGTTATGAGCAGACTGACATCGGCGAAACGGAGGAAAAGCCTCATCTCTTTGATGTCGTTCGTGCGGATCGTCCCACTTTGGTGCTGATCGGGCCGGAAGGAGACTTCTCTGTCGAAGAAGTGCGTGCTGCGCAGGCCGCCGGTTTCCGAAGTATTACGTTGGGCGAAAGTCGTTTGCGCACGGAAACGGCAGCCTTGGTGGCGGTGCAGTTGATGAACTTGAAAAAGACGCTGGGATGAACGAAACATTGAGCGCACTGTATAAGGAGGTCTTCGGTGCGCTTCCGGCTAAGGTGGAAACTTTGCCGGGAGCCGGATCGAATCGTGTTTATGTGCGGTTTACGGCGGCAGATGAGACGACGACTTGTATTGGCGCATTTGGAAATGATTTGGAGGAGAATCGTGCCTTCCTCTATTTGGCACGTCACTTTTTTTCCAAAGGTCTGCCGGTACCTCAGGTGCTGGGTGTAAGTGCAGATGAACATGGTTATCTGCTTTCGGACTTAGGAGACGTTTCGCTTCATCAGGCGCTTTCGTGTTGGCGCGAACAAGGTTATAGCGAACAGGCCGATTGCGCGGAGAATGCTTATGCTTTGTTGAAGCAGACCGTGCGTGCCTTGCCACACTTTCAAGTGGAGGGCGCTCAAGGTTTGGACTTCGAACGTCTGCTTTCGCCCAATTCTTTTTGTGCACGAGCGGTGATGTTTGATTTGAACTACTTCAAGTATTGTTTCCTCAAAACTGCTGATTTGCCTTTTGATGAAATGCGGTTGGAAGATGACTTCGAAGCCTTGACGAAGGACTTGGTTGAGGGTGTGGATAACGAGAATTTCTTCTTGTATCGTGACTTCCAGTCGAGAAATGTAATGATTTGTGATACAAATTCTTACATGATAGATTTTCAAGGCGGTCGCCGAGGGCCATTGCCTTATGATGTCGCTTCGTTCTTGTGGCAGGCTTCTGCCGGTTATCCACAAGCGCTTCGAGATCGACTGGTTGAAGAGTATTTGGATGAGTTGAATGCATTGCGACCGGTGGATCGCGAACAATTTCGTAGTGATTTGCAGCGGTTTGTGCTTTTCAGGTTGTTGCAAGTGCTCGGTGCCTATGGTTTGCGCGGCCGGTTTGAGCGGAAACCCTATTTCTTGCAATCCATTCCTCCCGCACTTGAAAATGTACACGCTTTGTTAGCGCAAGGTGCGGCTTCGGGTTATCCTACCCTTGAAGCGGTCTTGCGGAAACTTTCTCAGCAAAAATAATAATCTCCATGTCTACTATTGAACCTCTTGCTTCTCACGATACGGCGCTGGTGGTGCGCGTTTTTAGTTTCTCCTACAAAAAAGGCCTTCCTGCCGACGAAAGTGGAAACGGCGGCGGCTATGTTTTCGACTGCCGAAGCACTCACAACCCCGGACGCTATGAACCTTATAAGCAACTGACGGGGTTGGATCAGCCGGTGATTGATTTCTTGGAAGAGGATGGCGAAATCGTCACCTTTCTTGAGCATGTTTATGCGCTGGCCGATACGCATGTGGCGCGCTATATCGAACGAGGATTCACCTCCCTTATGTTTTCGTTCGGTTGCACCGGCGGACAGCATCGCAGTGTGTATTCTGCCCAACACTTGGCGGAGTATTTGCATCAAAAGTTCGGTGTAGAGGTGCGACTCGTACACCGCGAACAAGGAATTGAAACGCTCTTTCCCGCAACGGCTTCTCACTAAATGACAAGCAAACTTCTTCTCTCTTTTCTTGTGCTGGGAGTGGGTACTTCCGCTTTTGCTCAGCGTGCCTGTCGCGTGTTCGGAACGATACGCGACAGCGAGGGACAACCGATCGCGTTGGCCTCGGTGCGTGTGGCCGGCAAGCCGTTGCTCACGGTCGCGAACATCAAAGGCGAATATGCGCTGACTTGTGCTTCGAATGACTCGGTGACGATGGTGTTTTCGATGTTAGGTTACGAAACTCGAAAACATACGCTGTTGTTGCCGAGCGATTCGGTGCGTTTGGATGTGACTTTGCCTCTCTATACGGCCTCGTTCGGCGAGGCGGTGGTGAAATCGCAGCGAAGACAGACGACGGCCACACAGCAGTTGAACCCCACTTTGTCCAAAGGAGCACCTTCGGCAACGGGAAACGCAGTGGAAGAATTGGTGATTGCTCAAGCGGGTGTGTCGACTCATAGCGAACTCTCCTCACAGTATAATGTGCGCGGAGGATCGTTTGACGAAAATGTCGTATATCTCAATGGAATAGAACTTTATCGTCCGCAGTTGGTGCGTTCCGGGCAGCAAGAAGGGCTTTCTGTGATCAATAGCGCGATGGTGGAAAGTATCAAGTTTTCGTCCGGTGGCTTCGAGGCGAAATACGGCGACAAAATGTCGTCGGTGCTCGACATCACTTATCGGCGTCCCGAACAGTGGGAAGCGTCTGTCAACGGCTCAATGCTGGGCGGAGGCGTCTATCTCGGTTGGGGCAATAAGCAGTTTTCGGTGATGACCTCTGCCCGTTATAAGACAACGCGTTATCTTTTAGGCTCTCTCGACACGGAAGGAGAATACCGCCCGAACTTCTTCGACTATCAGTTGGCGATGTCGTGGCGACCATCCAAGCAGTGGTCGCTTGATGTGCTGGGGAATGTGGCAGACAATCACTATAATTTTGTACCCCACGACCGTGAAACGCGCTATGGTACGATGTTTGATGCGCGTTCGTTCAAGGTTTATTTCGACGGACAAGAGCGTGATGCGTTTCGCACACTTTTCGGCGCTGCCACTCTCACGCGGCATTTCACTCCCACGGCCTTTTTAGCTTTGCAATGGTCGGGATTCGGCACGCGAGAGCGCGAAACGTATGATATTCAAGGCCAGTATTGGCTCAATGAAGTGACCACCCGCAAGCAGTTGGGCGTCGGTACTTATATGGAGCACGCCCGTAACTCGATGACGGCGCGGGTGATGAAAGCCGGTTTGCGCGGCGGAATGAAAGTGGGAGAGCATCGACTGCTTGGCGGATTGGATTGGCGCAGAGAGTCGGCCAATGAACGGGCTGTGGAGTGGGAGATGCGCGATTCAACCGGCTATTCTTTGCCGCACACCCCGGGAGCGTTGCATTTGATCTATGCCATGCGTTCGACGAACCGCATGGTGGCGCATACCACTGAAGCTTTTTTGCAAGATACTTGGAGGCATGTGGCTTCGCATGGCTTGTTCAACGTGACTGCCGGTGTGCGATTGACGCACCGCGACTGGAACAATGAAACATTCGTCTCGCCGCGCTTGTCTGTTGGTTATATTCCGGAATGGAATGATCGTTGGACATTGCGAGCGGCAACGGGATTGTATTATCAAGCGCCCTTCTACAAAGAGTTGCGCGACACGGTGCGTTCAAATGGTAGCGTGACCGTACAACTCAACCCCGCAGTGCGCAGTCAGCGTTCGGTGCACTTTGTCGTGGGAGCCGATTATACGTTCCAATTGATGAAGCGCCCGTTTCGCTTTACGACGGAGGCTTATTACAAAAGGCTATCTAATCTCATTCCTTACACCGTCGACAATGTGCGTGTGGTGTACTATGGTCGCAATTTAGCTTCGGGTTATGCCGCGGGCGTTGACTTCAAATTGTTCGGAGAGTTTGTTCCCGGCACCGATTCTTGGTTGACTTTCTCGTTGATGCAGACCCGCGAAAAAATGGGAGGCGTGTGGTATCCACGTCCCACCGACCAGCGATATAACGTGTCGCTCTACTTCACAGATTATTTCCCCGGTTCTACGCGATGGGCGCTCACTTTGCGTGCTGCCTTTGCGCATGGATTGCCTTTTGGGCCGCCGCATTCCTCGCGCGGAGAACAGACTTTCCGAGCGCCGGCCTACAAGCGTGTGGATGTGGGGCTGAACTATCACTTGTTCAAGACGGAACTTAAAAATGGCCGTCGTCCGGTGGTCGGATGGGGCAAGTATGTGCGCGATGCTTGGTTGGGTATTGATTGCTTCAATCTGCTCGGCATTCGCAACGTCAACTCCTATTATTGGATCACAGACATAGAAGGAAACCGCCACGGTGTGCCGAACTATCTGACCGGTCGCCAACTTAATTTACGCTTCAATGTAGAGTTCTGATCGAGTGGCATGAAGAGCTCCTCGAAAGTTCAACACAAAGCCTCCCCTTTGCCCATGAGTTAAAGGGGAGGCTTCTTTTATTGGTGTGATATAACAAATTTGCGCCGGCCTACTCGAGATGAGTAGGCCGGCGCATGTTTTGTGGAGCCGGAGGGGATTGAACCCTCGTCCAAACGGAGAACTAACTTGCTTTCTACACGCTTAGCTTTCTATCGGATTTTCGTGCGCGGTGTGAGACGAAAGCAGTCGAAACCGCGCCTTATCCTCTAAAATTTCGGACAACGAACGAGGCTTCGAAGTCCTATCTCCTAATTACTGCACCACCGGTTCAAGACGCAAAGGAGAAAGTGCTCTTGGGTGATGTCTCGTTCCCGCTCCTGGAGCAGGAATAAAGCCAATCTACTGTACTTCGATTAGGCAGCGAGAGCAAAGTTGTTTTCGCCAGATAAATTGTTGATAGCCGAGATTAGAGTGCCCGCTAACATCCGCACTGCGTGCTTACAAATCACCTCGAACCGCTGTCAAATCCAGTCGACCCCAGGGTTTGTTAGTGCAAAGATAGAACTTTTTTCGCGAAACAAACGAATCGCTCGATCTTTTTTACATGCGCAATGCGCTCAAGCTGTGGATACCCATAAGGCGGCTGCGGTCGACATTCACGGGAATGCCCGGGACGCGTCCCGTTTGCGAGTATTGCCACATCATGTAGTCAGTGTTGTCGTCGAGATAAGGCTCTTCGCGGTGATACTTGGCGATCATCCATTGATAACCCCAGAATGTGCCTACCAAATGCTTGTTATAGAAGTTTTGGTAGGTGTAGAGTAGGGGACGACGGCCGTAGAAAGCCGTCACTTTCTCGACAAAAACCTGCAAGTCGGCCACAAATTTGTCGTGTGGAACGCCGCCGGTGGTTTCAATATCGATGAGCGGTACCAAATCCTGCTCGTGCTTTTGTACCACCGTGGTGAGATTGGCCAATTGCTCGTAAATGTCGATCTGCGGGCGGTAGAAATGGTAACTACCAACACTCAATCCGGCTTGGCGAGCGCCATACAAGTTGGTCGCATAGTAGGGGTCTACCAGCGAAGAACCTTCCGTGGCTTTGATATAGACGTAGCTGACGCCACCTTCTGTACCGACGCGATTCCAATCAATGTAGCCTTGATAGCGGCTTACATCGATACCTTCGCGATAGCGAGCATTGATTTGTCCGGTGGTCGGGCGCACAAAAAGTACGCCGGGAATGCTGCGCTGTGTGTTATTTCCTGCACGCGCGGGCAATTCATCGGCCACAACATCCGTCGGGCGCGGTTTGGAGGTGATGTTCACCTTGGCTTGAGAGCTGAACGGAGCCAGTAGGCAGAGAGCTATTGCTAAGCCGAAAAGCCGATTTCGCTTTTTCATAGGCTGATCTGTCGAGAGAGTTGAAGTCAGTATTGTTCGAGTTCGGAAGGGAAGTCCGCTGTTTTGACGTCGGTGACGAATCTTCCGATGGCATCGGTCATAATGGTGTGCAAGTCAGCATAGCGACGCAAGAATTTTGGTGAGAACGATTTGTTCTTACCCAACATGTCGTCGATGACCAGCACTTGCCCGTCGGAAGGCCCGGCACCGATGCCAATCACCGGGATTTCCAGCTCATTGCAAACGCGCGCATTGAGACTGGCCGGCACTTTTTCGACCACCAGCGCGAAGCACCCCACCTCTTGCAGCGCTTTTGCATCGCTGATCAGCTTGTTGGCTTCCGCTTCTTCGCGAGCGCGAACGGCATACGTGCCAAACTTGTTGATGCTCTGCGGAGTGAGTCCGAGATGTCCCATCACGGGGATGCCGGCTTCAAGGATTTTGCGCACCGTGTCGATGATTTCCACGCCGCCTTCCAGCTTCAGCGCGTCGGCGCCGGTCTCTTGCATGATGCGAATGGCATTGCGAACACCATCCGTGGGGTTCACTTGGTAAGTGCCGAAGGGCATGTCGCAAACCACCAGTGCACGCTTCACCGCGCGCACCACGGAGCTGGCATGATAAATCATTTGGTCGAGTGTAATGGGCAGGGTGGTCACATTGCCGGCCATGACGTTCGATGCGCTGTCGCCCACGAGGATGCAGTCGACGCCGGCTTCGTCGACGATGCCGGCGGTGGTGTAATCGTAAGCGGTGAGCATGGCAATCTTCTTGCCTTGCTGCTTCATTTCAAGTAGTCGGTGAGTGGTCACTTTTCGAGTGTCGTCTACCAAATATCCGGCCATTGTATTTTGAGGTCTTGAGGGTAATCGTTGAAAATATCATCCTACAAAAGAGGACGTTGTGGCAAAGATAGTAATAATTCGGTGCTTACGTAGCAATTTGTGCGATACTAAACATTATTTGTGATAGACTTCGGCCAATCCGCCTTCCGAAGTTTCGCGATAGAGGGACGGTAGGTCGCGGCCGGTCTTGCCCATCACGATGACCGCCTTGTCATAAGAAATGTGGTGAACGCCTTCGGCAAAGGTCGCATAAATGTTGGCATCGAGCGCGCGGGCGGCTGCGTGGGCGTTGCGTTCGATACACGGAATTTGCACCAATCCGCAAATCGGGTCGCAGGTCATACCGAGGTGGTGCTCCAATCCCATTTCAGCCGCGTACTCCACACTGCCCAAACTCCCGCCGAAACAGTAGTTCGCAGCCGCGGCAGCCATGGCACAGGCCACGCCCACTTCGGCTTGACAACCGGCTTCCGCACCCGAGATGGAGGCCAGTGTCTTGGCCACGTTACCAATGAGGCCGGCGGTGGCCAAAGCATGGAGGATTCGGTTTTCGCTGATTTGACGACTCTTATATATATGGTATAGTACTGCGGGAACCACACCGCACGATCCGCAAGTGGGCGCCGTTACGATCTGTCCGCCGCCGGCATTCTCTTCGCTCACAGCCAGTGCGTAGGAGAAAACCAAACCGCGCGATTGCAGATTCGCGCCGTAGCCCTTGGCCTTAATATAATAGCGAGGAGCTTTGCGCTGCAAGTGCAGTTCGCCGGGCAA
Source organism: uncultured Prevotellaceae bacterium (assembly GCA_963517315.1). Taxonomy (GTDB): domain Bacteria; phylum Bacteroidota; class Bacteroidia; order Bacteroidales; family Bacteroidaceae; genus Alloprevotella. Next base: position 115,554 of record CAUQEF010000005.1, read on the forward strand.
AACACCTTCGTGCTCCAAGCCGCGTTCCACGGCTGCTTTCATCGCCTCCCACACCTCGGCCAAATAAGTCCATATTTCCGGCCCCTCGCAAGCCTCCACATAATTCCAGTAGTCCACACCTCGCCGGGCACACCAGTCCATGATGTCGCCCAAGTGGTCGAGTTCGTAGACATCGCGCGAACCGGTCTTGTCTTCGCCCTCTTCAGCCAATGCACCACCGCCTACAGAATAGACAGTCCATGGATCTGAAAGAACACCGTCGCTGTGTTCCACCTCAAATTTCATGCCATTGGGGTGAAAGGAAAGAAAGACGTCGGGCTTCCATATAATATGTGTGCGTTGCTCTCCCAGCACCTCTTTAATTGCCATGTCGGTTAAATGCCCCTTGCCCGTGGCGGCCAGACTGCCATAGAGCGTTACACAAAAACGGACGGCTTCCGGGTGGCGGAGTTTATATTGTTCGGCGGCAGAGCGGGGACCCATGGTGTGGGAACTGCTGGGGCCGTAGCCGATGCGAAAGAGTTCGCGAAGACTTTTCATTGGATGAGTCGAGTAAGTAGTTTGGTCTATAAGTAAGTTCCTTCATGCAGAGGAAGATGCATCGACAAAGATACTTCATTTCTTTGGACTGTGTAGAGAAACAAGAGAATTAACTCAGAAAACAAGAGGACTTTTCGCCAAAACAAGGGGACTTTGAAGAAAAACACGGGAGAAAATGAAAAAAAACGCGCAAGTGTTTGGTCAATTCAGAGAAATGTGCTTCCTTTGCAATCGCAAACGAGGAACAACGGATGCTTCTAACGAACATCACTCCTCAAAATGCAAACGGTGCGTTAGTTCAGCTGGTTAGAATACATGCCTGTCACGCATGGGGTCACGGGTTCGAGTCCCGTACGCACCGCAATCAACATCACTCAATCTCAGAGTTTCGGCTCCGTAGCTCAACTGAATAGAGCATCTGACTACGGATCAGAAGGTTACAGGT
>CAUQEF010000006.1:0-113838 GCA_963517315.1 uncultured Prevotellaceae bacterium
CGTTCGCGCGTAAGGCTGTGCGGATGAGGAAACAGTGGGTGACACCGTGAGCGAAGGGACGGGCGTCTTTTCAAAAAAAGCGGGGAGGAAGCTGAGAAAAGAAGGGGCGTTTCGAAAGAAAGTCCACAAGTTTTTATTCGTTCTCTCCCGATTCTCAAGAAATGAAACATTTTTCTCGCGAAATATTCGATAGTTCGAAACTAAATCCTTACTTTTGCGCTTGACAAAACACAATTTCCCTTCATTCCGCCGCACTGCGGCGTCCATATAGCGCAAAGTCGAGGTATTTTTCCCGACCATCCGGCGCAAACGCTCTTTGACTTACTGAACCTACGCGACTTAGCTATATCCCAACCTCTCGGAACAGACAAAAAGGCACTATGCTCCGGCTCGCGGCGCGCCTTCACGCGACCGCGACGAGACATGATCGAAGCTACCCAATCCGCTGTCCACACAGCATACAACCCACAACTCATCCGCCTCCGTGGTTTATCTTTTGGGCTCTGTGGGCAAGGAGTACAGAAAAAGCATGAACACTCAGTTGATAGTGCCCTGCGTGCCCGCACTTCATGGCTGTTAGGCTTCCAACTCGCGGTTGATGAGGTCACGGATCAAGGCAAAATCGATTTCCGACCAACCGATGGCGCGCAACTCTTTGAGATCTTCGTCAAAAAAGTTCACATTTGCACGCGTATCGCCCTTGATCGAAAGCCCACTGATGTAGTATTCGATGGCTTTGTCCGTCTTTCCGAGTGCCCAGGCCGTATGTGCAGCGTGATAATAGTCGCCGGCCTTGACGTGGATGACGTTTTCGCGCTGCTTCTCCTCATCCTCTTTCTGCAAAGCCAATGGAGTTACGTCCGCCGTGAGGAGTGCTTCGAAGAGCGGTTCTGCTTCTGTGTAACGCTGCAAGCAGAACAAGCACAAGGCCTTGGTTCGCTTCGCCAACAAGTTGTTCGGGTAGAGATACTCCAGTTTATAGAGGTATGACAAGGCCAAATCATACAATCCCAAGCGGGCATAGCACACCGCGATCATGAACAGCAGTTGTTCGTCCTCCGGTTGCTGCGCCTCCATCTGCACCAAATAGGTGAGTTCCTCCTCGTTTTGCTCCAATTCATCGTAAATACGGGCGATGCCGCGCAATAGGTCATAGTTGTTCGCGTCGAGCTGCAAAGCGAGTTCGAGAATGCGCACGGCCTCCTTCAGGTTCTTCAACCGATAGTGAGAATAAGCCAATTTACGCAGCGACTCAACGTTTGTAGTTTGCTCGTCGATCAGTTCCGGCACGCAGTTCCACAACTTGTGGCGGAGACAAAATTCTGAAAGTTCGATGCGTTCCTCTTCCTCTTCAAAAGCAGCGGAAAAAAGTGGAGAACCGGCAAGAAAAAGATCACCGTGAAACGGATTCTCTTGTTCGTTGCGATGCGCATAGAGAGACGAAAAGCGGAAAAGGTCGCGCACATAGCCCTTGATGAGGAGAATGTCTTCCGTATCGCCCACCACATCGACAGTGAACATGAAGTTGGCTTCCGCAAAGGGCGAATTGAACTGCATGTGGCGTTCGCGTTTCGTCACTTCGTCGGTAAGTGCGCTGAGCAGCTCCGCAGCTTTCACCCATCCGAAGCGTTCGGTATTGCCGATGCGCGCCCCTTGCGCGGCCATGCTCACATCGATGTCGGCGGGCAGGTGCGCAAATTCGCGGTGGGTGGGCGAAAACTCATAGAACCAGTGCGAGGCCTCTCGGAAAAAGGGATGCGGTGCCAAGAACCGGCGGAAAATGCCGTAGTTCACGTCCATGCCCTCTCCCTGTGCCTGCGCCACTTCCATAAACACACGCCGAATGTTTTGCTCATGCTCCGACAGATTTTCTCCTTCGTAGAGCACGCGTTCCACTTCCTCAACCGAGGCGGGAAAAGACTCCCGACATTCGATGATCAGCGGGAGTAAGTCTTTCACCAAGTGGCGATTGAAGGCTACAGTGTCCTGCGCCACCCACAAAGCGCACTGCAATGTCTTCGACAAGCGACGCATATAGGGAGAGGCCACAAGGCTTTGCAGTGCTACTTGCGTCTCGGGGAAAAGCGGTAGCCATGCGGCTTGTTTACTTGCCGCGAGTACCACTCCCGTCAGGGCGCGAGCGCGCAACACGGCGTCGTGTTCTTGCTCCGCGGCGGCGCACAGCCATGTAAACTGCCGATCATCGAACGAGGCGAAGAGACGCAGGGTGACGGCCGAGGCGGCCATGGCGCGCCGTTCAGTGTCTACCGTTTCGCGGTGGAGAAAATGCTGTGCCGCTTGTGCATCTTCGGCGCTCCACTGCGGTGAGGTCCAAAGCACATTGAAGAGCGTTTCGTTGGAAGCTTGGCCGTCGAATACCGAACGCACCGTAGGGCGACTTTCATCTTGCGCCAAAAGGTGGTGACGCATCACGCGCCCGTCCACTTCTTTCTCGGGGCGCACAAAACCGCAGGCAAACTCGAAACGATAATAGCGATGCAGATCATCGACGAGGCGGTAAGTCTCTTGCAAAAGTTCCAGTTGCTGTTCGGAGAACGGAGCGACACTGCTGCCTGCTTGCAGTTCATCGAGAAATTCTGCATACTCTTTTTCCAAATGGCCGTGTCGGAATCGGAATTCGTCCACGCCGCCAAGTTGTCTGAGTTGACCATTGAGTGCGCGGAGTGCGTCGGTAAGTCGAAATTCACGCAGCGCGCGGAGTGTGTCTTCGCGAAGAGTGAGATAGGTGACAGTATTCATTGTAGAGGGATGGAGAGGTACTGTTTAGCGCACAGGAGTGTAGTGAGGTAGGCGCACGGTCGATAATTGGTGAGCCGGAACTTGGTAATCTTTGACGAGCACCGTGTCCAAACGTGGGGAACGTCCCTTGTTGAGGGCGGCCACGGCCAAATTGTAGGCTTTGCGCAGAAGTTGAGTCTGCTCTCGATGGCGCTTGCCGTGCAAGGCGCGCCGGCGGATGAAGAGCGACATGCGCATCTCGGCGGGGCGTGCTGTCGATAAACGCACATTGCCCTCGGACAAGGCACGCGAAGCGTAAGGTTCGGGCAGTACGGCACAATCGATCTGCTCGTTCTGAAGCATGAGCAGGCGAATCTTGTAATTGTTGACCTGAGCGTAGAAAACGTCGTCGCTTTTCAACTGCAAACTGTCGCGCAAACGAGTGATGAAGTGATCGGAATTGGCAAAACGAGCCATGGCCACGGTGCGCCCTTTGAGGTTGCGCAGTTCGCGAATGCGCAAACGTCCGCCCGCGATCAGCGACCAACTGCCGTTGAGCGGGATATAGTCGTCGAAGTGCTGCATCCGTCCGCTTGAGCGGTAGTGCGCCGCCCGATAATGGTCGGTGACTCCGCCGTCGACTGTGCGACCGAGGAGCGCGGTGTCCGCATCCAACTGTGCAAAGTATGTTTTCACGCGCAGCGGGAGACCGATCGAATCACAAATGCCACTGCGAACGGCGTAATAGAACGGTAGACTTTCGGCTGTCGGGGTGCAGGCAATGCGCAGCGACGTGCTGTCGTCAGGTGCACGGCGATCCCCGACCTCAATTGAGGCGGACGGACGTTGACAAGCGCCCATCGACAGCAGCAATGCGCCGAGCGCACTCATACGAAGGGCACAAGGGAAAGAAAATAAGGAGAACGACATATAGAAAAGGAAAAAAGTTACGGTGTGGCAACGCTTGCGGCGTTGCACACTCCGTAACTTTGAATGAGTTGTTGCTATAAAAAGCTGAGTCTTATTCGCCCTTGATGGCTGCAACGCCGGGAAGTATCTTACCTTCGATGGCTTCGAGCAGCGCGCCGCCGCCGGTAGAGATGTAAGACACTTGGTCGGCCATGCCAAACTTGTTGATGCAGGCTACGGAGTCACCACCGCCGATGAGCGAGAAGGCACCGTTCTTCGTGGCAACGGCAATCGCATCGGCGATGGCGCGCGAACCGGCCGTGAAGTTGTCGAATTCGAACACACCGGCGGGACCATTCCAGAGGATCGTCTTGGCGGGTTCGATGACAGCGGCAAAAGCCTCGCGGCTCTCGGGACCGGCGTCGAGACCTTCCCAGCCTTCGGGAATGTCCTTCACCGATACCACTTGCGTGTTGCAGTCGTTCTTGAAGTCGTCGCCGGCTACGCAGTCGGTGCCGAGCACGAGGTTAACGCCCTTGGCCTTGGCCTTCTCGATGATGGAGAGAGCGAGATCGAGCTTGTCTTCTTCGCAGAGCGACACGCCGATGTTGCCGCCGAGTGCGCGAGCGAACGTGTAAGTCATACCACCGCAGAGGATGAGGTTGTCGACCTTGTCCATGAGGTTCTCGATGATACCGATCTTGGTCGATACTTTCGAACCACCCATGATGGCAGTGAAGGGGCGCTTGATGTTTTTGAGGATGTTGTCGACCGCTTCCACTTCCTTCTCCATGAGGTAACCGAGCATCTTGTGGTCGGCATCGAAGTAGTCGGCGATCACTGCGGTCGAAGCGTGCTTGCGGTGGGCAGTGCCGAAGGCGTCCATCACATAGTAATCGGCGTAGGCGGCGAGCGTCTTGGCAAACTCTTGCTGGCGCGTCTTCATTTCCTTCTTGGCAGCGTCGAAAGCGGGATCGGCCTTGTCGATGCCCACGGGCTTACCCTCTTCTTCGGGATAGAAACGGAGGTTTTCGAGCAGAAGCACTTCGCCGGGCTTCAGGGCTGCGGCAGCTTCCTGTGCTTTGGCGCAGTCGGGGGCGAACGTCACGGGGGCGTTGAGCGCAGCGGCTACGGCTTCTTTGATTTGACCGAGAGAGAACTTGGGGTTCACCTGACCTTTGGGCTTACCCATGTGGCTCATGATGATGAGCGCGCCGCCGTCGGCAAGCACCTTCTTGAGGGTGGGGAGCGCACCGCGGATGCGGGTGTCGTCGGTGATGTTACCGTTCTCGTCGAGGGGCACATTGAAGTCCACACGTACGATGGCTTTCCGGCCTGCGAAGTTGCAAGTATCGATTGTCATGATGTTGTGAGTGTATGATAGATATATTTACGTTTTACGTTCTGAGGAGCGTCCGCAACGCAGTCTTGTGCCGTTCGTTTACCGCCGACCGTGGCGAAAAACGAGATGCGGACACAATGGTAGTTCGGCGCTTGCTTTTCGGCAAGGCCGCGCGATTGGCCAAACTGCCGAAGTCAACACTGCAAATGTAGCGATAAGCGCACACATTACAAAGACTTCGCACGGAAAAGTGTAGAAATGCGCTGTGTTTTGGGACTTTCGGTGTAGGGGCTTTTGCACATTGAGCCGAAAGGGGCACAAAGGGACTGGAAAAGTTGAGGACTTACGAAAAAAAGTCGTGAAGATTCGATAGAAACTTCACGACTTTTGATAGAAAGTGGACTGCTTTTTTCTTACCCCACCCTATTTCGGGAAATGCCCAACGTGTTTCGTCCGAAAACACGGTTGTAGAGGATCAGTTTTGGAAGAGTTCGGGCTCCAATTCGACGGTATCGATTCGCCCGGTGTAGACATACCAAACAAAGCCGCGGACGTTGCGCCGCCCCATCTGCGAGAGCAACTCACAATAGTGCCGCACTTGCGTGTGATGACGGCCGTGTGGCGCGCCGAACTTGTAGTCGACGACGATGGTTTCTCCCTCGCGTTCCATCACGCGGTCGGGGCGTTGCGGTGCCGCGCCCTTGCACAAGATGTTACGTTCGCGGTAGAGGGTCCACGATCCGTCGAACCACTCTCGCGCGGTGGGATGCGCCAAGGCTTCGGTGAGCTGCTGCGTGACGGTGGCGGCATCGGCATTGTCGACCAAGCGGCCTTCGGCTGCAAAACGCTCGATCGCGGACGGAAGTTGATCGACGCTTTCCACGTTTTCGAGAATGGCATGGAGCATTTCGCCGCGACGTCGCGCTTCGAGTTGCTCAATTTCGCCGTGGGAGTCGGGCTCTTCAAGCAGGCGGGCGTTGAAGAGGTGGGCGTTGTTGGACTGCACGACTTGCACCTTGCGGTCGTTGAGGTTGTAGTGCACGGATTCGGCCGTGGGATCGAAGAGCAACGGATTGCTTCGTGTCTTCTTCCGGTCGTCGGTTTGGCATTCGAGGTTGGAGGGAGTGCCCCATTCAAAAAGGAGTTCGCCGTCCGGGTCGAAAGCCGGTGAGGCGGCCGTTGTTTCCGTCATGAGGTCTCCGTCTTTCGGCAGCTCGTCGGTGTTGGCGCTCTGCAAACAGGCTCTCCATTCGGCTTCGTCTTGAGCGGCGCGCCACAGTGCGGTGGCGAGCACCTCTCGAAAGGTGTTACTTTCCTTGTAAGGCGCGATGACGACCATGTTTTGCCGCGGGCGCGTGAAGGCGACATAACCGATGTTGAGACTTTCGACACGACGATTGACGTGTTCCTGCACATAGTGCTCGGCGTAGATGCTGTTGGCCGTCTTTTTGTTGAGTGCAATCGGGAGTAGCGGGATGTCGTTGTAGGGGGCTTGGTCGGGGGCTACCCACAAGAGGTCGGAAGTGCGGTCTTTCTCGATGTCCCAGTTGCAATAGGGGATGAAAACCGTGTGAAAATCGAGCCCTTTGGACTTGTGGATGGTGAGAATGCGCACGCCCTTGGCCGCCGCAGAGGGGATGCTCTGTTCATGCAGCTTCTCGTCCCAATATTTAAGGAAGGTGGCGACATCGGGGATGTTCTCTTCGAGGAAAGTGATGACGGCATCCAAAAAGGCGTAGAGATAGGGTGCTTGTCCCTTTTGGGCATTGAGCCCAAAAAGCTCGACGATGTGCTCCACGAGTTCGTAGAATGGGACGTTGCGGTAGAACTCTTTCTGCCATTGACGGATTTGTTCTAAAACGGCGGTGAGCTTTTCGGAAGGACAATGCGCTTCGATGTAGGCTCGTGCCACACCGTCGTCGGCACGCAGCACCCATCGCAGCGTATGGATGATGGTTTGCACGGCGGGCGAGGATTCTAAGAGAAAAGCCTCGTCGGACATCAGCCGAATGGGGTCTTGGCTGAAATATGCGTGGTCGGTAAGCGATTCGAAGAACGACAAAACGAGCTGCGCCTCGGTCTTTTTGCGCACGAGGATGGCCATTTTATCATAAGGGATGCCGGCTTTGCGCAATCGCACGATTTGTTCGGCCAATTCTTGCTCCACTGCCGCCTGTTCATTGTCGAGATCAGTCGCGGCATCGTCAGCTTCGGGATCTGCCTTCGTGGGTTTGGGGAGAATGTGGACGCGTACGAAGCCGCCGGCGTTGTTTTGCTCTTGGGCAACTTCTTCCTTGGTGTAAAGCCTTGTGATGGTCTGCTCTTTGTCCAAGCCGTCTTCGTCAAGCACTTGCGCGGCATGGACAAAAAGCCGATTGTTGAAACGCACAATCCGTTCGCCGCTGCGATAATTGCGTTCGAGATGTTTGATCTCGGTGTAGGTGTTGTCGCGAAATTGGGCGAGCGTGTTCCAATCGCCTCCGCGCCAGCGGTAAATGCCTTGCTTGACATCGCCGACAATCATGCTGCTGTTGCCGGTGGATGTGGTTTCGCAAAAGAGATGATTGAGGTTTTCCCATTGCAGGTGGGAGGTGTCTTGAAACTCGTCGATCATGATGTGCCGAAAATTCGTGCCGGCGCGTTCGAAGACGAAGGAAACTTCGTCCGACCCGACGAGTTTGTGAAAGAGCAAGGGGGTGTAGGCCAGTAGGAAGGCATTGCTTTCGCGATTGAGGGCGCGGACTTCGCGGTCGATGTTGTCGAGCAAACGGAGCGAGTTGAGTTTTTGCAGACTCAATTCGCACGAATTGATACAAAGCAGCTCCTTCTCGACGAGTTGGCGGAAAGCGGCAAAAGCCTCTGCAAGACTTTCTACCCAAGCGTCGCACTGCCCTACGTATTTCTTGTTGAGTTTAGAAACGGGATCTGCTATGAACTTGTCAATGGTGTCCGTCTTGACTTTATCTACCGAGCCGCCTTGCCCAAAATCCCAATCGATATATTTTTTTAGGAAGCCTTGAAAAGAGATTTTCCCTCTGCTGAGTTTGGTATAGCCCTCATTTGCCGAGATGTCCCCGTCGAGCTGCGTGGCCTGCGCTTGGATGCGCTCTTGGGCACCTTGTTTGAGCTTTTGGATGACAGCGCGGTAACGATTGACGGTAGTGCTGTCGAGCGGAAGCGCGCGAAGTTGATCGGCGTGGGTCATATAGACCTCCTTCGTGAGCTCTTGAGCCAATTCGTTGAGCGGAAAGCTCACGTTCCAGCTTTTGGAATCTTCCAAACGCTCTTCGACGAAGCGGGTGACCCACTCCAATTCCGGTGATCCGGGACGCAGTTCGCGCAACATCTTGTCGACGGCGCGACTCACTGTAGTTTTGTCGTTGAGTTCCACGCGAAAGCCGGCCGATAACCCGAGGTCGTGGGCCAAGGCGGTGAGCATCGACTGGAAAAACGAGTCGATGGTCATCACACGGAAGTGGTCGTAGCCGTGAAGAATCTGGTGAAGGGTCTTTTGGGCTCGATCGCGGATGGCGGTGTCGCTCAGCGGTTGTGCCAATCGTGCACGCACAGCGCCGAGCATCCCCACTTTCGCCAAATCTTCGTAGGCTAATTCGTAGAGATACTGCAAAATGCGCTCCTTCATCTCGTTGGTCGCCTTTTTGGTGAAGGTGATGGCGAGCTGATGGCGGTGCGCGTTGTCAAAAGTGTCGAAGTCGTTCAGCAGGTTGGCGATGAATTCGGCGGCCAACGTGAAGGTTTTCCCGGATCCGGCGGAGGCTTTATATACGCGTATGGGTTTGCTGTTCGGCGTCATCAATGTTTTGGCTTTCCAAGGCGGTAAACTTCTGTCGTTCCTTTGGCCACCAAACTATCGGCGTCGAGTTTCAAAATTTCAACGGCCTCGGCTTGTTTGGAGGGATGGAGATATAATTGCCCATTCACGATTTTGAAGTCATCGCCGACGATACTTTTAAGTTGTGTGAGGTTGATGGCCGTGCCCAAGGACGAACCGCCGTCGGTGGTCGTGATGGCGTATTCGCTACCCGGTACCAAATCTCCGTAGATGTCGGCCGGTGTGCCATTGTTGCGCGTGCGCACCACTTCAACTTCGCGGCCGTCGGTCGTTTTGAGGGCGAAGGTGCTCATTCCCCAATCGTCTGTTGCCGTACCGTAGAGTGTGGAATCGGCGGTCATTGTGGAATCTTGCACCACTTCGGTGCTGTCCATCGTGCTTTGGACGGTGTTACCACTTTTTTTCGGGGTGCAGGCTGCGAAAAGGAGGAGAGAAGTTGCAGCAAAAAGAAGGATTTTCTTCATAAGTTGCGGAGTTTATAGGGCGAAAGTACAATTTTCGCTGAACAAAGCAGGCTGAAATAGCGAAAATATCTCACTTACAACGAAATATTAGCCTTGAAAACGGCCTATCTCAAAAAAAACGCCTACATTTGCAAGCGATTCATCGCGGTGTTTTGCCATCGTGTGAATTTCCGTCGTCGTGCCACGACATCCCGAGCGCAGCCCTCTTTCTCCAATATGGGACACTCGGACGCGGCCGAGACGGGCTCTATTTATCCACATTTATCAACTAACTAACATTAATGGAGAATCTCAAAAACGTTGCTCCTCTCGCAGATTTCGATTGGGATGCATTTGAAAACGGCACTGTTGCCACCGGCGAAAACCACAAGGCTACTGAAGCGGCTTACGAACAGACGCTCAACAACGTGCACGAAAACGAAGTGGTAGAAGGTGAAATCACCGATATCACGAAGCGCGAAGTTGTGGTACGTATCGGCTCTAAGAGCGATGGTGTTATTCCCGCCAACGAATTCCGCTACAATCCCGAACTTAAGATCGGTGACAAAGTAGAGGTGTACGTAGAAAACCTCGAGGACAAGAAGGGACAGCTCATCCTCTCTCACAAGAAGGCTCGCGCAAGCAAGTCGTGGGAGCGCATCAACCAGGCTCTCGAGAACAAGGAAATCATCAAGGGTTACATCAAGTGCCGCACGAAGGGCGGTATGATCGTCGACGTATTCGGCATCGAAGCCTTCCTTCCCGGTTCGCAAATCGACGTTAAGCCCATCCGCGACTACGACGTTTACGTTGGTCAGACCCTCGACTTCCAAGTGGTTAAGATCAACCAAGAGTACAAGAACGTTGTGGTTAGCCACAAGGCACTTATCGAGGCTGAACTCGAAGCTCAGAAGCAACAGATCATCAGCACGCTCGAGAAGGGTCAAGTGCTCGAAGGTACGGTTAAGAACATCACCAACTACGGTGTCTTCATCGACCTCGGCGGCGTGGACGGTCTCGTTCACATCACCGATCTTTCTTGGGGTCGCGTAAGCAATCCCCGCGAAGTGGTGCAGGACGACGAAAAGCTCAAGGTGGTTATCCTCGACTTCGACGAAGAGAAGAAGCGCATCGCGCTCGGTATCAAGCAGCTCACGCCCCATCCCTGGGATGCGCTTGATGCAGAACTCAAAGTCGGCGACAAGGTTAAGGGTCGCGTAGTGGTAATGGCTGACTACGGTGCATTCGTAGAAATTGCTCCCGGTGTTGAAGGCCTCATCCACGTTTCTGAAATGTCTTGGAGCCAGCACCTCCGCTCTGCTCAGGACTTCCTCAAGGTAGGCGACGAAGTGGAAGCTGTTGTCCTCACGCTCGACCGCACGGATCGCAAGATGTCGCTCGGTCTCAAGCAGCTCAAGGAAGATCCCTGGAAGGACATCGAAGTGAAGTACCCCGTTGGTTCGCAGCACACGGCTAAGGTTCGTAACTTCACCAACTTCGGTGTGTTCGTAGAACTCGAAGAAGGTGTTGACGGTCTGATCCACATCTCCGACCTCTCTTGGACGAAGAAGGTGAAGCACCCCAGCGAATTTACGCAGGTAGGTGCACCCATCGAAGTGAAGGTGCTCGAAATCGACAAGGACAACCGTCGTCTCAGCCTCGGTCACAAGCAGATCGAAGAAAATCCCTGGGATGTATTCGAAACGGTGTTCACCGAAGGTAGCGTACACGAAGGTACGATCACGGAACTTCACGACAAGGGTGCTGTGGTTCAGCTCCAGTATGGCGTTGAAGGCTTCGTAACTCCTCGTCACCTCGCCAAGGAAGACGGTTCGAAGGCTCAGCTCAACGAAAAGCTCGCTTTCAAGGTGCTCGAATTCAACAAGGACGGCCGCCGCATCCTCCTTTCGCACACGCGCACGTTCGATGAAAGTGTATCGGCTGAACGCACCGAGAAGAAGCCCCGCCGCGCTGCTGCTCCTCGTGCCAGCAAGGAAGAAGCTGTAGTTCTCAACAACCAGGCTGCAGCTAACCTCCTCGGCGACAACGACGCACTCGCTGCGCTTAAAGCTAAGATGGAAAAGGGCGAATAATCGTTCGCACTTCCTAATTTATACTCCACTTCCCTCAGCAATGGGAAGTGGAGTTTTTGTTTTATCACTATCTTGTAGCGAACAATTGAGACGAGCGAAACTGCAGATGTCAAAATTCAAGCGCCGTATATTTGAATTTGACCGAAGATTTAGTTACCTTTGCTTTCTACATCAAGCATATATCTAATGAAAGCCTATCGTAAAGCCTTCTTTATCTTAGCTCGACGCCGACGGACGGCTTTTCGTCAAATAGGTATTCCCTATTTGTTGAGTGCAGCGTCTGCCGCCATCTTTGCTGTCGGTTGCGTTTCGCTTGTGTACCGCTGTATTGCGCCTATCATGGCATTAATGTTGCAAGATGTGGCTCCGGGTGTGGCATTGAGCGCTGTTGGACTCGATTTTCCGGGACTCATTGGAACTACTATAGGGGCGCTGCTGCTGCTCCTCGGTTTGCTTTATGCTCATCGCGCCACACTTCGCATGTTGCGCACTGGGCGTTGGTGCATTAAGCCCGAACTTCGACAACCTTCCACCGACAAACGATTGCTGCGCTTCACGCTTAATCTGTCAATGTGGTTGGTCATCTGTGGATTAGTGGTGTTGCCACTTGCACTGATCGGTATTGGATTGGTGGAAAGCGCCCTGTCGCAATTAATGTTCAACGATTCTTATGTACCAACATGGGTATATGTGGCTGCCGCTGCTTTTTCAGCACTCGGTGTCCTTATCTTTGAATTAACAGCCCTCTATTATCGCATTGTGGGCTTACATTATTATAATAAACGATGACTAAATCCCTTGCCCTAACTTGTCTTTTCACGGCAGCAACCACAATGGCGATGGCCACTCAGCCCGTACGACGCATTTTGGTTTCGGGAGGTGATGACAAGATCTCTTCTGTTTCACTCGATAGTTTAGGTCTTATGCGTCCCGGTGGAGGAGATTTTCGTTGCCCTTACCAAGCTCCGCGACGTGCCACACGTGCATTTCATACGATCTCCGAAGATGGCCTCGGTCGCTTGGGACAAACGGCATTGGGCACACTGCCCAGCATCGGGAAACAACTGATTCCGGTCGTTCTCGTAGAGTTTGCCGACGTTTCTTTTGACCCAAATTCAACAATTCAAACCTATGACCGGCAATTTAATGCACCGGGCTATCGTCAGAATAATAAATCGCGAGGAAGTGTGCGCGATTATTTCGTAGATCAGAGCTATGGCCATTTCACTCCCGAGTTTGAAGTTTTGGGAAAAGTGCGGCTTTCGCGGCCGCGCTCCTTCTATGGTGCGAATGTGGGCAATAGCAAGAATGGCAATATCTATGAATTCTACAATGAAGCACTTCGTCTTGCTCAAACGCAAGGGATGAATTTTCAGCCTTTCGTGAAAGGCAATGCCGTTCCCTTGGTTGTATTCATTTTCGCGGGAGAAGGAGAGCACAACTCCAAGACCAAAGGAAGTGAGGAGTTCATTTGGGCACATTATAAAGCCGAGTTTACTCGAGTCAATGGGATTGCCTTTAATAGTTACTTTGTGGGGAATGAATTGACCCCCGTTTATAAGCGTGAGAATGGGAAGGTTGTCATGAAAGACGGCTATCCTGTTGTCGATCGTGTCGTTCCCGATGGTATCGGTGTGTTGTGTCACGAACTCGGACACGCTTTGGGGTTGCCCGACTTCTATTCTACGGTGGGAAGTCCGCTTGATTACCAAACGCCTGACCTGTTCGATGTGATGGACTACGGACAGTATTGGAACGATGGTTACGCGCCGATGGGTTATTCAGCCTATGAGCGTGCATGCTTGGGCTGGTTAAAACCCGAAGAATTGACGGTTTCTAATGGAAACTTGACAATAAGTTCGCTTGCCAAAGGTACTTCCCCGCAGCCCGCGGCCTATCTCCTAAGAAACCCCGATCGTTCGGCGGAATATTATATCGTGGAGAATCGCCAACCTTCGCGTTGGTTTCCCAAAGGCATCGGCCAAGGAATGTTATTCTACCATATTGATTATGATAGTAACAGTTGGGATTCAAATAGCGTCAATATCAGCAAGGGGCATCCGCGATGCAGCATCGTTCGTGCCGACGGGACGTGGCAGAGCGCCGCAACGGCGAAGAAATTGGAAGAGTACCGCGGAGATTTCTATCCCGGTTTGAGCGAGGTCAAAGAATTTTCAGTGGAAACCACGCCACGTTTGTCTTGGTATCAAGGTAATTCGCGCCATCGCTTCTACGGGATGCGTATCAATGAGGACAGCACGATGACGTTCAGTTACGATAATTACAGTGTTGTGGGCACTCAGCAGCAGAAAGTAGAAAGCTCTGACGTCGTTTCTCCAATCTATGATTTGAGTGGCCGCAGAGTCGTTGATCCGCTTCAGCAGCATCAGATTTATATACGCGGCGGAAAGAAGACTATGCCCTCTTTGAAACGATAAAGGTGAAGAATAACGCCTTGTCCTCTTGTAGATGATCGAGTTTCCTCTCACAATATAAAGAAGAAACACCAGTTTACGTCAAAGAAATAAGCAAAAGCTTTTGCGTTTTCCCGAAGTATCCCAAAAGACAACAATCCAATGAACAGAAATGTTCCCATTCGGTGGGGATTTATCGGCTGTGGGCAAGCCACTGAACTGAAGATGTTACCGGCTTTCACCGAATTACCCGATGCAGAAGTCGTGGCGGTGATGAGTCGCAATGGAGTTCGTGCTCGGGCTTTCGCCGAACGGCACAATATCGCCCATTGGTATGCCGATGCACAGAACCTTGTGAACGATCCGGCTGTGGATGCCGTCTATATTGCGACGCCTCCTTCGACACACGCCATCTTTTCGATCATGGCGCTCAAGGCCGGCAAAGCCGTTTATGTGGAGAAACCGCTCGCCACCAGCTATGCCGATTGTCTTCGCATCAATCATATTTCCGCAGAAGTGCGCCGCCCTTGTTTTGTGGCCTACTATCGGCGCTACCTTCCCTATTTCGACCGCGTACGTCAATTGTTGGAGGAAGGAACGATAGGGAAAGTCCTTTCTGCGCAAATACGTTTCGCGGTACCTCCGCGTGATTTGGACTATAGTTCCAAAGATTTACCTTGGCGTCTACAACCCGATATCGCCGGTGGGGGATATTTCTATGATTTGGCGCCGCATCAATTAGATTTACTCCAGCAATTATTCGGTCCTATTGTGGAGGCCACAGGGTATACCGCCAATCGTGGCGGACTTTACCCCACCGAAGATACGGTGAGTGCCGCCTTTCGTTTTGCTGACGGCATGCCGGCATCGGGAACTTGGTGCTTTGTTGCACACGAGAGCGCAAAAGAGGACAGAATCCTCCTTATTGGCGACCGTGGGCAAATCTCTTTTTCTGTTTTTACCTACGCTCCCATCCATGTTCAGTGCGAATGTGGTGAGCGTCACTTGGTTGTCGAAAATCCGGAGCACGTTCAAGTTCCTTTGTTGCGTGAAATCATGGGACATCTACAGGGAAATACCGTTTGCACCTGTGATGCCGTGAGCGCCACCCCGACAAACTGGGTTATCGACCGCATTCTGGGCAAAATATAAGCCTGTAACAGCGATAGTTGCAGCTAAATGCGTAACTTTGCAACACTTTATTTTTTCTTTACGACACAAAGAATATCGATCTATATATGGAATTAGCCACGAAGTACGCCCCCGAGGCAGTGGAAAGTAAGTGGTATGCTTACTGGACCGACCATAAACTTTTCAGTTCTAAGCCCGACGGGCGCAGGCCTTACACGATTGTCATCCCTCCCCCCAATGTTACCGGCGTTTTGCACATGGGACATATTCTGAACAACACGATTCAGGATATTCTCGTGCGCCGTGCTCGCATGGAAGGCAAGAATGCTTGCTGGGTTCCCGGCACCGACCACGCTTCTATTGCGACTGAAGCGAAAGTGGTCAATAAATTGGCCAAACAAGGCATTCGCAAGCGCGATTTGACGCGCGAAGAATTCCTCGGCCACGCCTGGGATTGGACAGAAGAGCACGGTGGCATCATTCTCAAGCAACTTCGTAAGCTCGGTGCTTCTTGCGATTGGGATCGCACCGCCTTCACGATGGACGAAACGCGCAGCGAAAGCGTGATCAAAGTCTTTGTTGACCTCTTCAACAAGGGCTTGATTTATCGTGGCCTCCGTATGGTCAATTGGGACCCCAAGGCGCAGACGGCTCTCTCCAACGAAGAAGTTATCTATCGCGAGGAGAAAAGCAAACTCTACTACCTCAAATATTATGTTGAGGGAGATAACGGTGCCGCAACGGGAGTTGAGGGCGAAGTCATCCACAGCGACGAGAAAGGTCGCTATGCGATTGTCGCCACCACGCGCCCCGAAACCATTATGGGCGACACGGCCATGTGCATTAACCCCAAGGATCCGAAGAATGGTTGGTTGAAGGGGCAGCAAGTACGCGTCCCCCTCGTGGATCGTGTTATTCCTGTCATTGAAGACCGCTATGTCGATATCGAATTCGGTACCGGCTGTCTGAAAGTCACGCCCGCTCACGACACGAACGACTACATGCTCGGCAAAAAGCACAATCTCGAAACGATTGATATCTTCAATGCCGACGGAACGCTCTCGGAAGCCGCAGGAATGTACGTCGGTCAAGATCGTATGGCCGTGCGTGAACAGATTGCCAAGGATCTTGAAGCCGCAGGTCTTCTTGAAAAGGTGGAAGACTACGACAATAAAGTGGGTTATTCGGAACGTAACGCAGATACTGCCGTTGAACCCCGTCTTTGCATGCAATGGTATCTCAGCATGCAGCACTTTGCCGATCTCGCCTTGCCGCCCGTGATGGACGACGAGATTCGTTTCTATCCCGCAAAGTACAAAAACACTTATAAGAACTGGCTTAGCAACATCCAAGACTGGTGCATCAGCCGTCAACTCTGGTGGGGACATCGCATTCCTGCCTACTATATCAGTGCACCCAACGCTGAACAGGAAGAATTTGTGGTGGCCGAAACCGCAGAAGCCGCTTTGCAGTTGGCACGCGAGAAGACCGGTCGACAAGACCTGCAACTTTCTGATTTGCGTCAGGACGAAGATGCGCTTGACACCTGGTTCTCGTCGTGGCTTTGGCCCATTTCGTTGTTCGACGGCATCAATAAGCCCAACAACGAGGAATTGGAGTACTACTACCCCACCAGCGATCTCGTAACCGGCCCGGATATTATTTTCTTCTGGGTGGCGCGCATGATCATGGCGGGCTACGAGTACACCGGCAAGATGCCTTTCAAGAATGTCTACTTCACCGGTATCGTTCGTGACAAGTTGGGTCGCAAAATGTCCAAGTCTTTGGGCAACTCCCCCAATCCCCTCGATCTCATCGACCAGTTTGGCGCAGACGGTGTGCGCATGGGCATGATGCTTTCCGCACCTGCCGGCAACGACATCCTCTTCGACGAATCGCTTTGTGAGCAAGGTCGTAATTTCTGCAACAAGATTTGGAACGCTTTCCGTCTGGTTCAAGGTTGGGAAGTCGACGAAAATCTCGCGCAGCCCGCCACTTCTCAGCAAGCCACGGAGTGGTTCGCCGCACAACTCCGCAAGAGTGCAGCCACCATTGCCGACTTGTTCTCGAAATACCGCATCTCCGAAGCCCTCATGGAAGTGTATCGTCTCTTCTGGGACGAGTTCTCCTCGTGGTACCTCGAAATGGTGAAGCCCGCCTACCAAGCGCCGATCGATGCTGCGACTTATCGTGCCACTCTCGGCTTCTTCGACGACCTGCTCCACCTCTTGCATCCCTTCATGCCCTTCATCACCGAAGAGTTGTGGCAACACCTTGCCGATCGTCATGCAGGCGAGAGCATCATGGTGTCGCCGCAGACCATCGAAGCGCCCCGCACCGGTGACGAAGCGCTCATCGCGCAGTTCGAAACCATCAAGGGCATCGTGGCCGGTGTGCGTGCCGCAAGAGCACAAAAGAACATTTCGCCGCGCGAAGTCCTCGCGCTCACCGTTGTCGGCCAAAACGAAGTCAGCACCTACGATGCCCTCGTCTGCAAGATGGCTTCTCTCAGCGAAATCAAGGTGGCCGAAGAAGTTTCAGGCGCAGGTTACTCCACTTTCCTCGTCGGCACCACGCAATATGCCCTCTATCTCGGCGATGTCGTGGATCTCGAGGCAGAGAAGGAAGCCGCGAAGGCCGAACTTGAGCACTTGCGCAAGTTCTTGAAGAGCATTCAAGGCAAACTCTCCAACGAGCGCTTTGTCAGCAACGCCCCCGAAGCCGTTGTAGCCCTCGAGCGCAAGAAGGAAGCCGACACCCTCGCTAAGATTGCGGCACTCGAAGCCAAACTCTGATTGTGTGCCGCTCTAAATTAGACGTGTTTTTGTCGATCGGTGAGTGAATCGATTGACAAAGCCCCACCCCTTCATAGAAAGTGCACGCTTCGCTCATTGAGCAATGCGTGCACTTTTTTGTTATACGGAAGATAGTTCTTATGATCTCAGTACTTATTCCCACTTACAACGTCGATTGCCTGCGTTTGGTGGCCGATGTACAAAAGCAGTGCGAAGAATTGCAGGCACAATATGGAGAAACGGAATTCGACTACGAAATTCTTGTTGCCGACGACGCATCGCCTGACGAAAGCATCGTGGAGCGCAACGAAATGATCGAACTCCTGCCCAACTGCACCCATTTGCGTCTTACAGAAAACGTAGGAAGAGCCGCCGTACGGAATTATTTAGTCGAGCAATCGCGCTTTCCCTATATATTGTTCATGGATTCCGATGCAGAAATCTGCACCGACGATTTCATTCTCTCGTACTGGCAGCAGCGAGAAGCCGCCGACGTACTCATCGGCAGCATCACCAATCTCGCCGAAGCCCCCGCCGGCTGTGAATTGCGCTGGCGCTATGAGGTGCATGCCGAGCAGCAGCGCACACTTGCCGATCGGCGTCGAAATCCTGCGGCAGAGTTTACCGTTTTCAATGCTTTCTTCCTCCGATCGGTCTTCGATCGCGTCCGTTTCGACGACGTGCGCTGCAAAGACTACGGCTACGAAGATGCCCTCTTCGGTTTGGAAGTCGCGGCCGCCGGCTTTTCTCTTCTCCCTGTCGACAATCCTCTCCGCCATCTCGGCATTCACCCCAACGAACACTTCTTGCACCAAACAGAAACCGCGCTCCGCACCCTCGCCCGCTTGGGAGCGCCGATGACGGAACGCGCAAAAGTGGCCAAAGCGTGGAGTCGCTTGCACCAATGGCGCATGGACGGCGTCTATCGCCTGCTGTTCAAAATGACAAAATCGGCGTTGCGGCGCAATCTGCTCTCACAACGTCCGATTTTATTCTTGTTCAATCTCTATAAACTCGGCATCTACTGCGAATTGATGGGCAGCTCGATGCGAAACACCGTACCTTCGCCCGGTGCTGAGCGCAGCACGTAAATGCGACCGTGGTGATATTCTTCGATGATGCGCTTGGCTAACGACAAACCCAAGCCCCAACCGCGTTGCTTCGTCGTGAAGCCCGGGCGAAACACCGTTTTGTGGTGCTTGCGTTCGATGCCTTTGCCCGTGTCGGTCACGTCAATCACATAACGGTCGGTCATTTTTCCGCCGCTGATGCCAATTTGTCCCACACCGGGCATGGCATCGGCGGCGTTTTTGCATAGCACCTCGACCACCCACTCCACCAATGGTGCTGAAATTGGGATCAGCGCGTCCTTGTCTCGCAGATCGACTTCTAACTTCACGGACTTCGGAATGCGTCGGCCGATGTATTCCGCCACGCGATCCACAATTGTGCCGACGGCTTCGGGGCGCAGTTTCGGGGCACTGCCGATTTTCGAAAAGCGCTCGGCCACCATTTCCAATCGCCGCACGTCGGCCTCCATCTCGTCGATGAGTGCATCGTCGGGATAGGCTTCGCGCATCACCGCCATCCAAGCCATCAGCGACGAAATGGGCGTTCCCAATTGGTGAGCCGTCTCTTTCGTCAGTCCCACCCACACCTTGTTCTGTTCGGCACGCTTGGTCGAGAGCAAAGCGAGGAGTGCCACGAAAAGAAACACCGTGACCACACCCAACTGCACATAAGGGAACCACGCCAATCGCTGCAACAGCAACGATTCGCCGTAATAGATGTGCAAAGCTCCTGCGTGTGCACCACTCTCTCCGCTTTCGCTCAGCACAATGCGCATCGTGTGGCCGCTCGTTTTGAGGCGTTGCAGCGCTTCGTTCACCTGTTTCACCGAATCTTCGGCGCTGCGATAGTGCAAACGCAGGTTGCGCGAAGTGCTCACCGTCCCTTTCTCGTCCGTGACGATGACCGGAATCGTATGGTTGTCGTTGATCACACGCAACACGAGGTTCAGATCGGTCGTCTCGTCGGCTGATGTGAGGGAGCGCATGGCTTCTGCCCACACCCCCATCTTGGTTTGCTCTTCGGCTTTGAGGTCGGTGATCAACCGGTGCGAAACCCACAACGAAGCCCCGACGATGAGCACCGCCACGGCCACGAGTATGCGCTTCATGCGCCGCACACCGTCGTAGCGGTTCATGCGTTTTCGTGAAATTGTGCGTTGATTTGGTCGATATAGTCGAGCACCTCATCACGCCCGCGCCCTTGTGCGCTGCTTGTCACGAAGTGTGGGGGCAACTCCTCCCACTCCTTGCGCAGTTCGTCGAGAAATTGATTTACATTCTTGCGCAGTTCGCCGGTCTTGTTCTTGTCGGCTTTGGTGAAGATGATCGAGAACGGCACGCCCTCTTCGCCCAACCACTGAATGAACTCAAGGTCGATGCGCTGAGGAGTGAGGCGCGAGTCGATCAAGACGAACAGGCAAGTCAATTCTTTGCGCTCGAGTACGTAATACTCGATCAGGTTGCGCAGTTTCTCCATTTCTTTCTTGCCGCGCTTCGCATAGCCGTAGCCCGGCAGGTCGACCAAGAACCATTCGTTGTTGATCGAGAAGTGATTGATGAGCATCGTCTTACCGGGCGTGGCCGATGTCATGGCCAACTTCTTACGGCCGGTGAGCATATTGATGAGCGAACTTTTGCCCACGTTGCTTCGTCCGATGAAAGCATACTCCGGACGCCCCTCAGTCGACGGACATTGGTCGGCTCTGGCCGACGAAATGACAAATTCTGCAGTTTTGATCAGCATATCAATCAGATTTCATGGTGTTTGTCGAACTTGGGGAAAACCATGATTCCCAGCACGAGCGAAATGAGTACACAGTATTTGGGGTTCTCAGCGTAGGTGGCCAAGCAATAGGCCAGCACGTTGAAATTGAGTGCGAAGGCGAAAGCCCCGGTGCGCACATAGTGCGCCACACGCACCGCACGGCGCGCCGTGCTTTCGTCGGGCGATTGCAAACGGCGAGCTACGAAGCCCAACTTCTCCCACGACACCACAATGAACACGGCCGCCGCGGTCACGGCAATGCACAAGAGGTTCACTACATAGCGCGACGTCGGCGTGTTGCCGCACAGGTCGGTGCCGTCCAACGCGAAATAAAGCACTGCAGCGAGTACGATGGCTGCAAGGTAGAGGGCATAGACACCCGTCTTGTGAGTATAAGTCATCTAAATAATTTGGTTTTTCGAGAAAAAACGGCTTTGTGTGAGCCGAGTCGCTCGATTTAGTTTTTGAGTTCCACGCGATCCACGAGCGAACGGCCGAGGGTGACTTCGTCGGCAAACTCCAAATCGTCGCCCACCCCGATGCCGCGTGCCAAAACGCTCATGCGCACCGGATGTTCGGACGTGATCACTGTGGCCAACTGCCGCGAAATGTAGAAATTGGTGGTGTCACCTTCCATGGTGGGGTTGAGGGCGAAGATCACTTCGTTCACCTTGCCCGTGCGGACACGATCTACCAACGAAGCGATGGTCAAATCGCCCGGCGCCACCCCGTCCATGGGGCTGATCACGCCGCCCAGCACATGGTAGAGGCCGGCATAGATACCGGTGCTCTCAATGGCCATTACGTTTTGCACGTTCTCCACCACACAGATCTGTGTATGGTTACGACGCTCGTCGGCGCAAATTTCACACACCTCGTGGTCGCTGATGTTGTGGCAGTGTGTGCAGTATTTCACCTCGTTGCGCAGCCGCAAGAGGCTGTCGGCCAGCGCATGGGTCACGCCTGCGTCTTTGCGCAAGAGGTGCAAAACGAGGCGCAAGGCGGTTTTTCGTCCCACACTCGGCAGTTTGGCCGTTTCGGACACGGCGCGCTCAAGCAGTTGGGAGGGAAATTGGTCTATTTTCATATAGCGGCAAAGTTACGGGCTTTCGCGCTTTTGACCAAATTCCGCACAAGCGGAAAATCGAGCGCGCGATATAAAAAGTGTAGTCTTCACAAGCGCGACGCTTTTCGGCTGATTTTGAGCCTCGAAGCACAGGTTGGATATTTCGCACGACCATCGTGCAGAAAAAGTCCACAGCTTTTCCGAGAAACACGTGAGGTTTGTGGGAAAACACGTGGACTTTTTGTCGACAGACCACGACTTTTCAGAACGGCACTTCTCGTTATCCCCAAACGATAAGAGCATTGAACGAAGGCGAGTGGACTTTCCTTTCCGTCATGCTGCGATTGCGTATCGCGATGAAGCATGGTGCCCTACTCCCTACACCTATGCTGTACTTTGTGTCGGCTTTAAGGCTACAAGAAGCGTCCAATTCATCAAAATTGAAACCAACTGCTCCTTTTTCGCCTCGCAAAAAGAGAAAAGATACATTTTTCCTCAAAAAAACGCACTATCCTATTGCTCGGTTGTGAGGTTTTCTTTACTTTTGTCCTCATCAAGCCACAAATGATTGACAAAATGACAACGCAACGCTACTTTTACAGCTACTTCTTTTACTTTACCTACCGGGTGAAGCGGGAAGTCGTGCGTTAGTGTCACGAAGTAATACAGGCCTCGGCCAACGATTAGATCCCGCTTACGACAAGCGGGATTTTTTTATGCCCGAAGTCGGCAGCTCTTTCTCTTTTTCCATCTCTTTATCCCCCACTCTACGATGAACATCGCCATTCAAGGAATCCTCGGTTCGTTTCATGACATTGCCGCTCGCCGCTATTTCGGCGATGTCGACCTCGATATGATTTGCTGTGACACCTTCGAAGCCGTGTTTGAAGCCCTGCGCAACGGATCGGCCGATTTGGGACTCGTGGCCATCGAGAACACCATTGCCGGCAGCCTGCTTCACAACTACGAACTGCTGCTGGAGAATGCCGTCACCGTGGTGGGAGAACACAAGTTGCACATTGAGCACGCATTGATGTGCTTGCCCGACGATGACTGGACGACACTCACCGAGGTGAACTCACATCCCGTGGCGTTGATGCAATGCCGCCACTATTTGGCGCGACATCCGCAACTCAAAGTCGTGGAAACTCACGACACGGCGGGCGCAGCGGCCGACATCGCTCGCGAGCAACGGCACGGACACGCGGCCGTTTGTCACGCCGATGCCGCGCGGCGCTACGGACTCAAGCTGCTGGAGCGAGGCATTGAGGACAATAAGCACAACTTCACCCGCTTTCTGGTTGTACGCAACGCAGAACACGAGGTGGATGTGCCCGGTGTCGATTGGCACAACAAGGCTATGCTCGTCTTCACGTTGCCTCACGAAGAGGGCGCGCTGGCACGTGTTTTGAGTATCATCAGTTTCTACAAAATCAACCTTACCAAAATTCAGTCGCTGCCCATCATCGGGCACGAATGGCAGTACCGCTTTTATGTCGATCTGACCTATGATGACGATGTGCGCTACCTGCAATGTGTGGAAGCCCTGCGCCCCCTCACCCTCGAACTCAAAATCTTAGGCGAATACACCGCCTGTTAAATATCCTCCACCGCCATGAACATCGCCGTCCGCCCCGCACGCCGACTTGACGACGTGCAAGAATACTACTTCTCGCGCAAACTCAAAGAAGTGGCTCGCCTCAATGCCGCCGGCCACGATATTGTGAGTTTGGCCATCGGTTGCCCCGATCTTCCCCCGTCGCCCGCCACGATCGACGCCCTGTGCCAAGCCGTTCGCGAACCCGGTGCGCACGCTTACCAACCGACCATGGGCACACGCGAATTGCGCGAAGCCATGGCGCGCTTCTATCGCCGATGGTTCAGCGTGGAATTGGATCCCGAGCGCGAGATTCAGCCGCTCATCGGCTCGAAAGAAGGCATACTGCACACCACGTTGGCTTTTGTTGACGCCGGCGACCAAGTGCTGGTGCCCGATCCGGGCTACCCCACCTACACTTCGCTCTCGCGCCTGCTCGGTGCGCAGCCGGTGCCCTACAATCTCCGTCCGGAACGCCATTGGCAACCCGATTTCGACGAACTCGAAGCGATGGACACTTCGAGGGTGCGGCTGTTGTGGTGCAACTATCCACACATGCCCACGGGGGCTCGCGCCTGTCGCGAAACCTACGAGCGATTGGTGGACTTCGCCCATCGTCGAAACCTCGTGGTGGTGAACGACAACCCCTACTCTTTCATTCTCAACGAGGGCGAACGGCTTTCGATCTTGTCCGTCGACGGCGCGAAAGATTGCTGCATCGAGCTCAATTCGATGTCCAAGAGCCACAATATGCCCGGGTGGCGCGTGGGAATGTTGGCGGGGAATGCGGAATTTGTTTCATGGATACTCAAAGTAAAGTCCAACATCGACTCGGGAACATTCCGCCCGGTGCAATTAGCGGCCGCAGCGGCAGTGGACAACGACGACCTTTGGCACAGAGAACACAACGTGCAACGCTACGCCGAGCGCCGCAAATTGGCGGAAGCCATCCTAACCACTCTTGGTTGCCGATTTGATCGTGAACAAACGGGCCTATTTCTGTGGGGAGAAATCCCCGATCGGCTCGACGACGCGGAAGTGCTCACGGAACGTGCCCTGCACGAAGCGCGTGTCTTCATCACTCCCGGATTTATTTTCGGCGAAAACGGGCGTCGCTATGTGCGCCTTTCGCTTTGTGCCGACGAAAACCGCCTCACCGAAGCCCTTTCTCGCCTGCAAAGCGTGTTCGGATAAAGGATGACTCACGATTTCTTTTTATTTTTGCAATTCAATCATCACACGATATGGAACTCGAACTCTCTCCCCTCTCTCTTCCCGGCATTGACGCGGCGCGTCCCACCGTGATCGCCGGCCCTTGCTCGGCCGAAACAGAGGAGCAGGTGCTGACCACGGCGCGGCAGCTGTTCAAAAATGGGATCAAAATATTTCGCGCCGGTATATGGAAACCGCGCACCAAGCCCGGCGGCTTCGAAGGCGTGGGCGAAAAGGGCTTGCCTTGGCTCGCCCGCGTGAAAGAAGAACTGGGCATGCTCATCTCCACCGAGGTGGCCATGCCGGCACACGTGGAGGCTTCGCTGCAACACGGCATGGACTTGCTGTGGGTGGGCGCACGCACGGTGGTGAATCCCTTTGCCATGCAAGAGTTAGCCGATGCCCTGCGCGGTGTTGACATCCCGGTGCTGGTGAAAAACCCCGTGAATCCTGATCTCGAACTCTGGATCGGCGGACTTCAGCGCTTGAACGATGCCGGTGTGCACCGACTCGGCGCGATTCACCGCGGTTTTTCGAGCTACGATAAGCGCCTCTATCGCAATCCTCCGCTCTGGCACCTGCCCATTGAGCTGCGTCGCCGCATTCCCAACCTGCCGATTTTCGGAGACCCGTCGCACACGGGCGGAAGTCGCGAACTCATCGCCCCACTCTGCCAGCAAGCGATGGATTTGGGCTTCGACGGGCTGATCGTAGAAAGCCATTGTTGTCCCGATGCGGCGTGGAGCGATGCCTCGCAACAGGTGACGCCCGATGTGCTGGGCTTGATTTGCGACAAACTCGTGATTCGCGAAGTGACCGACCTGACGGAGAATCTCGAATCGCTGCGCAAGCAAATCGATGAGTGCGACAATGCGCTGCTCGACCTCTTGGCGCGCCGCATGCGCATCTGCCGCGAGATCGGTGCCTACAAGCGTGACCACAATATGGCCATTGTGCAGACGAACCGCTACTCGGAAATTTTGGACAAGCGCGGTGCACAAGGCAGTTTGTGCGGAGTGAACGCACGCTTTGTGCGCGAACTCTTTGAACTGATCCACGAAGAGAGTATCGCCCAGCAGGTAGAAGTGATGAATAAATAAGGAGTAGACCGGAGAAGAACGCGCGCTTCCACGTCAACGATACGCCGCCTCGCCCTCTTCTCGCTGCTTGCCCACAATCCCACACAGCCGTATGAAAATTTTAGTCCTCGGTGCCGGTCGAATGGGGAGTTTCTTCGTCGACCTGCTGAGTTTCCACCACGAGGTGGCCGTTTTTGAAACCGATGCGCAAAAGTTGCGTTTCGTCTATCACGCTTTGCGCTTCACCGAACATGAAGAAATTCTGGAGTTCGCCCCCGAATTGGTGATCAATGCCGTTCCGCTGAAGTACACACTTGAGGCTTTTCGCCAAGTGGAGGAGTTGCTCCCGAAAGACTGCATTCTCGCCGACATTGCCTCCGTGAAAACGGATTTTCAAACCTACTATGCGCAATGTGGCCGTCGCTATGTTTCGACCCATCCCATGTTCGGCCCGACCTTTGCGCGACTGGACAATCTGAGTCAAGAGAACGCCATCGTCATCACGGAAGGCGATCACATGGGGCGCTTGTTTTTCCTCGATCTCTATCGGCGTTTGGGGCTGAATGTTTTCGAGTTCTCGTTTGCCGAGCACGACGAAATGATGGCTTACTCCCTTTCCACGCCATTTGTCTCGACCTTTGTGTTCGCAGCAGCCATGAAACAGTTGCAAGCCCCTGGCACAACGTTCAAACGCCACTTGGCCATCGCGCGCGGTGTGCTGGGAGAAGACAACGGACTGCTGCGCGAAATTTTGTGGAACCCACATACCGTGCAACAGGTGGAACTGATTCGCGACGAACTGGCTGAACTCTGTGCGATCATTGCCGAAAAAGACGGAGAAAAGCTGGAAGCCTATCTCACTCGCCTGCGTGATAACATCGGACAAGGCGATGGAAATGGGTAGATAATGACGTTTCGCAGAAAAAAGGTTGGTACGGACAAAAATAAAATCTTATATTTGCATCTATACGTATTGACACGACTCTATAATTGCATGAAATTTATATCTTGGAACGTCAACGGCCTCCGAGCTTGCCGCGAGAAAGGTTTTGAAGAAATCTTTGCTCAACTCGACGCTGACTGCTTTTGCCTGCAAGAAACGAAGTTGCAGGAAGGACAAATCGACCTCAAATTTGAGGGCTACGAAAGTTATTGGGACTATGCCGAAAAGAAAGGCTATTCCGGCACGGCTATTTTCACGCGCGTCCGCCCTTTGAGCGTGACTTACGGCTTGGGCATTGAGGAACATGACCACGAAGGCCGTGCGGTGACGCTGGAATTTGAAGACTTCTACCTCGTTACGGCTTATGTGCCCAACTCGCAAGACGGTTTGCGCCGTTTGGACTATCGAATGACGTGGGACGATGCCTTCCGTGACTACCTTTTGGCACTCGATGCGAAGAAACCGGTCGTGATGTGCGGCGACCTGAATGTCGCTCACCGCGAAATTGACTTGAAAAATCCGAAATCGAACCGCAAGAATGCGGGATTCACCGATGAAGAGCGCGCGCAATTCACCAAACTGCTCGAAAGTGGATTCACCGATACCTTCCGTTTCTTCTACCCCGACGCAGAAGGCGCCTACTCTTGGTGGAGTTATCGTTTCAAGGCCCGCGAAAAGAACGCCGGGTGGCGCATTGACTACTTCATTACTTCCAAGCGTTTGGACGACCGCCTCGAATCGGCGTGCATTCATAGCGATATTTTCGGCAGCGACCACTGTCCTGTCGAATTGGTGTTGCGCTAAAATACTTCGCCCACACCTTAATATATAAAGAGGAGTGCCCGGCTTTTTCCAATGCAACCTTCATCTTTTCAGAAATAGGTGATTCATCATGCACTGTGCTCCGGGTAATTCTAACCTCTTTTCGCCACTAATCTGAATTTTGCGACTTTTGAAGCTCGCACATTCCCTCCCTTTCCTTCTCTCATCCGAAGATGAAAAGTTTTTTGAAGCAAGTTTTGGCCGTTATTGTCGGCATTTGCAGCGTCGGTGCGTTTGCAACAATCATGTTCTTCCTGATGTTGGGTGCGATGATCGCCTCCGGCACGGAAAAGAAGTCTGTCGCGAAAAACTCGATATTGCGTATTGAGTTGAGCGGCGCTCTTGTCGATCGCTCAACGCCCGACCACCCTTTACAACAACTGCTCGGTCGTTCGAGCACTTCCACACAAGGTTTGGATGTCCTCATTGATGCCGTGAAGGCCGCCAAAAACGACAAGCGCATCAAAGGGATTTATATTGAGGGCGGTGCGCTTTCTTCGGATTTTGCCACGCTCCAAGAATTGCGCGGCGCATTGCTCGACTTCAAAAGCAGCGGTAAATTCATCGTTTCGTACGCAGATTCTTACACGCAAGGGGCATATTACATTGCCTCCGTGGGAGATCGAGTACTCATCAACCCTTCCGGTTTGTTAGACTGGCACGGTATTGCCATGCAACCGATGTTTTGGACCGGACTCATGGAGAAAGTGGGCGTGAAAGCGCAGGTTTTCAAAGTGGGTACGTACAAAAGTGCAGTTGAGCCCTTCATTCTCAAAGAAATGAGCCCCGCCAACCGCGAACAGGTGGAAAGCTTGATCACGGACTTGTGGAAAGAAACCTATTCGGCCGTGGCTTCCTCGCGAAAGATTCACCCCGACACGCTCAATGCCTATGCCGATCGCTATATTACGCTCGCCGATGGGGCAGATTATAAGCGTTTGAAATTGGTGGACGACGTGGCTTACATAGATCAAGTGCGCGATGAGTTGCGCAAGCGCATCGATGAAAAAGAAGTGAAGTTCGTCAGCGCAGAAACCATGGCTGCCAATGCAGAGGATGCGGGCGACGACGATCGGCAAATCGCAGTTTACTATGCTTCGGGCAACATTGTCGATGTTGCGGGCAGCGGCGCGCTGATGGGCGGCGGCAGTGAGATCGTGGGCAGCCAAGTGGTGGAAGATCTCGACCAATTGGCCAACGATGAGAAGGTAAAAGCGGTGGTACTCCGCATCAATTCCGGTGGCGGCAGCGCGTATGCCAGCGAACAAATGTGGCGCGCAGTGCAACTGCTCAAGAAAAAAAAGCCGGTTGTTGTTTCAATGGGTGGAATGGCGGCCTCAGGCGGTTACTACATGTCTTGCGGCGCACATTATATCGTGGCAGAACCGACGACGATCACCGGATCTATCGGTATATTTGGCCTGATTCCCGATTTCTCCGGCTTAGTGAAAGACAAACTCGGTTTGCGCTTTGACGTAGTAAAGACGAACAAGGCCGCAGACTTCGGAGCAGTGAGTCGTCCGTTCGATGCTGCTGAAAGCGCTGCGCTGCAAGGGCACGTCAACCGCGGATACGCACTCTTCTTGAAGCGCGTGGCAGAGGGACGCACGGCAGCCGGTCGCAAAATGACACCTGAAACCGTCGATCCCATTGCACAAGGTCGCGTATGGACGGGCAACCAAGCGCTCAAAAACGGTTTGGTGGACAAAATAGGTACACTCCAAGATGCTATTTCGAAGGCGGAACAACTCGCCAAAGTGGAGAAGCCGGCCATTGTGCGCTTCCCCGGGAAGAAAAGCTGGATGGAGAGCCTCAATGAAGAAGCCGCTGAGGAGGATTACCTCGAACGAAAAATGAAAGTAGTACTCGGCGAATACTACGAACCGCTGAAATTCATTCAAAACGTGGATCGCGGCAATTATTTGCAGGCGCGTACCTTCTTCTACCCGGCCTTCCGATGAAGTGTTTGTTGTATCCCTTCGCCTTGTTGTACGATGCAGTGACACGTTTGCGCAATGCAATGTTCGACAAAGGTTGGCTGACAGAACAAACTTTTCCGATTCCAATTATTTGCGTGGGTAACCTCGCTGTGGGTGGTACAGGAAAAACGCCGCATGTGGAAATGATCGTCGGTTGGTTGCTCGATGCCGGTTTTCGCGTTGCGATTCTTTCGAGAGGTTACGGGCGAAAGACCAAAGGCTTTCGTCAACTTTCCGCTGGAAACACGGCCGAGGAGGTAGGCGATGAGCCCTTGCAAATGTTTCGACGTTTCCAACATCGCTCCTTTATCTCCGCAGTTTGTGAAGATCGTGTGGCAGGCATCAAACGATTAATGGAGAGTATATCCGCCATTGATGTCGTGGTGCTCGACGATGCATTCCAACATCGCTACGTCAAGCCCGGGCTGCGCATCCTTCTCACCGAATACGAGCACCCATTCGACCACGATAGTTTATTGCCAATGGGCAGACTTCGGGAATCTGCACGCGGAGCAGAGCGAGCTGACGTGTTGATCGTCACGAAATGTTCCCCCGACCTCTCCCAAACGGAACGAGAACAATTTATCTCTCGCTTGCAAAGTCGACCGACGCAGCCCGTTTTTTTTAGCGCCATCGACTATTCTGCGCTACCTTCTGCCTCTCATGCTGCACTCATCACCGGCATTGCCAACCCGACTCCCCTACTCTCTCATCTGAAGGCCAAAGGGATCTCCGTAGAACACCTGTCTTATGCAGACCACCATCGCTTCAGTGCCTCAGATCGTGACGAGATTTTACAACTTGCTGAACGACATCCAATCGTTCTTACGACAGAAAAGGACGCGATGCGACTTGAACTCTTAAACCTCCCGCAGCATATACAAACCAAAATCAACATTATTACCATAGCAACTCATTTGTTGTTTGAAGAGACAGCAACGTTGCGCGAAAACATTATAGACTATGTTAGAACAAATTCAAGCAGCTGCTCAGTGGATTAGCACCCACACCACACTTCGTCCCACCGTAGCCATCGTGCTCGGAACCGGTCTCGGTCGTCTTGCCGAAGAAATTGAAGTTGTAGAGAAATTCTCCTACGCCGACATCCCCCATTTCCCCGTTTCCACGGTAGAAGGGCATTCCGGTTGTCTCCTGTTCGGACGTTTGGGCGGCAAAGACGTGCTTGCCATGCAAGGGCGCTTCCACTATTACGAGGGTTACGACATGAAACAAGTGACCTTCCCCATTCGCGTCATGTATGAATTGGGTATCAAAACCCTTTTTGTTTCCAACGCCTCCGGCGGTCTTGCGCCTGAAATGCGCATCGGCGATATGATGTTCATCACCGATCACATCAATTTCTTCCCCGAACACCCCTTGCGCGGCAAGAATTTCCCCACCGGTCCCCGTTTCCCGGACATGAGCGAGGCCTATGACCACCAGCTCCTCGACCTTGCACGCACTATTGCCAAGGAAAAGCAATTGCGCCACGTCGAAGGCGTGTATGTCGGCACTTCCGGCCCCACTTTTGAGACCCCCGCAGAATATAAGATGTACAGAGTCATCGGCGGAGACGCGGTCGGCATGTCCACCGTTCCCGAAGTGATTGTAGCTCGTCACTGCGGTATCCGAGTTTTCGGTATTTCTATCATCACCGATCTCGGTGTAGAAGGTAAAATTCAAGAGGTAAGCCACGAAGAAGTGCAGGAAGCTGCCAACGCCGTGCAACCCCTCATGGCAGACATCATGCGCGAAATGATTGTGCGCAGCTGCTAATCGTTTTTTGTGCAATATCGCGGGAAATGTCCCGCGATATTGCACACTTTCGAGATAAATGCGTAAATTTGCACCACTGATTTTGATCCGAATCCTATGTCCATAACCAAGACTCGACAGAAACTTATAGAGGTGGCACGCGAACTTTTTGCGCGTAAAGGCATCGATGCCACGACAATGAACGACATTGCCGCGGCTTCCCAAAAAGGAAGACGAACGCTCTACACCTATTTCCGAAACAAGGACGAAGTTTTTGCCTCAGTCATCGAAGACGAGCTTGAACATCTCTCTGACGAGATGGACAAAGTGGTCAACTTACCGCTGCCCCCCGACGTCAAAATCGTAAAACTCATCTACACGCACCTCAGTTTGATCAAAGATGTCGTTAAGCGCAACGGCTCTTTGCGCGCAGAGTTCTTCAGCGACATCCATCTCGTCGAGAAAGCTCGTCGAAAGTTCGACCTCGAAGAGATTTCGGCACTCAGAAGCATTCTGCGAGAAGGGATGGAAAAAGGCGTTTTTCACATCGATCATCTCAAACTCACCGCAGATGTCATTCACTATGCCGTGAAAGGCATTGAAGTCCCCTTCATGTTCGACCGTCTCGGCGAGGGACTCTCGATGGAAGACAGCGTCGAAGTTGTGGAACGCCTCATTCAGCGCGCACTCGGTGCAAATTTAGCAACAGACAACTCCTAATATATTATATCACTATGGGACTCCTATCCGGAAAAACCGCACTCATCACCGGTGCCGCGCGCGGTATCGGTAAAGCGCTCGCCCTGAAGTTTGCAGAAGAGGGCGCAAATATCGCATTTACCGACCTCGTTATCGACGAAAACGGAGAAGCCACTCGTCAAGAGGTGGAATCCAAAGGCGTCAAGTGCGTGGCCTACGCTTCGAACGCGGCCAACTTTGAAGAAACGGCAGAAGTCGTGAAAAAGGTGCACGAAGATTTCGGTCAGATCGATATTTTGGTCAACAACGCCGGCATCACGAAAGACGGCCTCATGCTCCGCATGACAGAAGCGCAGTGGGATGCCGTCATCAACGTCAATCTCAAATCCGCCTTCAACTTTACTCACGCCTGCATCCCCATTATGATGCGTCAGCGTGGCGGCTCTATCATCAACATGGCCAGCGTAGTCGGCGTGCACGGCAATGCCGGACAAGCCAACTACTCCGCTTCCAAAGCCGGTATGATCGCACTCGCCAAAAGTGTAGCACAGGAAATGGGTAGCCGCGGCGTACGCGCCAACGCCATCGCGCCCGGCTTCATCGAAACGGCCATGACCGCTCAACTCTTGGAAGAAGTGCGTAAAGAGTGGATGAAAACCATCCCCCTTCGTCGCGGCGGACAGGCAGAAGACGTGGCCAACGTGGCCGTCTTCCTCGCTTCCGACCTCTCGAGCTACGTTACCGGACAAGTGATTCAAGTAGACGGTGGTATGAACACCTAATCGTTCGCCCCACAACACAATACAATCAGCCGAAGCACCCGTTGCTTCGGCTTTTTTGTACACGCATTCGAGCGCAATGCGTGCTCTTTTTTTGTTTTCCACTTTGCGGGATGCCTAAAAATGCAGATCTTTGCGCGCATCTGTCACGAGACGGCAAGTGTGAGCGACGAAAGAGCGACAACATCTGCGCGCACCATTTAAGCGGAGGGTGAAACGTACGAGGATAACAAATTGGTTTTCAATCTCCCGGCGCTTCTCTTCTGCACCAAATTCCGCCTCCCATCTCTCCACGCACTCATCCTTATATATAAATGGAAGTCCTTTACGAAGACAATCACCTCATCATCGTCAACAAAGCCCCGGGCGAAATCGTTCAAGGCGACAAAACCGGCGATCGCACCTTGGCCGAAGACGTCAAAGTGTACATAAAAGAAAAGTACAATAAGCCCGGCGAAGTCTTTCTCGGCACGGTGCATCGTCTCGATCGCCCGGTCAGCGGAGTCGTCGTCTTCGCCCGCACTTCCAAAGCCCTCACACGACTCAACGACATGTTCCGTCGTGGCTATGTGCACAAGACCTACCATGCCATCGTACCGCTCATTTCCGAGCGCCCCAACAGCACTCAGATTCCACAGGCGGGCGAATACCTCACCCTCACCCACTATCTCACTCGCGATGAGAAGCGCAACAAAGCCTTTGCCCACAATCACGAGGTGCGCGGTGCGAAACATGCGGTGCTCGATCTCAAGTTGTTGAAAAACGGCGAGCGCACGCGGCTGGTGGAAGTCCGTCTGCACACCGGACGCCACCATCAAATCCGCTGCCAACTGGCCACTATCGGTTTCCCCATTCGCGGAGATTTGAAATACGGCGCACCTCGCTCCAACCCCGACGGCAGCATCTGCCTCCATGCCCGCCACATTGCCTTTGTGCATCCCGTTTCGCAACAAGAGATAGCCGTAACGGCTCCCTACCCTGCCCTATCGATTTGGAAGAATTTCGAATAGGGAAATAAAAGTCGCCGGTGCGTAATCGTTTACGCACCGGCGACTTTTTCGTTTTCTCTCCTCATTATTGATTTTCAGTTCTCATTGGAGATACTCACTACAACTTTTGGGCGATGGTAAGCGGAATGCCGCCCAACTCCGCCGCGGTGTCGGTGAACGAACTCCAATAAGATCCGATCAGTCGCTGCGTTCTCGAGAGCACAAAGAGATCGACCACCGCGGCTTCCATCCCTTCGCGCGTCGCGCGAGTGGGACTTCCCGTTTGGAAATAGATCCGCCTCGGGAACAAGTTCACCAGGCGCTTGCGAACTTCCTCATCGTCAGTGGCCAAATAGAAAGAAACACGATCATCCTGTTCAATTGCGGCCTGCATTTCACGTTCAAAAGCCGCCAACGGGCTCTCACTCAAACTTTTCGTATTGTCCGTTCGTCGAATGTGCACGCCGACAGTAGGTGTACGAAAGGAGTCGACCAACGAATCAATCCGCTGTTTGATATGCGGCAGCGGGTGCAACTTCGTCCACATCACGGGCGGCGTCAAACACAAGGCCAACCCCGTAGAGATATAAACACGCGATGAATCAAGAAACCTCGCAAGACAATCTGCCGGACTCGACATGGAGTGGAAATCCGGCAACTGCTCATCGTAGAGCAACCGCCGGAGCAACGCCGGCAAACGTAGATTGCGGCGCCATACGGCCGGTTCATCGAGAAAACCGGCGCGGCGAAATTCAATCCGGTCGGAAAGAACAGGATGTACTTCAAACAATTCGTCAAATCGTGCCGCACATTCCTTATTCACCGCCCAAGCCACACGAATGTGCAGTTCCGGGTCAAGTTCCGCCAGCGCTCCGGCCGAAAGCAAAGCCCGAAGCCGGTTACAAAGCCCGCCCAGGGGCACAAGCGTGAGGTGTTTCATAAGCCTAAAGAGGAGATTTCGTCCCCACAAAGATACGTATATTGAGAGAGATGCCCAATTTGTCGAGAGAGAATAGCGCATCTTTCATGAACCCCGGGCTTCGGCATCCGCTCAAACCGCCTTCCGTTTTTCTGTTGAGACGACATGGGCAAAAGCCGTGGAGTTTTCGGCAAAAGTCCCCAAGTTTTGGCGAAAAGTTCCCCACTTTTTTCAGATACAAGCGCGAAAACTCCTCTGCATGCGGTTTTCCTCCTCGCATACTTGGCTATTTCGCAGAATATAAGTACATTTGCATGCCGATTATTATCAAAGTGCCTCGAGAGAGTGCACGGCCGCGTGTTAATAGCCGAGTTTCATTGGCCGAAAACCGGTGGTTAGTGAATCGCGGAAACGATAACTTAATTGAAACAGGAGTACACTCCTTAGTAACTACAAAAATCAAATCAAAAGAATGGACACTTTAAGCTACAAGACCATTTCTGCCAACAAGGAAACCGCACAGAAAGAGTGGGTCATCGTTGACGCCACCGATCAAGTGCTCGGTCGCCTTGCTTCGAAGGTCGCCAAATTGCTCCGTGGTAAGTACAAGCCCAACTTTACTCCCCACGTTGACTGCGGCGACAACGTCATCATCATCAACGCCGACAAGTTCATCCTGACCGGTAAGAAGATGACCGATCGCACTTACTACACCTACACCGGCTACCCCGGCGGTCAGCGCGAGCACACGCCCGCTTCGATCCTCGCCAAGCCCAACGGTGCAGACAAACTCCTCCGTCGTGTCGTGAAGGGTATGCTTCCCAAGAATCGTCTTGGCGCCAAGCTCCTCAGCAACCTCTACGTTTATGTAGGCGAAGAGCACAAGCACGAAGCACAAAGCCCCAAGGCTATCGATATTAACACCCTCAAGTAAAAATCGTAGACACAATGGAAATGATCAATGCATTGGGCCGTCGCAAAAGCGCCGTTGCCCGTGTTTTCCTCACGGAAGGCACCGGTAAAATCACGATCAACAAGCGTGATCTCACCGAATATTTCCCCTCATCGATCCTTCAGTTCGTGGTGAAGCAGCCCCTCGCGTTGCTCGAAGCCACTGAGAAGTATGACATCAAGGTGAACCTTCACGGTGGTGGCTTCACCGGCCAGAGCCAAGCGCTCCGTCTCGCCATCGCTCGCGCACTCGTAAAGATCAATGCCGACGACAAGAAGGCACTGCGCGCAGAAGGTTTCATGACGCGCGACCCGCGTCAAGTTGAACGTAAGAAGCCCGGTCGTCCCAAGGCTCGCCGCCGCTTCCAGTTCAGCAAGCGTTAATCGTCCTATCGGCAAGTTTGCTGAAGTTCAAACAACGTTTAGCATCCAAACTCGTGAGACCATTCACCACTTTAGTGTGGTTCGATGCTACTCGCGAGTTGGTTGAACGCCCAAACACGCTGCAAACGTGAGGGCAACTCAATTCATCGGGGCACACGTCGCCGTTCCTGTGGCGACTGATCACAAGCCTTCTCCATTTGGCATTGTGTAGAATGCTCCGCAACTTCCAGGAAAGTAAACAACACCTTTTCAAAATGTCAAGAACTAATTTTGAAACCCTTCTTGAGGCCGGTTGCCACTTCGGCCACCTCAAGCGTAAGTGGAATCCCGCCATGGCTCCCTACATCTTCATGGAGCGCAACGGCATCCACATCATCGACCTCCACAAGACGGTCGCTAAGATCGACGAAGCTTGCGAAGCCCTTAAGGAAATCGCCAAGTCCGGTCGTCGCATCCTTTTTGTAGCTACTAAGAAACAGGCCAAATTGGTAGTTGGCGAGAAGGCTTCTTCTGTCAACATGCCCTACGTGACGGAACGCTGGCCGGGCGGTATGCTCACCAACTTCCCCACAATCCGCAAGGCTGTGAAGAAGATGACCAACATCGACAAACTCACGGCCGACGGTACCTACTCCAACCTCTCCAAGCGCGAGATCTTGCAAATCAGCCGCCAGCGTGCTAAGCTCGAGAAGAACCTCGGATCGATTGCCGATCTCACGCGTCTTCCCGCTGCCCTCTTCGTGGTTGACGTGTGCAAGGAACACATTGCCGTGAAGGAAGCTATCCGCCTCGGTATCCCCGTGTTCGGCATCGTCGACACCAACGCAGATCCCAACCTCGTTGATTTCGCAATTCCCGCCAATGACGACGCTACTGCCAGCGTTGAGGTAATCCTCGACGCCGTTTGCGGTGCCATCGCCGAAGGTCTCCAAGAACGCAAGGTCGAAAAGGCCGCTTCTGACGAGAAGAACGAAGACGAAGGCAAGGCTCGTCGCAGCCGTCAGGCACGTACCGAAAAGAGCGAGGAAGCTCAGGCTTAATCGCCCGATCGGACTTTTCGGATAACTCAGAGCGAGGTGGAGCTTGCGCCATCGTGCACACGCATGGTGGCCACCTCGACCTCGCTCTTTTCTTTTTAACTCAAGGATCTCCCGATCCAACAACTCCCATATCAGCACCATGGCTGTAAATATTGAAGACATCAAAAAGCTTCGCGCCCTCACCGGCGCAGGTCTCAGCGACTGCAAAAACGCTCTCGCAGAAGCAGAAGGCAATCTCGACGCCGCAGTAGAACTCATCCGCAAGCGCGGTCAAGCCATCGCGGCCAAGCGCTCCGATCGTGAGGCGGCTGAAGGTTGCGTACTCGTGAAGATCGACGGCAACTTCGGCGCCATCCTCGCCCTCAAGTGCGAAACCGACTTCGTGGCACAGAACGCTGACTTCGTGGCTTTGGCCAACGACATCATCGACGCTGCTATCGTAGCTCGCTGCAAGACCCTCGAAGAGGTGAAGGCGCTCACGCTCGACGGACGTACGGTGGCTGAACGCGTGACGGATCAGTCCGGTATCACCGGTGAGAAGATGGAACTCGACGGCTACCAAGTGGTAGAAGGCGAGAACCTCGCAGCTTACAACCACCAAAACAACAACACGCTCTGCACCCTCGTTGCACTCAGCGCCAAGACGGAAGATCCCACTGTGGGTAAGAACGTGGCTATGCAGATTGCTTCTGCTGCTCCCGTGGCTATTGACGAAAGCGGTGTGCCCCAGGCTACGAAGGACGAAGAACTTAAGGTGGCAATCGAGAAAACGCGTCTCGAGCAGGTTCAGAAGGCCGTTGAAGCTGCTCTCAAAAAGGCAGGATTCAACCTTTATATCGCAGAAAGTGAAGAGCACCTGAATGAAGGTATCATGAAGGGGGCTATCACAGAAGAACAAGCAGAAGAAATCCGTCAGCTCAAGGCAAAGACCGCTGCTGAGAAGGAAGCTAACCTCAACGAGCAGATGATCCAAAACATCGCTAAGGGTCGTTTGGCGAAGTTCTTCAAGGAAGTTTGCCTCCTCGATCAGGAATACATCTGGGACAAGTCGAAGACGGTGGCTCAGTTCCTCAACGAAGTGGAGAAGGGTCTCACCGTAACGGACTTCAAGCGCTTCACACTCCGCGCCGAATAAACCGTTATTCGCACATTTGCCCTCAGGCACGAATACAGCGAACTGCCCTGCGGGTCAGTTCGCTCTTTTCTTTTCCGCCCCTCCTCTACTCCTCTTTATATATATAATGTGTATTCGCTCCTTGCGAGCGATCCACATCACAGTATTTCCGCATTATGCGCATCCCCAGTCAAGAAGAATTTGTTGCTCACCTCCAAGCCCCCCACTTTCGTTTGCTTACTGCCACCATCGATGCCCTCGGCCTCGAAGGCTACATCGTCGGCGGCTATGTACGCGACTATATCCTCAAGCGTCCCTCGAAAGATGTTGACGTGGTCGTAGTTGGTTCGGGCATCGAAGCGGCACAGGCCTATGCCAAAGCACTCGGCAAAGGAGCGCATTGCAGTGTGTTCCGCAACTTTGGCACAGCGCAAGTGAAGTGGCGACATAAAGTGGAATCGGAAAACGGGAAGAGCGAGTGGCAGGAGCACGAAATCGAATTTGTGGGCGCGCGCAAGGAGAGTTATTCGCACGACTCGCGCAAGCCCATCGTGGAGAACGGCACGCTCGACGACGATCAGCGCCGTCGCGATTTCACCATCAACGCGCTTGCCATCAGTCTCAACGCCCGCAATTTAGGACAGCTCGTCGATCCGTTCGGAGGTCTCGATGATTTGGAAGATGGCATCGTGGCCACACCGCTCGATCCGGACATTACCTTCAGTGACGACCCGCTTCGCATGATGCGCTGCGTGAGATTTGCCACGCAACTCAATTTTCAAATCGAGGAAGAGACGTTCGAAGCGCTGAAGCGCAACTGCGAACGCATAAAGATCATCTCTGCGGAACGCATTATCGACGAACTCAATAAAATCATGCTTTCGCCCCACCCTTCGCGTGGATTTATCGATTTGTATTGCTGCGGTTTGCTCGAAATCATCTTGCCCGAAATGACGGCTCTCGACTGCGTGGAGGAACGCAACGGGCGGAAACACAAAAACAATTTCTACCATACACTCGAAGTGCTCGAGAATTTGGTACAACGACAGCGCGACGCAGAGGAACTGCACCGCTGCAAAGCCGATGCAGGCAGCGAACCGCTCTTTTCGCAAGACCGACTGCTTTTCCTTCGCTGGTCGGCTCTGCTCCACGACATCGGTAAGCCCAAATCGAAGCGTTGGGATAATAAAATTGGCTGGACCTTTCATAACCACAACTTCATTGGGATGAAAATGGTCAAACCTTTGTTTCGCCGCTTGAAACTCCCGCTTGACGAGCGTATGAAGTATGTCGAAAAGCTCGTAGATCTGCACATGCGCCCCATCAACATAGCCGACGAAGAAGTGACAGATTCTGCTGTGCGCCGCTTGCTTTTCGATGCGGGCAACGACATTGACGATTTAATGATGCTGTGTGAGGCAGACATTACGTCCAAAAATGAGCGCCGCAAGCAGAGTTTCTTTGCCAACTACAAGCTGGTGCGCAAAAAACTGGTGGATCTTGAAGAAAAAGACAAGATTCGTAATTTCCAACCACCCGTCAAAGGGGAAGAGATTATGCAGTTGTTTGGATTAGCTCCCTGCCGAGAGGTGGGGTCGCTGAAGTCCGCCCTAAAAGATGCCATTCTCGACGGGGAAGTTCCCAACGAACACGAGGCGGCTTTGGAGTTCATCGTACGACGCGCCGCTAAAATGGGTTTACACCCCAAAAGCTAAACAAAACCGAAAAAGAAAACTTCAAACACCCTCCTGTCTTCTTTTTTCGTTCACTCTTCGCTTTGCGCAATTGGTATGATTAATTATATAGTTAGCCAGAGATCGCTGTAAGATTCCTACAATTTGCAGTTATGAAATGACAAAACGGAATTAAACGAGAAAGAGAAAGCACAACAGATAATAAATTCTTGCACAAGTGCAAATTTTCAAAGTAAACGCTCGCAACAACGAGCGTTTATTTTGTACATTTGCGACAAAGGCTTCCGTTAGTAAACGATACTGCGAACCCTTAAAATGGAACAATAGAAAACTCATCCAACCACAGCAGAGAAAACGATCACACACGAAAACTTACAGTATGAAACAAATCGCCTATTTATTCGCAATCGGCCTCACGCTCACAGCTTGCTCGGGCAATAAGCAACAATCGATGGGGGCAGACAACAATGAATTTGCTGTCGAAACCATAGAGTCCGGTGAAACGAGTCTCAGCACCACCTATCCTGCCACCATCCGCGGCGTGCAAGACGTGGAAATTCGAGCTAAAGTATCCGGCAACATCATCCGCCAACTCGTAGATGAGGGCGATTTCGTGAAAGCCGGACAAGTTTTGTTCGTGATTGACCCGACGATGTACAAAGCAGCGGTCGATCAAGCACGCGCTGCCGTGAAAGTGGCACAAACTGCCATCAACACCCAGCAACTCACCGTGAACAACAAGCGCGCACTGCGCCAGAAAGAAATCGTTTCGCAGTATGATCTGGAAGTGGCCGAAAACCAACTTCAAGTACTCCGCGGGCAACTCGAACAAGCCAAGGCTGCACTGGCCAACGCCAACGATCAACTCTCTTTCTGCACAGTGCGCGCCACGAGTTCGGGGGTTATCGGTAGCATCCCCTACCGCGTCGGTGCACTCGTCGGCCCTTCCACTCAAGAAGCGCTGACCGTTGTTTCTAATCTCAAGCAAATGTATGCCTACTTCTCAATGACAGAGAAACAACTCCTCGATATGACGCGCTCCACGGGCGGTGTTGAAGCGGCCATCCGCGCGATGCCCGCCGTTTCGCTCGTTTTGGCAGACGGAACCACCTACGAGCTCAAAGGAAAGGTGAGCGCCGTGTCCGGAGTGGCTGACGTTGCCACCGGAAGTGTGAAGATGCGCGCCACATTTGACAACCCTCGTCAAGTACTGCGCTCTGGAACGACCGGACAAGTCAGCTTCCCGGTGAATAAGAGCAACGCCATTCTCGTACAACAGAAGAGTACTGTTGAAATTCAGAACAAGAAGTTTGTCTATCTTGTGGATCAAAACAACAAAGTGCACTCCGCCGAAATCGAAGTCCTCGCGCAGAACGACGGACAAACCTATGTTGTGACGAAAGGCCTCAGTGTTGGCGACCGCATTGTCGTGGAAGGAGTGAACAAACTCAAGAACGACATGGAAATTAAGCCGATCACAACTGAACAAAGCGCTCAACAGCTCGAAAAGTCGATGGAGCACATGGCCAAAAAGAAAATGCCCGGACAAGAATAAGGTGAGCGAAAAGGCTTATCGCCCAACTTCCGCCCTTCGTCTGTGCAACTTTCCTCCAACGCAACACAAAATTGCTGATCAATGAAATTAGATTTATTCATCAATAGGCCGGTTTTGTCCACGGTGATCTCCATTTTCATCGTGCTACTCGGCTTCTTGGGATTGGTTTCGCTCCCCATTACCCAATATCCCGACATCGCGCCCCCCACGGTACAGGTGTCCACCGCCTACCAAGGTGCCAATGCTCAAACGGTGCTCAACTCCGTGATTGCTCCTCTCGAAGAAGCTATCAACGGTGTGGAGAACATGGACTACATGAGCTCCTCTGCCACGAACACCGGTGTGGCTTTGATCCAAATCACTTTCAAAATGGGCACGGATCCCGACATGGCTGCCGTGAATGTACAGAACCGTGTGGCGAAAACCACCGGTGTCTTGCCGGCAGAAGTCACTCGTGTCGGTGTGATCACCCAGAAACGCCAAAGCTCTATGCTGATGGTGTTCTCGTTGGTCGACACGCAAGACCGCTACAGCAGTGATTTCATCGAAAACTACGCAAAGATCAACCTCATTCCCCTCGTGCAGCGCGTGCCGGGTGTAGGCGATGCGCAGGTTTTCTCGGGGTCTTATGCCATGCGTATTTGGCTCGATCCGCAGAAAATGTCCTCTTACGGGCTTGTGCCCACTGATGTTTCCGGCATTCTCGCCGAACAAAACATCGAAGCCGCGCCGGGTAATGTCGGAGAACGCAACAACAACACGTTCCAATACACCCTGCGCTACCGCGGTCGCCTCGACAAACCCGAACAATACGAGAACATGGTCATCAAGGCCACTGAAGACGGAAAAGTGATCCGCCTGAAAGACGTTGCTCGCGTTGAATTAGGCTCCGATACTTACGCGTCCGGTAGTCGCACCAACGGACATACAGCAGTTTCTTGTATGGTGTCGCAGGTTGCCGGCTCGAATGCCACTGAAATCGTAGAGAGCATTCAAAAACAACTGGACGAAGTGCAAGGCACACTTCCCACAGGCTTGGAAATCCGCACCGTGATGAATGTGAACGACTTCCTCTTCGCCTCCATTCACGAAGTGGTGAAAACACTCATCGAAGCCTTCGTGCTCGTATTCCTCGTGGTGTTCCTCTTCCTTCAAGACCTTCGCTCCACACTCATCCCCACCATCGCCATTCCCGTGGCCTTGATCGGTACTTTCTTCGCCCTGTATATTATAGGCTTCTCCGTCAATCTCCTCACCCTCTCGGCCATGATTTTGGCCATTGCCATCGTGGTCGACGATGCCATTGTGGTGGTAGAAGGCGTACATGCCAAGTTAGACATGGGATACAAGTCAGCGCGCAAAGCCTCTCTCGATGCGATGAGCGAACTCGGCGGAGCCATTGTTTCCATCACCCTCGTGATGATGGCCGTGTTTGTCCCGGTTTCGTTCTTGGGTGGCACGAGCGGTACGTTCTATCGCCAGTTTGGTATCACCATGGCCATTGCCATCGGCTTCTCCGCCTTGAATGCACTCACTCTCTCGCCGGCACTTTGCGCCATCTTCCTCAAAGCCCACAACGATGAGCGCTCGTTTGGCGAACGCGTCA
The DNA here is from genome assembly GCA_963517315.1 of uncultured Prevotellaceae bacterium. Lineage (GTDB taxonomy): Bacteria > Bacteroidota > Bacteroidia > Bacteroidales > Bacteroidaceae > Alloprevotella. Next base: position 42,738 of record CAUQEF010000006.1, read on the forward strand.
AGGAAGCGCAGGCCGAAGCGCTCCAAATCATGAAGGAAAAATACAAGGTGCGTGGCATGCGCTTCAGTTTGTCGCTTCCCCCTTGGCTCACTCTTCTCCTCCTCGTGGCAACGGTGGTCATGATGGTGGCCGGCTTGTTCACTTCCGCCCATCTATACCTTTCCATCCCCGCTTGGGGCATTGCGATTGTGGGTGTCCTCGGTCTGTTCTCGCAGCGATTCCTCGACGCCTTCAATAAATCTTATGAGCGTCTGCTCGAGCGCTACAAGAAAGGCGTGGGTCACTTTGTCAAACGTCCTTGGCTTTCCATGGGTTTGGTCGCACTCTCCATCGTTCTGCTCGTGTTCACCATGAGTAAGACGCCCACCACCCTCGTGCCGAACGAAGATACCGGCACAATCATGGGCGCAGTGACCCTGCCTCCCGGCACGTCGCAAGACCGCACCGACAAGATGCTCCGGCAAATAGAGAAACTTGTGCTTGCTTCTCCGCTCGTAGACAATGCAATAGTGATCTCCGGCTTTTCATTCATTGGTGGTCAAGGCGCATCCTACGGCTCATTCATTATTAAACTCAAGCCTTGGGAAGAGCGAAACGTCATAACGGAAAGCTCCACCATGGTCTTTGTCAATCTCTTCCTCGAATCGCAGAAAGCGTTTAAGGACGCGCAAGTGCTCTTCTTCCAGCCCCCGATGATCACCGGTTATGGTATGACGAATGGTTTCTCGCTCAATCTCCAAGACCGCACAGGCGGTGATCTCAACAAGTTCAAGCAAGTCGCCACCAACTTCATTGATGAACTGACGAAGCGCCCCGAGATCCAATCGGCGCAAACCAGCTTCGACACGCGATTCCCACAGTATACCATCGACATTGACGCCGCGCAGTGTAAGCGCGCCGGCCTATCTCCGACCGACGTCCTCTACACCCTCCAAGGCTACCTCGGCGGTCTCTATTCTTCGAACTTCAACCGCTTCGGTAAGGTGTATCGCGTCATGGTGCAAGCCGATTTTGCCGATCGCACCAACATTGAGTCCCTCAACAACATCAAGGTGCGCAACAAACGCGGCGAAATGGCCCCCATCACGCAGTTCATGACCCTCACCCCCTCCGAAGGTCCTGACGTCATCAGCCGTTTCAACATGTTCACGTCCATAGCCATCAACGGCAACCCTGCCGATGGCTATACCTCGGGAGAAGCCGTAAAGGCCGTCGAAGAAGTGGCCAAATCCACCTTGCCCGTCGGTTACACTTACGAGTATTCCGGCCTCACCCGCGAGGAACAATCATCCGCTTCAGGCACAACAGGATTGGTCTTTGTGCTTTGCTTCGTCTTCATCTACCTCTTGTTGTCGGCGCAATACGAAAGCTATTTCCTCCCCTTCGCCGTGTTGCTCTCCGTCCCCTTCGGCCTGCTCGGTGCCTTCCTCTTCATTCACCTGATGGGTAGCCTCGGCTACTTGCCCGGTCTCCCCGGCAAGATCCTCGGCGCCATCTTCGGACAGGCACAAAACAACATCTACGTGCAAATCTCTCTCATTATGCTCATGGGTCTCTTGGCCAAGAACGCCATCCTCATTGTTGAGTTTGCCCTCGACCGCCGCAAGATGGGAATGAGCATCACAGCCGCCTCCCTCCACGGCGCCGCTGCGCGTTTGCGCCCAATCTTAATGACCTCGCTGGCCATGATCATCGGCTTGCTCCCGATGATGTTTGCCTTCGGCGTCGGAGCCAACGGCAACCGCGCACTCGGCACCACAGCCGTGGGCGGTATGTTCATCGGCATGATCTGCCAAATCTTCATCGTGCCCGCCCTCTTCCGCATTTTCCAAGGTCTGCAAGAGCGCGTCAAGCCCATTGACTTCGGCGACCTCCACGATGCAGATGCCGCGCCCGATCTTCAGCAGTACACTAAATAAGGGCGCACCACAATCACCATGGTGAGTCGCTACAAACGTCGGGGAGGGAACTCTCCCCTCTCCAATGCCGACCACCTCAACACAGCTTTCAAGCAATGAAACATACACTTTTCCTCTGTTCCGCGGCGCTACTCCTCACCGGCTGCAGCACCTTGTTCGGCCGTTACGAGCGTGACACCGAACAGGCGCAACGCACCACGCGGGCGCTCTACCGCGACACAACCGCCGTGGGTGGTGCGTTCACAGCGGCCGACACCGCTTCGTTTGGTAACACCCCTTGGCGCGAAGTCTTCACCGATCCGCAACTCCGCACGCTCATCGACACGGCTTTGGTGCGGAATACCGACCTGCGCAAAGCACTGCTCACCGTGAAGCAGGCCGAAATTGGTTTGCGCATCAACAAGTTGGCCTATCTCCCACAAATCGCACTCAACCCTTCGGGAACAATCTCCCACGCCTTTGTCGATCACGCCACGACCAACAAGACCTACACGATTCCCCTCCAAGCCTCGTGGCAAATCGATGCCTTCGGCACGCTCTACAATGCCAAGAAGCAAGGCGAACTCACGCTCGAGCAAGCCAAATGGGCGCGCCAAGCCACACAAACCGCCATCGTGGCCGGTGTGGCCAATCTCTATTACAGTTTACAGATGCTCGATGAGCGACTCGCCACCACGAAATCGACGCTGGTACTCTGGAATAAGAACATCGCAGCCATGGAGGCGATGAAAGAAGCGGGCTACACGACTTCCGCCGCCATCGCCGGTGCTAAAGCGCAGGTACTTCAAATTGAAGCTACGATTCCGACAATCGAAAAGAACATTCGCGAAGTCGAAAATTCGCTTTGTCTGCTGCTTCACGAAGCACCTCACGCCATCCGCCGCACGGCATTCGTCGCCGACGGCTTCCCCCAATCGTTCAGCGTGGGGATGCCGCTCTCGCTCCTTGCCAATCGCCCGGACGTCGCCATCGCCGAGGCAAAACTCGCGCAATCATTCTATGGCATTCAGGCTGCACGCGGAGCATTCTTTCCCAAAATCACACTCACAGCGCAGGGCTCTTTCACCAACTCACTCGGCGGCATGATCATGAACCCCGGCAAGTTCATCGCAGCAGGCGTTGCCTCGCTCACACAACCTCTCTTTGCACAAGGCAAACTCAAGGGCAACTACGAAATGGCCAAGATCGCGCAAGCCTCTGCACAATTGGACTTCGAGAAAACCCTCCTCAAAGCCGGACAAGAAGTGAGCAATGCCCTCAATGCCTACCACGCCGCTTGCCAAATGACCGAAATTGCCCAGCGACAAGTCGTGCAACTCCAAAAAGCCTACGACGACACGGAGTTTCTCTTCAAGAATGGCAACACGACCACCTATCTTGAAACGCTCAATGCCCAGATGTCCCTGCTCAACGGACAACTTTCGCTCATCAACAACCGTTACGAAAAAGTCAAAGCCGTCGTGGCACTCTACCAAGCCCTCGGAGGTGGACGACAATAATCCCCTTAATACGCAGTACCTATGATCAGTCCTCTTGCCTACGTCGACCCGGCCGCACAAATCGGTCAGAACGTCGAAATCGGTCCCTTTGTATATATTGAGGGGGACGTGCGCATCGGCGATGATTGCGTCATCATGCCCCACGTGTCCATCTTAAATGGCGCCACCATCGGAGCGCGCAACGTGATTCACCAGAACACCGTCATCTGTGCCGAACCGCAGTCGTTTCATTTCGAGAAAGGACAAAAGCCCCACGTGGTGATTGGCGACGACAACGTCATCCGCGAAAACGTACTCATCGCAGGAAGCAACCGCACGGAGGATGCCACCCGCATCGGCAACCACAATCACCTCATGAACAAGGTGCATGTAGCCCACGATGTCCAAATCGGCGACCACTGCGTGCTGGGCATCTCGGCGAGCATCGCCGGAGTTTGCGCCATCGACGACTACGCCATTCTCTCTTCTTCCACCATTGTGCAGCGTGGAGTGCGCATCGGCCGCTTCGCCTTGCTGCAAAGCGGTTGCCGTGTCAAGCACGATGTCATTCCCTACGGTATTTTTGGAGGCAACCCCGCCGCCTATCATGGTGTCAATACCAAAGTGCTTACCGCCGTACGCCCCGAAACCGATGAACGCCTGCTGCGCCACATCGCCAACGCCTTCCGCATGATCACCGCCGGCAACTTCTCCCTTGAAGATGCCGAAATCAAAATCAAAGAACAAATCCCCGTTTCTCAAGAAATCGAAGACATCACCCGCTTCATCACCTCTTCCGAAAACGGAGTGATCCGCTACGCCGCAGAAAAAGCCTAATCGGCTTCACTCTTACGCACAAACCGACCCGAATGCACAAGCGTTCAGGTCGGTTTTTTATTGCCCCTTCCTCATCCGTTGCTTCTTTTCCCCTACCGCTCCCCACCTCCTCTCATCGTTCGAGGGTTTTCCCTCCCGGTCTTTCTCCTTCTGTCTACGCAAGGGCTATTTTCTCGCAGCGCATCCCCTTCTAAGGTTCACCACCGGCATCGGCAGTAGAAAGCTTCCGACCATTGGAACAACAGGATTCAACCCGGGCATAAGAACGACGCGCACACAAGGGCCGACTCCAAATGCCCGTCTGACCACTTCCTTCATTCGTCAACCGGCTGCCGATTATCTTGCGCTACTACCTCTCACTCTGAATGAAGAGCCACGTCTTGCGGGAGGAACCACAAAGCATTTACAAAAATAGAGAGAACGGTTCGCGAAAAAGCAGCGCATTTGCGAGCGGACACAAAGCGCTCGATGAAAAAACAGCCCACTTTCTCGAATTTGTTCCCTACTTTTCTTGAAAAGTCCTCCACTTTCCGACAAAAACAGCCTACTTTTTCAGCCCGCACCACTGCTTTGGCGCTTTGATCTGTGGCAAAACGCAGTCAATAACGCGAAAAAAACAACCTTCTGTTTGGCTACATGCAAAAAACTACTTACTTTTGTCCTACGATTATCTCATTGTATGGTAATCTTGGTCGCTTTGTGGTGGCAATCATTGATGCTGATTCCCAAACTAACCACCCGGTAACCCCACTCCATCTGAAACAAATCAAATTTTATCTCTCACTCAAATCCTTATCTAAATGGCAACTACTAATGCTACGGCAGCCAAGGGCGCTGCCCCCAAAAAAGGCTTTACGGGCATCAAGTCCGGCTTCGCAGTAATCCTCGTCTGCATTCTCATCGCTGAATGTCTCTATGTCTTCGGTGCCGGTTACCTCGGAAACTTCCATGGCACGGAAGATGCAACGGGTCTTCCCTTCCACTTCTTCCAGGACAAGAGCTATGAGCCTGACGGCATCGTGGGTACTGTATATAAAGGTGGTTTCATCGTGCCCATCATTTGGTCACTCTTCATCACCGTTATCGCACTCGCTATCGAACGCTGGTTTGCCATTAGCACGGCTAACGGCCGCGGAAACCTCGGCAAATTTGCCGCTGCGGTGAAATCTGCCCTCAAGCAAGGCGATGTAGCAAAAGCAGAGCAGCTCTGCAACCAGCAACAAGGCTCTGTGGCCAACGTGGTACTCGCTGCCCTCACCGAATACAAGAAGCAACAAGGCACTGACCTTGAAACCGAAAAGAAGGTACTCGCTATTCAGAAGACCATCGAAGAGGCTACCGCTCTCGAAATGCCCATGATGCAAGAAAACCTCCCCATCATCGGTACCATCGTAACGCTCGGTACACTCATGGGTCTGCTCGGTACGGTTATGGGTATGATCAAGTCCTTCTCGGCCATGGGTAGCGGCGAAGGCGGTGCTGACTCTTCTGCACTCTCTGTCGGTATCTCCGAGGCACTCGTGAACACGGCTTCCGGTATCGCAACCGGTGCTGCTGCCGTTATCGCCTACAACTACTACACCAACAAGATCGACCGTCTCACTTTCGCTATCGACGAGCTCGGCTTCACCATCGTAGAGACCTTCAAGACCACTCAAAAGTAATCATAAACAGGTAACTCCAATACAATGGGACGTTTTCATGTAAAAAAACAAGACACATTCATCGACATGACTCCGATGAGTGACGTCATGGTCCTGCTGCTTACCTTCTTTATGCTTACTGCCACGTTCACCAAGGAAGAACCTGTCAAGGTGAATGTGCCCGGATCGGTCTCAGACATTAAGATCCCGGAGAACAACCTCCTCACGATTTATGTTTCGCCCCAGGGAAAAGTGTTCATGAACATGGACAACCCCACCGCACAAAAGGCGATGGCACAAAACCTCGTGGACAACAAGAAGCTCGAGCTCAACAGCGCGCAGCTCAAACAGTTCTCCGAAGTTCCGATGTTCGGGACGCCCCTCAATACGATCAAAAGTTGGTTGGAATCGGGCGACAAGCGCAACGATATCCTCCAAAAAGATCCCAATGCGGGCATTCCGTGCGACAGCACACATAATGAACTCAAAGATTGGGTAACGGCAGCACGCCAAGCAAACGGTGAAAAGATGCGCATCGCCATCAAGGCGGACGAAAAAACACCGTACAGCACCATCAAAGAAGTTATGAACTCCCTTCGTCAAATCGACGAGTCGCGATACAACCTCATCACGACCCTCAAAGGCGAAGAGAAATAATCGGATAGAATAAAGTTATGGCACAATTAGATACTGGCGGCGGAAACGGCAAGGGTAAAAAATCCAAGCAAAAGAAAATGAACGCCCGTGTCGACTTCACTCCGATGGTCGACATGATTATGTTGCTCGTGACTTTCTTCATGCTCTGTACCACACTCCTCAAACCCCAAACGATGGAGATCACCATGCCTTCGGACAAGGACGACATCAAACAGGAGAACAAGAGCCAGGTGCAGACCGATGAAGCTATCACGATTATCATTGGCAAAGACAATAAGCTCTACTACTTCGAGGGTAAACCCTCTGAAGCCAAACTTGAAGAAACCACCTACGGTAAAAATGGCATCCGTGCCGTTCTGCTCCGCAAAAACCAGGTGGCAAAAAGCAAAGTCGAGGCCCTCAAAAAGCAATATGCAGGTATGTATACCGGCAATGCGCAGAAGGCCGAAGCTAACAAGGCTTGGTATAAAGAGGAACTCAAGAAGATCAAGAACGCTGACGGCACGCCTACGGCCATCATCAAGCCGATGGACGAGTCGACCTACCTCAACTTGATCGACGTACTCGACGAGATGCAGAATTGCTACATCGGTAAGTATGTGATCGACAAGGTAAACGATCATGATAAAGAGCTCGTTGACGGCCTCTCCAAGTAAAAACCATAAGTAAAGTAATTCGCTATGTCAAAAGTCGATATTATCTCGCAACAATGGTGCGACCTCGTCTTTGAAGGACGTAATAAGAGCTACGGTGCTTATGATTTGCGCTCCAAAGCCGGACGTCGTCACGTTCTTGCCCTCATCGATATCCTTATCGGTATTGGTGTTTTGGCTGCATTGATCTTCAGTTACTCTGCCGCCAAGAAAGCTTATGAAGCAACCATTGGCGTAGACGATCAAGCAGTAACCGAACTCTCCGAACTCAAGAAGGACGAACCGAAGAAGGAGGAGAAGAAGACCGAAGTGAAGCAGGAAGAAGAGAAACCGCAGCAGCAAATCCAAAAGGTGGCTGTTCGCGCTTCGATGGCCTTCACTGTTCCCGAAATCGTCGACAAGGTTGATGAGACAAAAAAGCTCAAAAACCAAGACGAGCTGAACCGTTCTAACATCTCGATTGCCTCGCAAGACTACGCAGGTGACTCCGACAAGGGTATCAACATCGATGACCTTAAGGACAACCAGCGCGCAGGTGGTGATCAAGTACCCACGAAGGAGGAAGAAAAAGCTCCTGAGGTACATACAATCGTAGAACAAATGCCTGTCTTCCCCGGTGGTGAAGCTGCACTGCTCGCTTATATCGCCAGTCACGTCAAGTACCCCGAAATTGCCAAAGAGCAAGATGTACAAGGTGTGGTTCAACTCCGTTTCGTCGTGCTCGAAAACGGTAGCATCGGCGAAGTTCAAGTCGTTAAATCGCTCGAATCTCATTGCGATGCTGAAGCAAAGCGTGTGGTGAAGACCCTCCCCCGCTTCGTTCCCGGTAAGCAGCAAGGTAAGGCTGTACGCGTTTGGTACACCCTCCCCATCCGCTTCCAAATTCAGTAAGCACTCGAACGAATACATTTTCTATCCGCGCTCTGGTTTCTCCAGTGCGCGGATTTGCTTTTGCCCCCCACTTTCGCACGAAAAAGTGCGACGCAAGTTTTGAGATTGAAGCAGTTGTTGCTACCTTTGTCCCTGGTAACTACCCCAACTCCCAGACTAACTCCCAAATTCGAAGGACTATGCTGAAACATCTCCTCATTGTAGCAATGCTGTTGACCATGACAGCGACACTTAGTGAGCAAAACAACAAGAGAAAACACGACCGGCTTCCCGTCAAAGAGGAAAAAAGAAGACCGGAAGTGCACACCATCGTCGAGTACATGCCGGTTTTCCCCGGTGGTGAGTCTGCCTTGTTGGCTTACGTGGCTCAGCACCTCAAGTATCCCGAACAGGCAAAAAAAGACCGTGTGGAGGGTGTCGTCCTGCTCCGTTTTATAGTTCTTGAAAACGGCCACATCGGCGAAGTCCAAACCATCAAATCCCTCGAACCGCATTGCGACGCTGAAGCCAAGCGCGTGATCAAGTCGCTTCCTCCCTTCGCTCCCGGTAAGCATCAAGGTAAGGCAGTACGTGTTTGGTACACTCTCCCCATTCGCTTCATGATTCGCTAAAAAACAACCGAAGAGTAAGCTATTCCCCATCGGCATTTTCTGCCGCAAATCTCCAACCCTCTCTAAAAATGGTCAGCTGGCTTGTTGTCTCTACCGAGCCGCTCTTCAATAAAGCCCTATCTCCATGCGCATATTCAGCTTTCTATTCCTATTGACCGCGCTTCTGGCCACAGCCTGTGGCACCAACCCGAAGGCAGCGTACAATGACCTGCACGAAGACGACGTTCACTTTGCCGCCGATGAGAGTTTCCAACCCATTCTCTCAGAACTCTCCGACCTTTATGCCCTCCGTAAGCCGGAAGCAACCATGATGCCGGTTTATTGCAGCGAAGATTCTGCCCTCCGCCTGCTGCTGAACGACTCCGTACGCATGGCGATTGCCACACAACCGCTCAATGACAAGCAAAAAGAGTATGTCGCCGCACATCATCTTGCTGTGACACAGAGTAAAATCGCCTATGATGCCTTTGCACTCATCGTCAACAAAGCGAATACAGACACCGTGATCAATCTCGAAGAACTGCGCGCCATTGTGCAAGGCCGCATCACCGACTGGAAACAGCTCGAAGTGACGCACCGCAGTGGCAAACTTTCGTTAGTATTCGACGCTTCCGGTTCAAGTACGGTACGCTATATGAAGGATAGTCTCAACGGCGGAAAAGAACTCAAAGGCAATATCTTCGCCCAAGGCAGTAACCTCAAAGTCATTGAGGCCGTGAAAGAGAACCCCAACGTGATCGGTGTCGTATCGACTGATTGGTTGCGCCAACAAAAGGGTGATACGACCGCAATTCAGAGCTTCCAAGGGCTCGATGTCAACGTGATGCTCGTCGGAAAGCTCGGTAAAAAAGCAGGAGATTGGCAACGCCCCTACCAATATTATATTGCCACGGGCGAATATCCCTTGGTGCGCAGCGTGTGGGCCATCAGCACCGACCCGAGAACGCGCAGCACGCTCAAATCGTTCTACTTCTTCCTCAAAGACAACGTGGGACAACGCGTGATTTGCAACTCCTCACAACTTCTTCCCCGCAACCAAGTGCAGGTAAGAGAGGTCAATGTGCGTTAAGTCCTCCACAGCTTTCCGCCTGCTCTCAAGTTCTAAAGAACGAAACATAATCTTCACTTCGTATTTCCCAACGAATGACCGTCAGTGCATTTCGGTGCGCTAAAAAATGGTGTTCGTTGGGAAATTGAATAGAAATAGTTATATTTGCATCTCGCATTTTTCCAACAGTACGCTCGTGCAAGATTCAACTTCCCCCCCTCCCCTATCGCTCTATGAGTTGAATTCCATCGTCCGCCAGACGTTGGCACTGACACTCATGGATAGTTTTTGGGTAGTTGCAGAAATTGCAGAGCTACGCGAGCCGCCCAACGGGCATTGCTACCTGGAACTTGTGGAAAAGGACGAGCGCCGCTCCGGAGAGTTCCGTGCCAAGGCGCACGCCAACGTGTGGAGCAACACGTGGCAGCGGCTTCGTGTGCGCTTTGAGCGCGAAACCGGACAATCCTTACGCAAAGGATTGAAGATCATGGCGCAAGTCCATGTCACCTTCCACGAAGTCTATGGCTATTCGCTCAACATCGTTGATCTCAACACTGAATTTACGCTCGGAGAATTGGCCAGAAGACGGCAGGAAATCGTCAATCAGCTGATCGAAGACGGCGTCTTCACGTTGAACAAGGAGATTCCACTCCCGAGATTGGCGAAGCGCATCGCCGTAATCAGTTCCGAAAATGCCGCCGGCTACGGAGATTTCTGTCACCAGATCGAACAATCGCCCTACGCCTTCCAACTTTCGCTCTTTCCTGCGCAGATGCAGGGTGCGAACGTGCCGCAAACCATCATCAGTGCCTTGGACAACATCGCGCAAGAGCTTGACAAGTGGGATGCGGTGGTCATCATTCGCGGCGGAGGAGCCACAACCGATCTCGACGGCTTCGAAGATTACGAATTGGCAGCCAATGTTGCGCAATTTCCCCTCCCCGTCATCACCGGCATCGGCCATGAACGCGACGAAACCGTGGTCGACCTTGTTGCCGGTGTACGCTGCAAAACGCCAACAGCCGTCGCGGCTTTCCTGATAGAGCGTATGCAAGCGGAAGAACAGCTCTTGTTACAAGCGGCCACTGTCGTAGAAAACGGCATACTTCGTCACTTACAAGCAAAACAGCGCACCTTCGAACTCTTAGCCCACCGTTATTCCGTGAGCGCTACGCAGTTTGTGTCAACACAGCAGCAACGTGTCCTGCGACAAGCCAACCGTTTGCAAACCGCTGCGCTCGAGCAACTCGCAACCGGCTCACATCAGCTTAAGAATTACCAACAAAGGCTGGCTCCTGCCGCAGAAAGACTACTCGAACGTGCCGCCCATCGTTTGGAAGTGGCCGACAAGAGTGTGAAATCGGCCGATCCCAAGCGCATTCTCCGCATGGGCTACTCCATTACCTACACCCTCGACGGAAAAACCGTGCGAAATGTCGCCCAACTTCCCGTCGACACCCTCATCGAAACCCATTTGGCAGAAGGAACGGTGCGCAGTCGCGTCGTTCGTCCCGAATAATTTGTTTTCTCATGCCTCGTACCAAACCCTCTTACGAAGAAGCTGTGAGAGAAGTCGAACAAATCGTTGCCGAAATCGAACGCGGCGACATGGATATCGACCAACTCACCCCCAAACTCAAGCGTGCTCAAGAATTGCTCGCGCTCTGCCAATCACAACTTAAGAAAGTCACCGACGACGTCAAGAAACTTTTAGACCATGAGTAAGAACAAACTCTCCAAGTTTGCCGAGATGGCAACCTATCCCCACGTTGTCGAAGCCCCATTTCAGACGCCTAACACACCGCCCCACCCTCTTCGTGGCAAATGGCACAGCGATTTCTTCAAAAACGACCGCCCCATCGTGCTCGAACTCGGCTGCGGACGCGGAGAATATTGCGTGGGACTCGGTGAACTCTTCCCCGAAAAGAATTTCATCGGCGTCGACATCAAAGGCGCCCGCATGTGGAGTGGCGCAACGGAAGCGCACGAAAAGGAAATGCACAACGTCGGTTTCTTGAGAACCCACATCGAATTCATCGAAAAGTTCTTCGCGCCCGGCGAAATTGCCGAGATTTGGCTCACTTTTTCCGATCCTCAAATGAAAAAGGTGACCAAACGACTCACCTCCACCCATTTTCTCGAACGCTATCGCCGCATTTTGGCGGACAATGGCCTCATACATCTCAAAACAGACTCCAACTTTCTGTTCACCTATACCGACTTGATGGTCAAAGAAAACCAACTTCCCGTCGAATTCCTCACCGATGATCTCTATCATGCGCTTGCGGCGAACGAAAATGCAGAAGTGGCTAATATTCTCGGCATCAGAACTTACTACGAACAGCAGTGGATCGATCGCGGACTCACCATCAAGTATCTCAAATTCCGCCTCCCGCAAACCGGTGTCCTCGTAGAACCCGACGTAGAAATCGAGATGGACGATTATCGTTCCTACAATCGCCACAAACGTTCGGAACTCAACAAAGCCAAATAACCTCATTATTTATATTTACACGCAACCTCATGCTCAAACATATCGTCATGTGGCGCTACAAAGACGGCGCCGAAGGAAAAACCGCCCTCGAACACTCCGCTTGGATGAAAGAAAATCTCGAAGCCCTCATGGGTGTCGTGCCCGAGCTCCACTCTCTCGAATACGGCATCGACGTTCTCCGCACACCCTCCTCTTATGACGGCGTACTCACCGTAACAGTTGACGACGTAGAAGCCTTGTCGCGCTACGCCAACCACCCCGAACACCTCAAAATCGTGGAATATGCCAAGCGCGTGGCCGAAAGTCGCGTGGCCGTTGACTTCGAATACTGATTCCCTCCCCACTTTTTCTTTCCGCATGACCCTCTATCCCAAACTCATCACCGATGTGCTCGCTGGCGTCCGCTATCCCGGCAACGGCAAGTCGATTATCGAAGCCGACATGCTCGACGATCAGCCGCACATCGACGGCATGAAAGTGAGTTTCTCCATCGTCTTCGACAAAAATCCCGATCCTTTCATGAAGAGCCTCTTCAAATCGATTGAGGCCTCCATTCATCGCGAAATCAGCCCCGACGTTGAAGTAGAAATCACCCCCGTCTATCGACAAGCTGAGCGTCCGGAACTCGAAAAGCTCCTGCCCGGCGTCAAAAACATCATCGCCGTGAGTTCCGGCAAGGGCGGTGTGGGCAAAAGCACAGTCTCCGCCAACCTCGCAGTGGCCTTGGCCGCGCAAGGTTATGAGGTCGGGCTGCTCGATGCCGACGTGTTCGGCCCTTCGATGCCCAAGATGTTCAGTTTAGAAGACGAAGCCATCTACGCACACATCGTCGAAGGCCGACAACTTCTCATCCCCGCGCTCAAATACGGCGTGAAACTTCTCTCCGTCGGCTTCTTTGTCAATCCGCAAACCGCCACTCTTTGGCGCGGCTCCATGGCATCGAACACCCTCAAGCAGCTCATTGCCGATGCCGATTGGGGCAAACTCGACTATCTCATCATCGACACGCCCCCGGGCACGAGCGATATTCATCTCACCCTCTTGCAAACGCTCGCCATCACGGGAGCTGTCATCGTAAGCACGCCACAAGAAGTCGCACTTGCCGATGCCCGCAAGGGAATCGATATGTATCGCAACGAGAAAGTCAATGTTCCCATTCTCGGTCTCGTCGAAAACATGGCGTGGTTCACACCGGCCGAACTGCCCAACAATCGTTACTACATTTTCGGGCGAGAAGGTGCCACAAGATTGGCCGAAGAGCTTGGCGTTCCCGTACTCGCGCAAATCCCCATCGTACAAAGCATCTGCGACGGGGGAGACAGTGGCGAACCGGTCGCTCTCCGCCCCGAAACCATCACGGGACAGGCTTTCGCCCACCTCGCAGCCGCCGTGGCAGAAGCCACCGAACGCCGTAATCGCGAACTCGATCCCACGAAGATCGTGGAGATCACTGTGAAGAGCGCGAAGGACATGGAATAAAATTCGCACAATCTTGCTCACCGGCTCATCGACCGCCTCACAAAGCGCCCTCGGTCTTTCCATAGACCGAGGGCGCTTTTTGTGTCCTCTCCAACGCCATTTCTCTTTGGGCCGGTAGTCCATCCATTTGTCGCTCCCTCCGATCAATATCCCTCCTGACTGTCGCAACACACGCGTTCGTAGCAGTGAGCAAAGCCCGTTTGTGGCGAAAAGTCCACAACTTTTCTGTCCAATGGAAGGAAAATCGCGCAGTTTTTCTTGTTTCACACCATAGAACACACTACTTTTGTAAATCATCAGTCCTAACGATTCTGCAACTCTATGATCCTCGACGAACTTTCGCGCCTACGCGCCTACGCGGCGCTCCATCCGCGTTTGGCACTGCTCGCAGATTATCTCCTGCGTCACGACTTGACCCACGCTCCCGCGGGACGTATCGAAATCGACGGCGAACGGCTGTTTATCAACGTCGACGAGGCCGAGATGCGCCCCTGCGAAGAGCAAATCCATGAGGTGCATCGCCGCTACATCGATGTGCACTTTCCGCTTTCTGGCACGGAAATTTGCGGATGGTCGCCCCTTTCGTCACTGACCACGCCCCTCGTGCCCTACGATGAGCAGCACGATCGGGCATTTTATCCCGGCCCGGCGCAAACCTACTTCACCGTGCGCCCGGGTCAGTTCTACATCTGCTTCCCCAACGACGCCCACGCGCCCATCATCGGCAAAGGAACGCTGCGCAAGCTCGTCGCCAAGGTGCTCATCGCCGACTGATTCTCCCTTTCCCCCGACAACACCAATCCCACCCACATGCTTTCATCTCAAGACCGCGAACTCCTCGCCCAAAAGGGCATCACCGAGGAGCAACTCAACCGACAACTTGCCGACCTCAAACACGGCTTTCCGTTTCTCGAACTCGAAGCCGCCGCTTCGGTCGACAACGGTGGCATTTTTGCCCCCACAGAGACCGAGCGCAACCTCTATCTCGCAGCATGGGAACGCTATTTGGCCGATCCCGATCACGAAGTGGTGAAGTTCGTTCCCGCCTCCGGCGCAGCCAGCCGTATGTTCAAAGACCTCTTTGCCTTCCTCGACGGCGAAAGCGACACGCCTGCCGACGCCTTCACGCAAACGTTCTTTGAAAACCTGCCCAACGCTCCCTTCTTGGCCGCGCTCGATGCCGAACTTGTGAAACTTCACGGCCAAGACAGCGCCGCTCTCGTTGCCGCAGGCGAATACAAAAAAGTCGTTGCCGCTCTGCTCTTGCCCGAAGGACTCAACTATGGCCGTTTGCCCAAGGGCTTACTCCAATTCCATCGCTACCCCACCGGCGCGCGCACGCCCTTTGAGGAACATCTCGTCGAAGGTGTGAACTATGCTGCCACCGGTCGCCGCGTGCAGCTCCACTTCACCGTCTCGCCCGAGCATCGCGCGCTCTTCGAAGCCTTGGCGCAAAAATGTGCCCCCGTCTTCGTCCAAAACGAAGGCGTGCAACTCGACATCACCTTCTCGGAGCAGAAACCCTCCACCGACACCGTGGCCGCCAATCCCGACGGAACGCCGTTCCGCAACGCCGACGGCAGTTTGCTTTTCCGTCCCGGCGGACACGGCGCGCTCATCGAAAACCTCAATGACATCGACGCCGACGTGCTCTTTGTCAAGACGGTCGACAATGTTTGCCCCGATCACTTGAAAGCCGACACCGTCACCTACAAGAAGGTCTTGGC
Organism: uncultured Prevotellaceae bacterium; assembly: GCA_963517315.1. Taxonomy (GTDB): domain Bacteria; phylum Bacteroidota; class Bacteroidia; order Bacteroidales; family Bacteroidaceae; genus Alloprevotella. The sequence goes on from CAUQEF010000006.1 coordinate 58,175, forward strand.
CGGCCTGCTCGTCACGCTCCAAGCGCGCGCCTTTGCCTACCTCGAAGAGCTCGACATGGGCGATGTGAGCGAAGAACGCCTGCGCGAGATGTTGCAGTTCGTCGAGCAGGATTTACACTGCCACAGCGATGCCGCACAAGCCCTCGACGGGCTCGAACTCCTCGACTACCTGTATTGCCGCCTCAATCGCCCGATGCGCGTCTGCGGCATGGTGCGCAATGTCGGCGAGCCCGGCGGCGGCCCCTTCCTCGCGCACAACCCCGACGGCAGTGTTTCGCTCCAAATCCTCGAGAACAGCCAGATCGATATGAGCGATCCTGCGAAGAAGGCGCTCTTTGAAAAGGGCACGCACTTCAATCCCGTCGATTTGGTGTGCGGTTTGCGCGACTACAACGGCGAGAAATTCCACCTCCCCGACTTCGTCGATCCCGCCACCGGCTTCATCTCGCAGAAATCGAAGGACGGTCGCGAACTCCTCGCCCTCGAACTCCCCGGACTGTGGAACGGCGCGATGAGCGACTGGAACACCGTGTTCGTAGAAGTGCCCCTCAGCACCTTCAACCCCGTGAAAACAGTGAACGACCTCTTCCGTCCGCAACACCAAGCCTAAGTCGCGATTGTGCGCCAAGCCCATCTCCTATTTTGCCTCCTCTTTCGCTGTGTTCCACGCAGCCAAGGGGAGGTTTTCCTTTGTGCGCAGCCAAACGACGGGCTGTTTCGCCCCATCGTCCACCGATCGGCGCCCCCACTGCAAGGTCGCGGTCTGCTTTGCGGAACATACCCGAGAAAACAAGGGGACTTTTGCACAATAGTTCTCTACTTTCTCATAAAACACGGCCACTTTTTCGGGATTCTCCCCAGCTTTTTCTCCCCTCCACCGTTTCGGTGCGCGCAACAGCCGCAGGACTTACCCGCCGTGCGCCGTTTTCTCGGCATTGAAGCCCATGCGCTTCGGTGTCGTCGTCGTTTTCTCCCCACCGGCTGACAATTCGTCAGTACATCGCCCCTTGCAGCCACACGTAGGCCAAGGTTTTCTTTGTCTTCCTCACGGCACAAAGGCAGAAAACGACAACTTCGAAACACATTCTCACCGAATACATCCGGCGCGACACATATTTTCTTTCATTCTTATCGCTCACCGACAAAAAAGTAGTACATTTGCAACGTATTGACAAGTAGCCGCGGCCGTATTTCAACTCCGCCGCGGGGCGAGTAGAGGCCTTTTTTTTCGGTGCTTGAAGTCCTTGCAGCGGCACTTCCGAGTTCTCAGCTGCGCGGTTCACAGCGCTCGAAATTCGGCAGCAGTTTGTAGTCATGCCCTTTCGACCGATGACCACAACAACGCTGTCGTCGGCGAGCCAAACGACTCACTTCCCTTTTTTCCCTCAGCATTAAGATGTTAGAACAGATCAATGATTTTTTCGGTCGGGTTTTCTCCTTTCTTCAAGCCCATCCCAAATACGGGCTTCCGGTGGGCATACTGCTCGCGGGCATTTATCTTTTGGGACTCATCCGAAATTGGAAATGGACGCTCCTGCCCGGTAGTTCAAGTGATTGGACTGAACATTGGATTGAGCTCTTCGGCGAAAAAGCAGTGCGCATCTGGAAAGGCGTTGTGGCCGTTCTGCTCATTGTCTGCTTGTTTTATCTTTTCCTCAAGCTCTGACGGAGAGCGATTGACTCAACACGCCCCACAATAGGCGGTGGACGAAGCGGCGCAGCCACCGATCGAGCCGCGCATTTTGACAGTCTGCCGTCGGCGGCCGACAGTTTGGCACGCTATTGGCAATTCACCACGCAACAAGGCAAATTTTGCCGTCTAACTCATACGCGAGTCGCACAGACTCGGCGATTACAAACTCAAATAATATCTAAGCTTTATGGCACGTCTCATTAACTCCTCCGAATTTTCTGCACTCTTACAAGAAGATAAACTCCTCGTCGTTGACTTTTACGCCACTTGGTGCGGTCCCTGCAAGAAACTCTCTCCCACGCTCGACGAAGTGAGCGAAGAGTTCGCCGGACAGGTCAACATCGTGAAGGTCGACGTGGACGAGAGCGAAGATCTCGCCCTGAACTACGGCATCCGCTCCGTTCCCACGGTGCTCTTCTTCAAAAACGGACAGCTGGTTGACAAGTTCGTGGGCGCGCTGCCCAAATCGGAGATTGTGACTAAAATTCAGGCTCAACTCTGATTCCTTCCTCTTTCCACTTTCAACGCGATACTCCCATGGCCGTATTGGACAACGAACTCCTGGAAGACGCAGCGCTCGACGCTGAAATCGTGGCTCACGTGCAACGCACACTGCCTGCCGAAGTGGCTGCCCGATTTGACGAAGAGCAGCTCTACTACTTCCACGATCTGATCGAAGAATACCTTGCCGAAAGCGACATCCTCGAAGCCGAACCCGACGAAGAGGGTTTTGTCAACGTCGATCTCGAACGCATTGCCGAGACGCTTCGCCGCACAGCGCAGAAAGACAAGGTAGGCGATTTCACGGTCGAAGATCTTGAACTCATCGTCGAGGCCGAATTGTCTTACGGCGACGACTTTGAATGACGCGACCGCGCGTTTCTCAACAAACTAAGGGCGTCCCTTGCCGACTTCTTCGGTCGGTAAGGGACGCTTGTGCTTTGTCTGTGCCCATCCTCCCACTCTTGTTTCCCGCCTTCAGCCTGCTGTGGCGCGGTGGTTTGCCACGTCGGTTTTTCATCTCGCTCCACTCAGCGCGAATGCCGGAGGCTTTTCGCGCAATAATGCGCGAAAAAGGGGAAGGAGGCATCACGCCTCGGCATTTTTTCGCTAACTTTGCAGTAAAAGAAAACAGAGCGCTGAAAACGCTCTTCAACACTTACAAAAGTCACACCAACACTACAAAAACGGCATGCGCATCGACATCATCTCTGTGGTTCCTGAAATGCTCGACGGCTTCCTCAACACCTCAATCTTGGCACGCGCTCAGAAAAAAGGCTTGGTAGAAATTCATGTGCACAACTTGCGCGACTACACCACCGATAAGCATCGCCGTGTGGACGACTATCCTTATGGCGGATTTGCGGGAATGGTGATGCAATGCCAACCCATCGACGATTGCATCGCGGCGCTCAAAGCCGAACGCGACTACGATGAGGTGATTTTCACCTCGCCCGACGGCGAAAAGTTCGACCAGCCAATGGCCAACGCCCTTTCGATGAAGAGCAACCTCATCATTCTCTGCGGACACTACAAGGGCATCGACTATCGCATTCGTGAGCACCTTATCACCAAGGAGGTTTCGATCGGCGACTTCGTACTCACGGGCGGAGAGTTGGCGGCGGCCTGCATGACCGACGCGATTGTGCGCATCATTCCGGGAGTGATCGGCGATGAACAGAGCGCCTTGAGCGATTCTTTCCAAGACGATCTGCTCGCAGCCCCCGTCTATACGCGCCCGGCGGACTACAAAGGCTGGAAAGTGCCCGATGTGCTGCTTTCGGGCCACGATGCCAAGATTCGCGAATGGGAGTTGAACCAATCGCTCGAGCGCACCAAGCGCCTGCGCCCCGACTTGCTCGACGACTAAGGTTTGTTGCTTCTCGAAACACCCTTCGCGGCTTGATTCCTTCCGCTCATTTTAGTGTAAATTTCGCCGCACTCATTCGCTTTTGCCCAAACACAACGACGCGCACCACAAGTAGTGATGCGCGTCGTTGTTCTTTTTTGATGAAGGTGTGCTGCAAGCAAATGAGATTCGCGGCGGCTTGCTCAACAGTTAGCGAAGTTGGACAATACGTAACGAGCGTTTCCACTCCGCAGCGCTACGCGTGAGCAATAGTTGTGCGCCTGTTCCTTCCGTTATTCGTAGACGTGGAAGATGCGCTCCATGCGTTGCCATTTTTCTGCACTGCCGGCTGTGGGATCTGCGCGCTGAAAACGCGAAACGAAGGCTTCCCATTCTGCCTGACGCGGGCCTGCCCCCATGCGCGCCATGACTTCGTCCCAACTGTCGTCGGCCGCCAATTCAACGATCATGAAAAGATTCGTGCCGAGCAGATAAATCTCCATTTCGAGGACGCCGCTGTCTTTGATGCCCTGCAATATCTCGGGCCAGATCCCTTCGCGGGAATGCCAATGCTGATATTCGGCGATCAACTCGGGGTCGTCCTTCAAATCCAAGGTTTGCACCACGCGCTTGGTGGCGCCGGCAAATTGCCGCACGGGGTAGGCATACTTTTCCATTGTTGTAGTTTTGAGGTGTTCTTTGCTAATAATTCGAGGCCTTGCATTGCGGGACTGCCATCTTGCCGTCCGGTGTCCTCGCAGCGCAAACATTTCCGCTGTTTAACAACGCAAATATAAGCAATCAGGGCTATTCCTCGCGCTTCGTCGCTTGAAAACACGCATTTCTCTCATTTTTCGGGCTCCGCATTTCTTCATTTCAATGAAATGTACTATCTTTGCACTCGCAAACGAGCAAAAACCGTTTGCACTTCTCGATTCGTTCGAGAAAAATCTTTTCAACCGGAGAGGTGCTCGAGTGGTTGAAGAGGCACGCCTGGAAAGCGTGTAAACGCCTAAAGCGTTTCGGGGGTTCGAATCCCCCTCTCTCCGCATTTAATAGCCGTAACTCATTGAGTTACGGCTATTTTTATATTATACTCCTTTATAACTGCTCACACATTTACGCACAGTATCTAGCGCAGTTGTGTTTCGTTTTCTCAACTACCTACTAAACACAAAACTCATTTGCAGACAATCGAAAGATATTGATTCCTAATTTCATCGCAAACTTTTGGTGGTCTCAGACAACTCCACTACTTTTGCTTGTAAATTAAACATCTCATTAAGATTACCCCACTCATGCCCGACCGGATAGACGAACTGCGTGCTGCGCTGCACCGACACAACTATTTATATTACGTAGAGAACAGCCCGGAAATCTCCGATGCAGAGTTCGATCAGCTCCTGCTTGAGTTGCAAACACTCGAAGCTGCACATCCGGAACGCTTCGATGCCAACAGTCCGACGCAACGAGTGGGCAGCGACTTGAACAATGAGTTCACGCAAGTGGAGCACGAACGACCGATGCTCTCGCTCGGCAACACCTACAATCGCGAAGAGGTGCGGGAGTTTTATGAACGCGTGCAGGCCGGACTTGACGGAGAACCGTTCGCCATCTGCTGCGAATTGAAATTTGACGGACTGAGCCTTTCGCTGCTTTATGAGGACGGTGCGTTGGTGCGTGCGCTGACGCGCGGAGACGGCGTGCGCGGTGACGATGTGACGTCCAACGTGCGCACCATTCGCTCCATCCCCTTGCGTTTGCCGGCCGAAGGAGATTGGCCGCGCCGCTTCGAAATTCGCGGAGAAGTGTTGATGCCTTGGAGTTCGTTCGACCGACTCAACCAAGAACGCGAGGCGCGCGAAGAACCGCTCTTCGCCAATCCGCGCAACGCCGCGAGCGGCACGCTCAAGAGTAAGGACAGCCGCGTTGTGGCCTCGAGAGGTTTGGACGCTTATCTCTATTATCTGTTGGGCGACAAACTGCCCGCCGATACCCACTACGCGAATTTGATGAAAGCCCGCACTTGGGGCTTCAAAGTGAGCGAAGCGACGCGATTGGCCACGAGCTTGGAAGAGATTTATGCCTTTCTTGACCATTGGGACGAGGCGCGCAAATCGCTCCCCGTAGCGACGGACGGAGTGGTGCTCAAGGTCGATTCGTTGAGCCAGCAAGCCCGTTTGGGTTTCACGGCGAAGTCGCCGCGCTGGGCCATCGCCTACAAGTTTCAAGCTGAGCGCGCGCTGACTCGCCTTGAGGAAGTGACGTTTCAAGTGGGGCGCACCGGCGCTGTAACCCCCGTGGCGAACATGGAACCGGTGCTACTGGCCGGCACATTGGTGAAGCGCGCCTCGCTCCACAACGAAGACATCATCCGGCAGCTCGATTTGCATTTGGGAGATCAAGTTTATGTAGAGAAAGCCGGCGAGATCATTCCGCAAATTGTGGGGGTCGCCACCGAACTGCGCGATAAGACTTTGGGCGCACCTGTTACCTTTGTACACGAATGCCCGGAATGCGGCACAACGCTCGTGCGCTACGAGGGCGAAGCGGCCACCTATTGCCCCAACGACGCCTGTCCTCCGCAGCGCAAGGGGCGCATTGAGCACTTCATTGCGCGCGATGCAATGAACATCATGAGCCTCGGGCCGGAAGTGGTGGACAAATACTACGAAAATGGGCTTCTTCGCGACGTAACCGACCTGTATCGCCTGCAACTCACCGAGTGGGACAAGAATTGGTACTTGTCTCGCGGTGCTTTCACCGCCCCCACTTTGGGTGTGCCCACTGAGGAACAAGCACCTGCCATGCCCGTGACTGAAAAGGCAACGCGCAAGATCCTGACGGCCATCGAAAAGAGCAAAAGTGTCTCCTTCGATCGGTTGCTCTTCGCTTTGGGCATTCGTTTTGTAGGAAAAGTGGCTGCCAAATCGTTGGCTATGCACTTCAAAAACATAGCGGCACTCCGAGCAGCCACCCTCGATGAACTCACGCAAGTGGAGGGCATCGGTGAAGTCATCGCCGGCAGCGTGCGCGCTTACTTCTCCAATGCCGACAATGGGGCTTTGGTAGACGATCTTGCCGACTTAGGACTGCAAATGGCGATGCCCGAAGTGATACAAGCCGGCACACAACTCGAAGGGCTGAGCATTGTCATCAGCGGTACCTTCACGCAGCACTCTCGCGACGAGTATAAGAAGATGATCGAGGCCTACGGTGGTAAAAACGTATCGAGCATATCGGGAAAAACCTCGTTTATCTTGGCGGGTGAGAACGTGGGGCCGTCGAAACTTGAAAAAGCCGCTAAGTTAGGTGTGCGCCTGATGAGCGAAAGTGAGTTTCTTTCTCTGCTCGGTGGTGAAAACTAAGGGTGTCTTTTGTGCACTTAAATTTTAATCGCTATTTTTGCATACAGACGGCGGCATGCAGACGAAGAAGTGCTCGTGCTGCCGATCGGAAGCCACCAAATTCCATCATCTATGCGAACCAATCCGTTTCAAGGAACAGGCGTTGCTGTGATCACGCCGTTCACTGCCGAAGGAGAAGTTGACCTACTCACTCTACGCGAACACATCTGCCGTCTCATTGAAGAAGGGGGCGTAGATTATCTCTGTGCACTCGGTACGACAGCCGAGACCCCGACCCTCAGTGCAGAGGAACGAGAGCTGATCATCGAGACCTTCGTAGACGAAGTAAACGGCCGAGTGCCCTTGCTCTTGGGCTGCGGTGGCAATAACACCGGCAGTGTGTGCGCCTTCCTCGAAGATGCCGACTTCGAAGGCATTGACGGCGTATTAATTGTCACTCCTTATTATAATAAACCCACTCAAGAAGGACTTTACCGCCACTACCGCGCTGTTTGTCAAGCCTCCCCGGTTCCTGTTGTGCTCTACAACGTGCCGGGACGCACAGGCGTGAATCTTTCGAGCGAGACAACGCTCAGACTGGCCGAAGACTTCGACAACATTGTGGCAATCAAAGAAGCAAGCGGCAACTTAGCTCAAATCAACGAGATCATTTCGCATGCCCCTGCCGGGTTTGAAGTGATCAGCGGCGACGACTCCCTTACTTTCGAGATCGTCGCACTCGGCGGAGCAGGTGTTATTTCGGTAGTGGGCAATGCTTTCCCAAGCGAAATGACGGAACTCGTGCGAAGCATGAAGAACGGTGACGTTTTTGAGGCGCTGCACATCCACCGCGCCTTCCATGACATTTTCCGCCTGGCCTTCGTGGAAGGCAATCCCGCCGGTGTGAAATGCATGATGGCCGAGCGCGGAGAACTGCAAAATGTTTTGCGACTTCCCCTAACAGAGGTAAGCGAAAATACCCGTCGACACATCGCGCAAGCCCTTCACGACTTTGCTTTATGAAGATTTTCTCGCATTATATTTTCTCTTTCTTTTTGAGCATCGCCTTGGCGGTGCTTTTTGCCATTCAAAGCAGTGCACAAAACCCATTCTCCGGCTTCAATGCTCGCGAGAATGATCGATTGCGTGCGGCCAGTAGTCATTTTAATCGAGAGAAAAGCGATTCTATCGACCCCAACTCCGTTCCCACCGGCTATTTTACATGGCATGTCGACGAGCGTTTCGGAACAGTGCGCCCGATGCGCCCGGACACCCTGAGCTATCTTTTCCAAAACGTCAACAACACCGGCGGAGCATACGGCGAATACAATTTTACGGGGAGCCTCGGCGCACCGCGTGTGGCGCGCATCTACAACGGGCGGCAAGATTTTATGATGGGATCGCAATTTGTCTTCGAACGCCCCTACAATTGGTTTCTTGTCCCCACCGGCCGTTTTGTATTCACCAATACCAAATCGCCGGTAGCCCGCTTAGATTATCATTCTTCGGGAAGCAAGACCGACGGCGACGATCACTTTGTGGCACGCTTCTCAACCAACATCAACAAACGTGCGGGCTTAGGCTTCAACGTAGACTACGCTTACGCACGCGGTTACTACAAAAATCAGAATCATTCTTCTATTGACGGTTCGCTCTACGGCTACTACCGCGGAGACAAGTATCAAGCGCACGGTTACTACGAGACGGGCTACATCAAGAATGTGGAAAATGGTGGTTTGCAAGACGAGCGCTATATCACCAACCCCAATTATTTCCCCACGCGCTACAGTTCTTCGGACATGCCCGTGCGACTTGAAGGCGTTCGCAACACGGTGAGCATCGATCGTGCCTTTTTCACGCATCGCCTCTCGGCAGGTTATGTGCAATATCTCGATTCAGCCGGTAAAGAAGTGCATCGCTCTGTGTTGCAGCAGGCCAAAAATCTCCCCGCCGACAGTGCCGACGTGCGAAAACTGAAAGCTCTTTCACAAGATTCGACCCTCACTCGACGATTCATCCCCGTCGCGTCGCTCATTCACACCCTGCGTGCCGAAAGCAACTATCGCAATTTCACTTCGCGCAAGAAGCTCGACGATTTCTTTGCCAACTTCTTTACCAACGGCGACGCTGCCGCAGACAGCACCCACTATTTTACAATCCAAAACACCATCGCGTTGGAGATGAATGAGGGCTTCAAGAAGTGGGTGAAGACCGGAATGCGCTTATTTGCCAAACATGAATTTTCGCGCTTCACACTTCCAGATGTGGACCTGCAACAAAAAGCCTCCACCTTCAATTATTTCACCGTCGGTGCGCAACTCCTCCGCGAAAACGCCCACACCTTGCGCTACAATGTGCTGGGAGAAATGCGCACCACCGGCAAAGACTGGGGTGAATTCAACGTCGAAGGAAACATCGGCCTGCACTTCCGTTTGAGGCAAGACACCCTTGCTCTCGTGGCCGGCGGTTATGTGCGCAATGAAAGCCCCGCGTTCTATTATAACCACTACCACGGGCGCAATGCGTGGTGGGACAAAGACCTCGACCACGTCTTTCGCGCAAGATTGGAGGGTACGCTCTCTTATCGTACCAACGCCTTAAGCGTAGGCATCGAGAGTGTGCAGAATTACGCCTACTTCCGCGAAAGACAATCGACCGAAGCTACCACTCCCTCCGTGGCCACAATGAAATACGGTGTAAGCGTGGATCAATACACCGGCAATATACAAATCGCCTCCGCCGCGTTCTCCAATCGTTGGGCGTGGGGGCCGCTGCACTGGGAAAATCAGCTCACACTCCAAAAAAGTTCCAACGATGATGTGCTCCCGCTCCCGCTATTCACCGGCTGGAGCAATCTGTACCTCCAATTCAAAATCGCGCGTGTCCTTGCCACACAGTTGGGAGCGGACATTCGCTACTTCACGGAGTACTTTGCGCCGACTTATTCGCCCATCATCGGACAATATGCCGTGCAAGATGCCACCTATCGTACGAAACTCGGCAATTACCCATGGATCAACGCCTATGTCAATTTCAAGTTGAAAGGCGTGCGCTTCTATTTGGCTTATACCCACGTGAATTCTTCGGAAGGACGCGCCTTCCTCGTTCCACACTACCCCACCAATCAGCGTTTGCTCCACTTTGGCATCAGTTGGACCTTCTTCAACTGAGTTCCCACTCCCTCTTTTTAGACACTTTTCGTCGTTCACCCATCATGTGCGCGACGAAAAGTGCATTTCATAGACGTTTTCTCGCCGCGCACCTGATCAAACTTCGCTTCACTCACGGCCACGTCTCGTCCGGCAGGACGCAAACCTTCATTTTTCTCACAGTTTCTCCGCTGCTTCGCTTATGATCCCCTACGTACACCTGCACGTTCACTCCTACTACTCCTTGCTTGATGGGCAGGCCTCCATCTCTCGCCTCGTCGACAAAGCCATGGCCGACGGTATGCGCGGCATGGCGCTCACAGACCACGGTAACATGATGGGGATAAAAGACTTTTTCAACTATGTGAGCAAGAAAAAAGGCGCGGCCGCCAAAGACAAAAAAGCCGCAGAGGCCAAATTGTCGGCACTGCGCGACGGCACGTACCAAAATGCCCCGGACAAAAACGGAGTGAATCCCGACGCCGGAAAAACCAACGAGGAGCTGATCGCCGAATGCGAGAAAAAGATCGAGAAAGCGCAACGCATATTGGATTTCAAACCCATTTTCGGTTGCGAAATGTACTGCGCACGCCGCACCAAGGCCGACAAAAAGACCAAAGAAGACCGCAGCGGTTGGCACCTCGTCGTGTTGGCCAAGAACGAAACGGGCTATCACAATTTGATCAAACTCGTCAGTCGTGCGTGGATCGACGGCTTCTACATGAAACCGCGCACCGACAAAGCCGATCTCGAGCGATTCAAAGAAGGACTCATCATTTCTTCGGCCTGTTTGGGTGGAGAAATTCCGCGAAAGATCCTCACCGGCGACATGCAAGGGGCGGAAGAAGCCGTCATGTGGTTCAAAAAAACGTTTGGCGACGACTATTATCTCGAATTGCAGCGTCACGAAGTGAAAGATCCCGCCCAGCGTGCCAATCGAGAAACCTATCCTTTGCAAGTGCAGGCCAACAAGGGATTGCTTGAACTGGCGAAAAAATGCGGAGTAAAATACATCTGCACCAACGATTCGCACTTTGCCGACGAAGAAAACGCCGAGGCTCACGATCTGCTCATCTGCCTTTCCACCAACCACTTCGTCAACGATCCCACACGCATGCTCTATTCCAAACAGGAATGGTTCAAAACGCAGGCCGAAATGAACGAGATCTTCGCCGATCTGCCCGAAGCGTTGGCCACCACGCAGGAGATTGTCGACAAAGTGGAGCTTTATAGCATCGATCACGGCCCGATCATGCCCAACTTCGACATACCGGAAGATTTCGGCACCGAAGAAGCATATCGACAACGCTTCACGGAAGCCCAACTCTACGACGAATTTACCCAAGATGAAAACGGCAATGTGGTCGTAGACCGCGAAGAAGGCGAAGCGAAGATCAAAAAGCTCGGCGGGTACGACAAACTTTATCGCATCAAACTCGAGGCGGACTATCTCGGCAAACTCGCCTATGAGGGCGCAAAACGGCGTTATGGTGATCCGCTCGACGAAGAAACCGACGCACGCATCAAGTTTGAATTGCACATCATGAAGACCATGGGCTTCCCCGGCTACTTCCTGATCGTGCAAGACTACATCAAGGCTGCAAGAGAGCAGCTCGACGTTTCCGTTGGCCCCGGTCGTGGTTCGGCCGCAGGAAGTGCAGTGGCCTACTGCCTGCGCATCACCGACATCGACCCCATTAAATACGACCTGCTCTTCGAGCGTTTTCTCAATCCCGACCGTATTTCGCTCCCCGATATCGACGTCGACTTCGACGACGACGGCCGCGGACGTGTGCTTCAATGGGTGACAGACAAATATGGCGCGGAGAAAGTGGCGCACATCATCACTTACGGCACGATGGCCACGAAGCTCGCCATCAAAGACGTGGCGCGCGTGCTGCAGCTCCCCCTTTCGGAGTCCAACCGCCTGTGCAAACTCATTCCCGACAAGCTGCCGGCCGGCCCGGACGGCAAGACGCCGAAGATGAACCTGCCCAATGCCATCAAGGCCATTCCCGAATTGAGAGAGGCCGAGGCTTCGCACGATCCCCTCATGCGCAACACCATTCGCTACGCCAAAATGCTCGAAGGGAACGTGCGCAACACCGGTGTGCACGCCTGTGGTTTCATCATCTGCCGCGACGACATCAGCGACTGGGTGCCCGTCAGCACCGCCGACGACAAGGAAACCGGCGAAAAACTCCACTGCACACAATACGAAGGTAAGGTCATCGAAGAAACGGGGCTGATCAAAATGGACTTTCTCGGGCTCAAAACGCTCTCCATTCTCCGCGAAGCTGTCAAAAACATCCGCCACTCGCTCGGCATAGAAATCGACGTCGACCTCCTCGACATCGAAGACCCCGCCACCTATGCCCTCTATTGCGACGGACGCACCGTAGGCACGTTCCAATTCGAGTCGCCGGGCATGCAAAAGTACTTGCGCGAACTCCATCCCAGCACCTTCGAGGATCTCATCGCCATGAATGCCCTCTATCGCCCGGGGCCTATGGAGTATATTCCGCAATTCATCAAGCGCAAACACGGGGAGGAACCCATCACCTACGACCTCCCCTGCATGGAAAAATACCTCAAAGACACCTACGGCATCACCGTCTATCAGGAGCAGGTCATGCTCCTCTCGCGCGAAATCGCCGATTTCACCCGCGGCGAGAGCGACAACCTCCGCAAAGCGATGGGTAAAAAGCTCATCGACAAGCTGAATCACATGTATCCGAAGTTCGTGGCCGGCGGCAATGCCCACGGCTATGACCCGACGGTGCTCGAAAAAATTTGGAAAGACTGGACGGCCTTCGCCTCCTACGCCTTCAACAAGAGCCATGCCACCTGCTATTCGTGGGTGGCCTACCAAACGGCTTACCTCAAAGCCAACTTCCCGGCGCAATACATGGCCGCCGTGATGAGTCGCTCCATGGGCAACATCGCCGACCTCACCAAATTCCTCGATGAGTGCAAGGCCATGCAACTCGTCTGCCTCGGCCCCGACGTCAACGAGAGCTTCCGCAAATTTTCTGTCAACCACCTCGGCGACATCCGCTTCGGACTCGCGGGCATCAAGGGCTTGGGCGACAACGCCGTGCAAGCCATCATCGACGAGCGCGAACGCGGCGGCAGATACCGGTCGGTGTTCGACTTCTTCGAGCGCGTGAATCTCAACATCTGCAACCGCAAAAACCTCGAATGCCTCGCCCTTTCCGGTGCCTTCGACAGCTTCGGCGAATTGCGCCGCGAGCAGTTTTTCGGACAGAGCGAGAGCGGACTCCCCTACCTCGATGCCCTACTCACCTACGGACAGCGTTTCCAGATGGAGAGCGAAGAAAGCAGCAATTCTCTCTTCGGCGGAAGTGAGGAAGTCGAGATCAGCAAACCGAAAGCCCCGGTAGTATTCGAGCGTTGGAGCGATTTGGAAAAGCTCAACCGCGAGCGCGAACTCATCGGTATCTACATCAGTGGCCACCCGCTCGACGACTACAGCATCGTGCTCAACAATCTTTGCACCATCGGCATGCCCGAAGTGGCCGATCTCAATCCCTTCCTCAATCAGGAGATCACTTTCGGCGGCATCGTCACCAATGCCGAGGAGCGCATCTCCAAACGCGGAAGTGCCTTCGGCAAAATTCGTATCGAAGACTTCAAGGGGGGCGGCGAGTTCCTCGTTTTCGGAGACACTTGGGCACAATTCAAGGGCTATCTCGCCGTAGGCAATTCCGTCTACATCACTGCCGGTGTGCAACCGCCTCGTTGGGGTGGAAAAGGCGACCCCGATCTGAACATCAAGAAGGTCGAGTGGCTCGCCGATGTCAAGGACCGCAAGATCCAAAGCCTCACGATCAACGCACGGCTCGAGGAGATCGACATGGCGCTCGTCACCGAAATGCTCGAACTCATCCGCAATTCAGTCGGCGACAGTGCATTGAATTTCAACATCTACGATGCCTCCACCTCACAGAAGGTGACACTCAGCAGTAGAAATTCGCGCATCAACGTCACCCACGAGCTCATTCGCTACATCGAAGCCCACCCCGCGCTCTCCTACTCCATCAACTGATCGCATTTTCGTTTCGACACTGCAACCGTCGCGGTGTCGAAACGAAAAATACCTTTTTGTTTTCTCACCTCGGCCGAACAGCGCCGCGTCCCTCCCTTCTTTATGTCCGATCTGCGCCTTTCACTGCTCATTTGCACCATCAACGACCGCATCACCGGCGTCCCCGAAATGCTCCTCCCCGAACGTCCCGACGTGGAGTACGTGGTGAGTTTTCAATACACCGACCCGATGTTTCTCGACATGGTGCCCGAAGTGTTGCGCACCCGCGCCGACGTGCGTTTTTTGCCCTTTCTCGGCGCCGGGCTCTCTGCCAACCGCAACAACGCCTTGCGCCATTGCTCCACAGCGCTCGCCGTCATTGCCGATGACGACGCCCGCTACACCGAAGAGGATCTCACCGCCGTGATTCGCTTGGCAGAGGCACAGCCGGAAGTCGACATTTTTTGTCTCAAAGCCACCACGCAACAGGGACAGCCCTTCAAAGCCTATACCGATCACGCGTTTGCCTACGCCGACGCCCCGCGCGGCACCTATTTCACGAGTTTCGAAATCGTCGTGCGCACCGATGCCGCCCTGCCGGCCTTCGACACCCGTTTCGGGCTCGGCGCGGAGTTCCTATCGTGCGGCGAAGAGGAGATATTCCTGTACCAGTCGCACCGCTCGGGCTTGCGCGTGCATTTCTTTCCCCAACATCTCTGCACCGTGCCCTCTCGCGAAACCACCGGTTCGCGCTTTGCCGCCGACACCAAGGTGCGACGCTCCAAAGGGGCGGTGCTCTATATGATCCACGGTATCTTCGGCGCGTTGGCGCGCATGACGCTCACGGCTTTTCGCCACCGCCCGCGACACGATGCCCTAAAAGTGTGGCGCGACATGTTCGACGGTATGCGCTACGTGCTCTCCCACCCGCTCAACGAAGGAGTGGGCGACGAAATACCCCTCGATTTCCAACCGCTCGACGTGCTCAAACTGCCCTGATTGCGCCGACACCTGCGCGCACCGGCCGATTTCGCTCACAAAAAAGCACCTGCCTCTCCGAAGAGAAGCAGGTGCTTTTGTTTTGCTGCGGGGATGGATTCCCGATTACTTGCGGCTCTTGCCGTAACGGCTCATGAACTTGTCCACGCGACCGGCGGTGTCCACAAGCTTCGACTTGCCCGTGTAGAAGGGGTGCGATGTAGAAGAGATTTCGAGCTTCACGAGGGGATAAGTTTCGCCCTCGAATTCGATCGTTTCCGACGTCTTGCAGGTCGAACGAGACAGGAACATGTCACCGTTGGACATATCTTTGAAGACAACGGGACGATAGTTTTCGGGATGGATACCTTGTTTCATTGTGTGGTGGTTTGAGTTATGTTCGTTTATTAGGATTACACCGTTCTCCTGAGCCGAAGCCGAGCGAACACGGACTTCTACTCATTGGTGATGAAAAACGGCGGCGAAACTCACGCAGCGAGTCTCTTTACAGTCTGAATCGCGGACAAAGTTAAGCATTAAGCGGCTAACTACCAAAGAATGAACACCCTAAATTGCCCAATGTGCCGAAAAAACAACTCCACGGCCTTATTCCACGCTCCAGAGCCGGCATTTTTCGCTCGCCATTCTCCGACAAAAAAGGCTGCATCTCGCCGATTCTGCGCCTATAGTAAGGCCGCCCTCCCCGGCATTTCGGGCGGGCTTTCCGGGCATGGAAGAAAAGTGCACCATTTTGTCCAAAAAGCCCACGACTTTTTCGGAATAGTCCGCTTGTTTTCGCAAAAAGCCCCCAAGTTTTTGCCGATGGTAGCGCGGTGTATTCTCTCGGTGGGCAACCGGCAGAAAAAAGCTGCCGCCTCGCGACACTCGGGTGCACCCCGTCGCGTCCGAAGCTGCACGGCCTTCAGATGAACATCGGCCTTTGCCTTGGGAATGCAGCGACGCGCTTTTTCCAAGGAGGAGCGCAGGCTACAGAAAGTGAAAAAAGTTTCTTCATTTTTTAGCGAGAATGTTTTTGCGAATAAAACCTTTTTCGTAGATTTGCAACACCAAGCTGGCAAATAAGGCTTCAGTTTGCCGATGCCACTTAACAAACCAAGGATTTATCAACCCATCGCCAAATTTCAAGACAATGGATGCTCAAGCTCTCTGCGGACTGAAAGCCGCCGACTTCCAAAAGGAAATCGGGGGCAAGAAAACTGATTTGTATATCCTGCGTAATGCAAATGGCTGCGAAGTTGCCATCACAAACTACGGTGGTGCTCTCGTAGCCATTATGGTGCCTGACCGAAAAGGCGAATACGCCAATGTGATTCAAGGACACGACAACATCGACGATTGCGTCAATTCGCCCGAGCCCTTCCTTTCCACACTCGTAGGGCGCTATGGCAACCGCATCGCCAAAGGCAAATTCCAACTCAACGGCAAAGAGTATCACCTCGCAGTGAACAATGGGCCGAACCACCTGCACGGTGGCCCCACCGGCTTCCATGCACGCGTTTGGGATGCCGAACAGATCGACAACCACACCCTCGTGTTGCGCTATGTGTCGGCCTATTATGAAGAAGGCTTCCCCGGCGAACTCACCATGACGGTGCGCTACACGTGGACGGACGACAACGAACTCGTGATTGACTACCACGGAACGACGAATAAAAAGACGGTGGTCAACATGACCAGCCACGGTTTCTTCTCGCTCCAGGGGCTCGGCAACCCCGCGCCCACGGCGATGGACACAATCTGCGAAATCAATGCCGATTTCTATGTGCCTATCGACGAAACCTCCGTGCCCACGGGCGAAATTCGCAAGGTGGAGGGCACTCCCTTTGACTTCCGCACCCCGCACGTGGTGGGCGAACGCATCGACGATCCCAACGATGAGCAAATCAAAAACGGTGCCGGTTACGATCACTGCTTCGTGCTCAACAAAAAAGAGGTGGGCGAACTCTCTTTCGCCGCACGCATCACCGAACCGGTGAGTGGCCGCACCATGGAGGTCTACACCACCGAACCCGGCGTGCAATTCTACTCCGACAACTGGGCGGATGGTTTCCCTGGCTATAAAGGTGCCACCTTCGGACGCCGCTCTGCGCTTTGCTTCGAGGCACAACATTTCCCCGACAGCCCCAATAAGCCGCACTTCCCCAGCGTCGTGCTTCGTCCCGGCGAAGTTTATACACAGCGCACGGTCTACAAGTTCGGAACCGACAAGTAAATAAATAATCAACAACCAATAAACCTCAAAACTTCTTACCCAAATGGCTCAAAAGTCGAAACAATGGGGCGCGATTATCGTGATGATTGCTCTCTTCGCCATGATTGCCTTCGTCACAAACTTGTGCACGCCGATGGCGACCATCATTAAGAACCAACCCGGCGGTGTGCCGAATGTGCTCGCACAAATCGGAAACTACGGTAACTTCATCGCTTATCTCGTGATGGGTATCCCCGCAGGTATGCTGATCGCCAAGTATGGCTACAAGAAAACGGCACTCATCGGTCTCGTGATTGGTAGTGTGGGTCTGCTCATTCAGTGGTTGAGCGGCTTCCTTGACAACGGTAACAACCTCGGACTCGTCTTCGGTGTTTACCTCTTGGGCGCTTTCATCGCCGGTCTCTGCATGGCTATCCTCAACTGCGTGGTGAACCCCATGCTCAACCTCCTTGGCGGTGGCGGAAACACCGGTAACCAGCTGATCCAAATCGGTGGTGTGTTCAACTCTTCTGCTGCTGTGGCTTGCTACATCCTCATGGGTGCGCTCATCGCCGACGTGACGAAAGCGAAGATCGCCGACGCGACTCCCGCTTTGATGATTGCACTCTGCATTTTCGTGGTGGCTTTCATCGTGATCTCCTTCACCAAGATCGAAGAACCCGAACAAGCTCCCGTGCGTGTCGACCTCATCCAGGGCGCTATGTCGCACAAAAATTTCGCCCTCGGCGCATTGGCCATCTTCCTATACATGGGTATTGAAGTCGGTGTCCCCAACTTCGTACAGCAGTATCTCGTCGAAACGGGCATTCCTTCCAGTACGGTAGGCCTTCTCGTGGCAGTTTACTGGTTCATGATGCTCATCGGCCGCTTCGCCGGTGCCGCCATCGGCAACAAAGTCAGCAGCCGTGCGATGGTAACTTCGGTGTCTATTGCTACCCTCTGCCTCGTTCTCTTCGGAATGTTCTTTACCAACGCAGGAATGGTGAATTTCCCCGGCGTTGACTGGTCTACGCTGACCCTCATTTGGCAACCCATTCCCGTAGGTATCTTCGCCTTCTTGCTCGTAGGTCTTTGCACTTCGGTGATGTGGGGCGCAATCTTCAACATGGCTGTGGAAGGTCTCGGCAAATACACGGCCATCGCCAGCGGTATCTTCATGACCATGGTCTTCGGTTGCGCTGTGATGATGTTCATCCAGGGTCTTGTGGCCGACATCACGGGCAACTATATCACCAGCTTCTGGGTGGTAGTCTTCTGCGCCGCCTATATCCTCTACTACTCCCTCGTGGGTAGCCGCGTGACCAAAAGAGAAGAAACAGAAGATTGTCCCGTAATCAAGTAAAAATCTCCTTGCATCGACTTCGTCCGTGGTGCTGCCACGTGCAGTCACGGACGATCGTTGCATTTTCCCCTTATCCCCTCAAACACTTCTTCATCATGAAACTCACCATCGACGACGTTCGCAGCCGGTTCACCAAACATTTCGACGGAACCACCGGCACGGTATATGCAGCTCCCGGCCGTATCAACCTCATCGGCGAGCACACTGACTATAACAATGGCTTCGTTTTCCCCGGCGCTGTGCAACAAGGCATCATCGCTGAGATTAAACCCAACGGAACGCGCATGGTTCGCGCTTATGCCATCGACTTGAAAGACTATATTGAGTTCTCGCTCGACGATGAAGCCGGTCCCGCTGCAACTTGGGCGCGCTACATCTTCGGTGTTTGCCGCGAAATGATGGCACTCGGCGTACCCGTAGAAGGTTTCAACACGGCTTTTGCCGGTGATGTGCCTCTCGGTGCCGGAATGAGCAGCTCTGCCGCTCTCGAATCGTGCTTTGCTTTTGCACTCAACGACATTTGGGGCGAAAACAAGGTAGAGAAAATGGAACTCGCTCGCGTTGGTCAGCGCACGGAACACAAGTATGTGGGCTGCAACTGCGGTATCATGGACCAATTCGCCTCTGTTCACGGTAAGAAAGGTTCGCTCATGCGTCTCGACTGCCGCAGCGGTGAGTTCGAATACTTCCCCTTCGATCCGAAAGGCTACAAACTCGTTCTCGTCAACTCGCAGGTGAAGCACGAACTCGTGGGTTCGCCTTACAATGACCGCCGTCGCAGCTGCGAACGTGTGGCAGAAGCCATCCACGCCCTCCACCCCGAAGTGGAATCCCTCCGCGATGCAACGATTCAGCACCTCGAAGAAGTTCGCGGTACCGTATCTGAAGAAGATGCACTCCGTGCATTCTATGTAATCGGCGAGCGTGATCGCGTCCTCACCGTGTGCGATGCACTCGAAAAGGGCGACTACGAGACCGTAGGTAAGATGATGTACGAAACGCACGAAGGCTTGTCGAAGGAATATGAAGTATCTTGCGAAGAACTCGACTTCCTCAACGACGTGGCTCGCGAAGAAGGCGTTACCGGTTCGCGCATCATGGGCGGCGGCTTCGGCGGTTGCACCATCAACCTCGTGGCCGAGGAACTCTACGACCACTTCGTGAAGGTAGTGAAAGAGAAGTTCGCTGCCAAATACGGCAAAGAACCCATCATCATCGACGTTGTTATCGGTGACGGTGCCCGCAAGCTCGAAGCATAATCGCGACACTCCTTATTATATACCGCAGCCTCGCCGGAAAACGAGGCTGCGGTTATTTTTTATCTCCGGCTTTCCCCTTTCCATGCGACAACCTGCTTGCAAAAAGCTCATGCGCTGCGTTTTAATCCGTTAAGGGCTTTTTAGTTTGCCCGAAAATGACGAACTTTGCGCTGTTATGGTAATTGATCCTTCGATACAAGTCTTTTGGAACGAGTTCAGTAGTACACTGCAACTCGTCATCAAAGGGCTCATCATCGGCATAGTTGTATCGGCACCTATGGGGCCGGTGGGTATTTTGTGCGTACAGCGCACCATGCACAAGGGGCGACTTTACGGCATCGTCACCGGTTTGGGCGCATCGCTCTCGGATTTGTTCTACGCCGTGGTAACCGGCGCCGGAATGACGGTGGTTATGTCCTTCATTGAGCAGCGAAACAATGTCTTCTGGATGAAAATCGGCGGCAGCGCCTTACTTTTCGCATTCGGGTTGCACACTTTGCTCTCGAATCCCATCAAGGCCATGCGACAACCCTCGGGCAAAAGAGGAACACCGGTGCAGAATCTCATCACTTCCTTCTTCCTTACGCTCTCCAATCCCCTCATTATTTTTCTTTTCATCGCGTTGTTCGCGCAACTCACCTTCACCGTGCCGGAAAATCCCTTCGGCGCGATGTGCGGCTACTTGTCGATCTTCGCCGGTGCCATGTTGTGGTGGATAGCCCTCACCTATCTCATCACCAAGATGAAGCATTCGTTCGGACTTCGCGGCATGTTCGTCCTCAACCGCACCATTGGCACCATAGTGGTCGTCATCAGCGTGCTTTATGCCGCACTTACGCTCTTTAATATCCACAATCCCCTCGCAGTTCCCACAGATCATGCTTATAGCCAACCGACTCAGAGACAATAATCGCGCAGAATTTCTCCTCTACATGTGGCAAGTGGAGGATATCATCCGCGCAAATGGTTGTGATCTCGATCGTTTGCGCGAAAACTACCTTTCCCAATTCCAACTCACGGGCAATGCTCAGCAAGAGTTGGAACAATGGTATGCCGATCTCTGTGAAATGATGCGCTCGGAGGGAAAAATCCAAAGCGGACACCTCCAAATCAACCTCAATGTGGTGGAGACCCTCGCGGAACTCCACGACGCGCTCATCCGCTCCGACAAGTTTCCTTACTATCGCCAGCTCTATTACAAGATATTGCCCTTCATTGTCGAATTGCGTGCCAAAAACGGCACACAAGCACACAGCGGCATTCGCGAAGAACTGAATCTTTGCTTCGAACTGCTCTACGGCGTGATAATGCTCCGCTTGCAAAAAAAAGAAATCAGCGCCCCCACGCTCCAAGCCACCGAAGAAGTCTCAAAATTCCTCGGACAACTCTCCGACTATTGGAAAGCCCACAAAACCGGACAGCTTGATTTAGATAAACCCTAACCCAATTCATCTTCGGTTAGGGCATTTTTCTACTTTTTCTCCGTCTCCCGCAGATCAAATCAAGGCGAGTGCATTGCCTTCTCACAGCAGAAATCCAACTTACCGACGCACTTTTTCTGCCATGTTATCTTACTTTTTACGACAAAAGCGCACCAAAATGGTCTTACTCAGTCTATTTTGGGGGCTTCTCTCCCTTTTTCTTATTCTTTGGGTGTGCTGTCCTGCATGGTTGCAGCGGCATTTCTCGCCTTTTTCGGCCTGTTCCTCTGCCAACTCCGAACACGCCGTCGACAGTGTCGCCCTCCAGCGCCTAAGAGTCGACAGTCTGCTGCGTGCACCTCGTAAGGTGCAGGCCTTGACAGCCGCCCACTCCAAGAAAACGCCCAACGCGATTTCGCATATCGACGGATATGAAGAAACCTTTTCCGACCTCAATCCTCAACACCTCAATACGGCTCGAAAAATAGGCATCCCTTCGTGCAAAGACCGACACGCCGCCACACGACGTGCCGACGAATTGGTCTACATCGGCGACAATCCCTATTTTCATGTACGGCCGCTCAACTATAGCATCCCCTATCTCGTGCCACACGCCGCAACGCTCCTCGAAGAAATCGGGCGTTCGTTCCTCGACAGCTTGACCACGAAGGGATATGCCTTTCAACAATTGGTCGTCACCTCCGTTTTGCGCACCGCTGCCGACGTGGATCAGTTGCGAAAGCGCAACCGGAACGCCGCAGCTGAGAGCGCTCACAGCTACGGCACCACGTTCGACATCTCTTACACCCACTTTCTCCCGCTCGTCGCTCCCTCGCAGCACCTACGCAACGCCGATCCCTACACCCTCAAGTGTATTTTGGCCGAAGTGCTGCGAGACCAACGCCGCAACGGCACTTGTTATGTGAAGTACGAAGTTCACCAAGCTTGTTTCCACATCACCGCAAGGTGATTCTCCCCCGTCTGCTCACAAGCTCCTCGTTTTTCGCCTCCACTTTCCCAACTATCACTTCGCCGTCCGCCACAGCGCAACGCCCCGTTGGCTGATTGCTGAATCTCGCGCCATCCTTACACAACCTTATGTTCCAAACCATCACCGTCGCCCCCGAATTTAGAGCCTTAGTCCCCACCTTTCTCGGAGCCTTCATCGAGGGCGAAGTGAAAAACAGCCCCACTTCGCCCGAACTTTGGCAAGAGATCCAAACCGAAGGTCACCGTCTTTGCGAAACCTTCACCCCCGAAACGCTCAAACTTCAGTCCGGCATCGCCGCCACACGCGCAGCCTACAAAGCTTGCGGCAAAGATCCTTCGCGCTATCGCCCCGCGGCCGAGCAACTTGCCCGTCGTTTGTTGCAAGGCAAAGACTTGTACAGCGTGAGCACCCTCGTCGATCTCGGCAATCTCGTCTCCCTACGCAGCGGATATGCCACCGGTTTGCTCGATGTGGCGCACATCGACGGTGGTCTCACCCTCGGCGTCGGTCGCGAAGGCGAACCCTACCAAGGTATCGGCCGTGGTGTGCTCAACATCGCCGGCCTTCCGGTCTATCGCGACCAAGTGGGCGCCGCAGCCACCCCCACTTCCGACAGCACACGCACCATGACATCGCTCGAAACCCGGCGTTTGCTCTTCATCATTAACGCCTACGACGGTAATCAAGTGCACACCGAAGCGGCGGTGGCCTATGCCCTCGATTTGCTGCGCCGTTATGCAGATGCCCACGACGAACGCGTGGTGTACTTTTGACTTTCTTCAATTCATCACAGCACTTATGCCCCCGATTTTTCGACTTCTCTTGGCCGGCGTTGCCCTTTTGTGGGCGACGCCGACTGTGCTTTGCGCGGAAAATGCTCCCCATTCGGGAAACACGACTACGCCCCCAACAGAAAAAAACTTGCCAGAAGTAGAGAAACCCGCTCCTTCTGACGAGACTTCGGACACTCTCAAATGGCATGTGCCCGATTTGGCTCTCCCGCGCATCAAATCTTCGGCCGGCACCTCCGTATTGAGTGCCGGACTCATCACGCGCGACCGCAACCTTTCGGGTGTGCAACTCAATCTCCTCGCCGGCGACGTAGAACAACGCCTGCGAGGTCTGCAACTCTCGGGCTTCATCTCGTTGGTGCGCGGTCGTGCCACAGGCGTGCAGATCGCACCACTCTACAACTACGCTCAATCCATCAATGGAGTGCAGTTCTCCACCATGCTCAACATCACCGAGAGCGCCGCACGCGGATGGCAAGCTTCCTCAACCGCCAATATCGCCCTTGAAGGCGACGGTCTGTTGCAAACGGCGCTCACCAACGTCGTCCTCGGCCAACTGCGCGGCGTACAATTCGGTGCTACCAACTATGCCGGAGTACTTCGAGGTCTGCAATTCGGCGTGGTGAACGTGACGACCGGAGAAACAGACGGCCTACAGATTGGTTTGATCAACAGTACCCGCGATACCACCGCCTTGAAGATTGGTTTGGTCAATCTCACCCCCAACACACGCGTGCAACTGATGCTCTTCGGGGGCAACACCACCAAGTCTAATGTCGGTGTGCGCTTCCTCAATCGTCATTTTTACACGCTCCTCGGCTTCGGGCTCTACTATCGCGGACTTGACGACCATTTTTCGGGCGCCCTCTTCTATCGTGCCGGCTATCGCCACGCCTTTTCCCCACGCTTTGCCCTCTCTGCCGACTTAGGGCTCGCCCTCATCGAAGATTCGCCCGCCGATGCCGAAAAAACCGAACTCCGCCGTCTCGCTTTTCAAGCCCGTCTGAATGCAGAGTACCGCATTGCGTCAAAACTTTCCTTTTTTGCCACAGGGGGGTGGAGCCGCGCGCACCGCTTCGGGCACTTCAAGGATGCTCACCGCAAACCGATTGTCGAACTCGGGCTCTTGCTCTTTTGATCTTCGCGTATGAAATTCATTTACTCTCTCCTTTGCCTCACCCTGTGTGGTGTCCTGCCGGGCGCAGCGCAGCTTACGGCAGATTCAACGGTCGTGGCTCTCGACTCCATTCCTGCGCCTCATGAAAACTCCCCCGCAAGCGCCGATTCTCTCCCGACACCCTTTGCCCCTGCCGCGCCCGACAGTTTGGCTATCGCGCTTTCGGGCTCGCTCGACTCGTTTTCGCCCGTCTTCGTCCCGCAACGTCCTTCTGTGCTCCGCCCTTTGACCGAGGTCTTCGCCGTCAATGCCGGCGTATGGGCCTTCGATCGCTTTACCCTCGACTCCGATTTCTCAAAAATCTCCCCCAACACGATGTGGCACAACATCCGCCACGGCTTTGTTTGGGACAACGACAAGTTTTCGACCAATCTCTTTGCGCATCCCTACCACGGTTCGCTCTACTTCAACACGGCACGCAGCCAAGGTTACGGCTTTTGGCAGTCCATTCCTTTTGCAGCAGCCGGCAGTTTGATGTGGGAATTTCTCGGAGAGAACGAACCCGCGTCCATCAACGACTGGATTGCCACCACCATCGGCGGAACGGCGCTCGGAGAAATCACGCATCGGCTCTCCTCGCTCTGCCTCAACGACCGTACACGCGGCTGGCAACGCGTGGGACGCGAGGCCTTGGCCTTCGCCGTTTCGCCCATGCGTGGACTCAACCGCCTGCTCAACGGCGAAATGTGGCGCGTCACCGCCGGAACGCCACGCCATGATTTCAAAGCCCTACCCGTTCAACTTACCATCGGAATGGGTACACGTTATCTGGCCGACGAAAACAGTCTTTTCCGCGGGGAGCACGCCCCCTTTGCCCGTCTGGAACTCACCTACGGCTCTCCTTTCGCACGCCAAGGCGCGCCTTACGATTACTTCGACTTGGGATTGACCGCCAACTTCTCCGGCAACCAACCCTTGCTGAGCGAAGTCCATTTGCTCGCCCAACTTTTTGCGCGCGACTTCCGTCTCAATCCCTCCATGCAAGTCCGCGCCGGACTGTATCAGCACTTCAATTACTTTGACTCCGAGACCGGCATCGACGGCAGTGAGGCCATTCCCTTCAAAATCTCGGAGGCCGCCTCCTTCGGCCCCGGTTTCATTTTCCGCGTGGCGGCTCCCAACGGCGAAAGCCTCATCACCCAGCAGCTCTTCGGTAGCTTCATCGCCTTGGGCGGAAGCCTCACCGACTATTACCGCGTGGGCGATCGAAACTACAACCTCGGCAGTGGCTTCAGCCTGCAGAGTAACACGATGCTTCGCATCGGCGAGCAGGTTCACTTCGCCCTCCGCGCCAAACACTACCACCTCTTCACGTGGGTGGGCTATCGGCAGCAGCCGGGGCAGGATCTTGATCCGATTTATCTCAATGCGCAGGGCGACAAGGGGCGCGCTCGCCTCAACGTCGTCAACTTCGAATTCAGTTTCCCCGTTGCTTCCTCGTTTCGCATCGGATGGAACAACTTCTACTACTTGCGCGAGACGCACTATGCCGACCATCCTCGGGTGAAGTTCAACACTTTCGAGACGCGGCTGTCTTTTTATTGGGTGCTCTGACGCAAAGTCCCACGTAATCTCGCCCTGTCACCGCCTTTTCATGCGGTGGCAGGGCTTTTTGTGCCAAGATCTCGCAGCGAAAAGGAAGAAGGGCAACCAACCATTGCACATTTTGCCGACTTATTCTCCCCACTCACAATGCGTGGGTCGCCACGCTTAGCACTTTTGCGACGACGATTTCAGCCGGCATGTGGCGAAGTGGAAAATAACGCTCGTGTTTCCACAAAAAGTAGTCTACTTTCGGCGAAAAGCCCACAACTTTTCAGCATTTGTCCTCCACTTTTTCGCCGCCCTCCCCCACCCTTTGCCGAAAATTCCAATCCGCGCTCCATTTGGTGGCCAACGGCCGAGTGCAAAGGTCTCTTTTCGACACGACTCCCCCTCATTTTCGGCAAATAGAGAGAGAAAAACATCATCTTGCGTAAATTTTACACCATTTTATTTGGAAGATTCAAGAATAACTTCTACATTTGCAGCGTAAAACTTACACAAGTCAAATATGAGTACGCTTCCCTATTGCTACGAATACCCACATCCGGCGGTAACCACGGACTGTGTAATCTTTGGTTTCGACGGTACGAAACTGAAAGTGCTGCTGATTCGTCGCGGCATCGAGCCTTTCAAAGGACGATGGGCTTTCCCGGGCGGATTTCTGCAGCCCGACGAAACAGCGGAGACGGGCGCGCTGCGCGAATTGCGCGAAGAGACGGGCATCGAGCACGCCTATCTCGAACAGCTCCACACGTTTACCGATCCGGAACGCGATCCACGCGAACGCGTCATCACGATTGCCTATCTCGCGCTGATCAAAATCAGCGAAGTGCAGGGCGGCGACGATGCCGACGAGGCGCAATGGTTTGCCCTCGACGAGATTCCACAACTGGCTTTCGACCACGACCGGATTTTCCGCATGGCGGTGTTGCGACTGCGCGAGCGCATCCATTTTCGTCCCATCGGTTTTGAATTACTCCCCGAGAAATTCACGCTCCGCGAGTTGCAAATGCTCTACGAAGCCATTCTCGAGGTGCGTTTCGACCGAAGAAATTTTGCAAAGAAGATGTTGCATCTCGAACTCCTCACGGAATTGGACGAAACCACGCGCCCTACGCCGAAACGCGAGGCAAAGCTCTTTCGATTCAACCTTGAAAAATATGAAGAACTGAAACAAAAAGGATTCAAACTCGAATTCTGAAACAGCCGGCGCGCACTTCCCTCCCAACCTTGACCTGATGATGACACACCTACTCGGGAAGTGCAGTGCTCACGGCCACACGCAGCAAAAACACATACATTATTTTATATCTCTTCTTCCCTTTCGCTCAGGTAACGGCAATGGGCAAACGACAAAAGCGAAGTTTGCGCACCGCCGTGGGCGAAAAGCGGAGAAACAAGACCTTTAAGACCTAAAAATTATGCTTGGAAGTTTCATTGGCGACATCGTTGGCAGCATCTACGAGTTCAACAACATCAAAACAAAGGATTTTCCCTTCTACGGTAAGCCGCATGATCCGCTATTCTTCACCGACGACTCGGTGATGACGGCCGCAACTGCCGACTGGATTCTCAACGGCGGAAATATCGGCGAATACTATGCAAAACTCGCGGCAGCTTTTTCCGGAAGAGGCTACGGCGGTCGCTTCTCGCAGTGGATCCGCCACTATCGCCACACGGGCGAAGTGGCTCCTCCCTACAACTCTATGGGCAACGGCAGCGGCATGCGTGTCGGCCCCGTGGGTTGGGCAGCCGAAACGCGCGAAGACGCGCTCGCTATGGCCAAGGCCTCGGCCGAATGCACGCACAACCACCCCGAAGGCATCGTGGGGGCGCAAGCCATCGCTCTCGCGGTTTGGTTGGCCAAACAGGGCGTTTCGCAGGCAGAAATCCGCCGGGATATAGAAAAGACATTCGGCTACGATTTGTCGCTCCACGTCGATGAGATTCGTCCCCACTATTCTTGGTATGGAATGGACGGAAAAGGCAACGGCGAGATCTGTCGAGACAGCGTTCCCCAAGCCATTATCTGCGCGCTCGAGGCCACTGATTTTGAAGATGCCGTGCGCAATGCAGTGAGCCTCGGCGGTGATTCGGACACCATCGGCTGCATGGCCGGCGCGATTGCCGAAGCGCTCTACGGTATTCCGCGCTCGATGGCGGAACGCATCCGCCCGATTATCGACGCACGCTTGCTGGAGATCATCGATCAGTTCGAGAAGCGCTACGGAGCCAACTATATTGAGGACTGATGCCCGAGCCTCAACACGATGTCTGGCCATTTGGGGATTTTCTCCTTGCGCACTTTGGCACGTTGTTCGACAAAAAACGCCCGAACACCTTATATATAGGTGTTCGGGCGTTGCATTTAGCCTGCGTCGTTCGCAGTTCTTGATGAAAGTGGTGGAGCGCTTACGCTTTCGCGCCGCCCCACAACCGTTGCATGCGCTCGGCCGACTTCATTTCTTGGGCATTGTCGCCCGGATACCAGAAGACGGCCGACTCATGTCCCTGCGGTTTGTATTGTTGGGCGACGAAATGCTCGGGGTAATCGTGGGGGTAGTGATAATCCGCGCCGTAGTTGAGCGATTTCATCAGCTTGGTCGGCGCATTGCGCAGGTGTAAGGGCACTGGGGCGTTGCCGGTTTGCTCCACATAGGCCAAAGCTGCGTTAATGGCGTTGTAAGCCGAGTTGGACTTGGGCGATGTGGCGAGATAGATGGTGGCTTCTGCCAAAGGGATGCGCCCTTCCGGCCAACCGATCTTGTTTACCGCGTCAAAAGCGGCGTTGGCCAGCAGCAACGCGTTGGGATTGGCCAAACCGATGTCTTCGGCCGCGCTGATCACGAGGCGGCGCGCAATGAACTTGGGGTCTTCGCCGCCGGCAATCATGCGTGCCAACCAATAGATGGCAGCATCGGGGTCACTGCCGCGGATGCTTTTGATGAAGGCCGAAATAATGTCGTAGTGCATCTCCCCTTCCTTGTCATAGGCCATGGGATTTTGCTGCAAACGCTCGGTGACGCCGGCATTGTCGATGACGATACGCCCCTCGGGCGTGGCATTCGTGAGCAAATCGACGATGTTCAGCAATTTACGCGCGTCGCCGCCGGCAAAACGCAGCAAAGCATCGGTTTCACGCACCTCAAATTCGCGTTCGCGCAACACAAGATCGTCTTCAATCGCGTGATGCAACAACGAAAGCAGGTCGTCGTCTGTGAGCGGTTCGAGCACATAGACCTGACAACGCGAGAGGAGCGGGCGAATAACCTCGAACGACGGATTCTCGGTTGTCGCACCGATGAGCGTCACATCGCCGGTTTCGACGGCGGCCAGCAGGGAATCTTGTTGTGACTTCGAGAAACGATGGATTTCATCTATGAAGAGAATCGGCGTCACCGAGCCGAAAAACTGTCCACTCTTGGCTTGTGCAATGACTTCGCGCACTTCTTTCACGCCGCTGGTCACAGCACTGAGCGTAAAGAAGGGGGCTTTGAGCTGACCGGCCACAATTTTGGCCAAAGTGGTCTTACCTACGCCCGGTGGTCCCCAAAGAATGAAAGAGGAGATGCGACCGCCTTCGATCATATTGCGCAAAACTGCGCCCGGCCCCACGAGATGTCGTTGCCCCACGTAGGAGTCGAGCGAAAGAGGCCGCAGACGTTCTGCCAATGGTTTCATATTTGAACAGAGACTTGGGATTCTACTTTACGCCCACTCGGAGAGTTCGAGCCAACGCATCGACTTTTCGTCCAATTCTTCGTCGAGTGCGGGCAAACGCTTGGAGTGTTCGGTGATTTGCTCCACGCTGAGCGCGCCGGAAGCCAACTCTTCGTGAATTTTGGCCTTCTCGGCTTCGAGGGTTGCAATGTCGCGCTCCAGCGCTTCGTATTCCTGCTTTTCTTTGTAGGTGAGTTTTCGCTTGCGGTCGCTGCCTTCGTGCACCGGTTTGCGCCCTTCGTCGGTCGAACGTCGGTCACGTTGTTCGCGAACTTCTTCTTTTTCTTTGAGTTCGCGGTAATCTCGGTATTGAGAATAGTTGCCCGGGAAATCATCGACCACGCCTTCTCCGCGAAACACCAACAAATGATCGACAACACGATCCATAAAATAGCGATCGTGGCTCACAACGATGACGCAACCGCGGAAGTCTGCCAAGTATTCTTCGAGCAATTGTAGCGTGGCTATGTCGAGATCGTTCGTCGGTTCGTCGAGAATCAGGAAATTCGGGGCTTGCATCAGCACCAAACAGAGTTGTAAGCGACGACGCTCGCCGCCCGAGAGCTTATAGACGTAATCTTGTTGGCGAGCCGGGGGGAAAAGAAAATGATTCAAGAACTGCATCGCCGTAAGATGGCGGCCTCCTCCCAAATCGACGGTTTCTGCCACACGACGCACCACGTCAATGACTTTCATCTGCTCATCGACGGGCATGCCCTCCTGCGAGAAATAGCCGAATTTCACCGTTTCTCCGATGACAAAACGGCCGGAAGTGGGCGGTACCTCGCCGAGGAGCATGCGAATAAAGGTGGTTTTTCCCGTACCGTTGTTGCCCACGATGCCCATTTTCTCGAAGCGCGAGAAATTATAATAGAAGTCTTTCAAGATGACCACGCCGTCATCGAACGATTTCGACACATATTCCGCCTCAAAGATCTTCGATCCGATGTAACCGGCCTTGACATTCAGGCGCGCGGCGCGCTCTTCCGTGCGGCGGCGCGCTTGTTGCTCCAATTCGTAGAAGGCTTCCTTTCGAGAACGGCTTTTGTGACCGCGCGCCTGCGGCTGTCTGCGCATCCAGTCGAGCTCTTTCCGATATAAGTTGCGTGCGCGGTCGATATTCGCGTTGGTTGCCGCGATCCGCTCGTCGCGTTTCTCCAAATAGTAGGCATAGTTTCCGCGATAGGTGTAGGCTGTGCGGTCGTCGAGCTCAACAATGGTCTGACACACGCGATCGAGAAAATAACGATCGTGCGTAACGAGAAGCAACGCCTTCGTGTTGCGCTGCAAATACTTCTCCAACCATTCAATCATCTCCACATCGAGATGGTTAGTCGGCTCATCGAGAATGAGAAGATCGGGATTTGCGATCAGCACCGAGGCCAAAGCCACCCGTTTGCGCTGACCTCCGGAGAGCAAACCCACCGGTTTGTCGAGTTTGTCGATCTTGAGTTGCGTGAGAATCTGCTTGGCACGCAGTTGAATGTCGTTCCATTCTTCATCGGCGTCGAAGGTTTCGGTGTGTGCCTGCAGTTCTCCGCCCTCTTCGGCGATGAGTAGCGACGCATACTCGGCACGCAAACGACCGGCCACGGCTTGTAACACCGACATCTCGGGATCAAAGTCCGGTTGTTGCTCCAACATCCCGACGCGCAAGCCTTTTTGAAACACAATGTCGCCACTGTCGGGACTGTCCTTGCCGGCTATCAATCCCAAGAGGGTAGATTTTCCGGCACCGTTGCGGGCAATTAGCCCAACGTGCTGACCTTCGGACACGCTGAACGAGATGTTTTCGAAAAGCACGAGGTCGCCGATGCTTTTCGTCAAATTTTGTATGTCGAGATAGGGAGTCGCCATGCTATACTATTGATTATACAAGCGAAAATACAAAAAAACAGGGAGAGTTTTCGCTCATTACCGCGATTTGTTTGTAAATTCGCGGCGTGAAAATGGATGTAGCAGGCATTTTCACGCCGCTCCCTTTGGAGTTTTACCGTGATTTCTCCCCCATCTTCTGATTTATCCACTGGCATCCCGGCGAGAGATGCTATTTCCTGCGTTCTATTTCCGAACCCTACCCCATCCTTTTATGCCCCAACACACGAAAGAGCAACTCCTTGCCATGAGTGTCGAAGAACTCAAGGCCATCGCCGTTGAATTAAAGACGCCCAACAGCTACAGCGACGTAAAAGCGCAGCTCGTTTACGACATTTTAGATCGACAAGCCGAAATGACGGCCGGGACTGTGGGGACTGCTCCCAAAAGACGCCGCATCGTTGCGGCACCGCACGACCATGTCTACTCCGCCACGCAGGCCGGCGACAGCGAACGCTTCGACAGCGCACGCGATGAACGCGCCGCCAAACGCCAAATTGCGGAGAAAGCACGCGTGGAAGCCGCGGCCGCAGCAGAAGCGCTCGTCGGGCAAGAAGAAGCAGTAATCGAAGCTCCGAAACGCAAGCGCGGACGCCCCACAAAAGCGGAGGTCGAAGCCCGAAAAGCCTTGGAACAGCAAATGGCCGAGAACGAAGCGGGCATAACCGACGCTCAGGAGGAGAAACCCGCCGAGACGTCGGTCGAAGTGCCCGAGGCTGCGACGGCAACTGCCGAAGAACCAGCCACCCCTGCACACCCCGAGGCAGAAAAGTCGAAAACGATCACTTACGACCCCGACCTCCCGGATTTCATTCTCGAGCAGATGAGGCAACAAGCCGAAGCCGGTGAGAAAGAAGAGGCCGCTCCCTCGCTCTCTTCTCTCTCCGAGCATTTCCGTTTGCACAACGAAGCCACCGCTTCCATGGAGAGTGCGGAAATCGCTCCCGCCTCGAAGCCGACTTCCGCACCGCGCGCCGCAAAACCGGCCGACGGCGAAGATTTTATCATCGTCGAAGACGTGCCGGTCGTCGATTTCAACGACTATTCCTTCGTGGAAAGCGAACCTTTCTCCCGTCCCACACCCGCTTATGCACCGGTTGAATCGCAACACAGTGCACCCAAATTCCATCGCTTCAAGGACGACGTGCTCGTGCAGCAGCAGTTGCAAGCGCGTGCCGAGGGAAAAACATTCACACCGCAGCCTGTTCCCGAACAGAAAGACCTCATTATCGATGCCGGTGGCGTGCTTGAAGTCGATCCCCAAGGCATCGGTTTCCTCCGTTCGTCAGATTATAATTATATGCCCTCGCCCGACGACGTGTTCGTCTCGCAATATCAGATCCGCAGCTACGCATTGAAGATGGGCGACGTGGTGGAGTGCAAAGTCAAAGTCCCCCGCGAGGGCGAAAAGTACTTCTCTTTGGTGAGCGTTGACCGCATCAACGGGCTGGCTCCCCATCAAGTACGCGACCGCGTAGCCTTTGAGCACCTCACGCCCCTCTTTCCCGACGAACAGTTCAAACTCTCGAACGGTAGCAACACACCTTTGGCCTGCCGTGTCGTCGACTTGTTTTCGCCCATCGGCAAAGGACAGCGCGCACTCATCGTCGCGCAGCCCAAAACGGGTAAGACGATTCTGATGAAGCAGATCGCCAATGCCATTGCCGCCAACTATCCCGACACCTATCTCATGATGCTCCTCATCGACGAGCGTCCCGAAGAAGTGACCGACATGGCACGCACGGTCAATGCCGAAGTTATCGCCTCGACCTTCGACGAACCCGCAGCGCGCCACGTCCGCATCGCCCAAATGGTGCTCGACAAAGCCAAACGCATGGTCGAATGCGGTCACGATGTCGTCATCTTTCTCGACTCCATCACCCGTTTGGCGCGCGCCTTCAACACCACGGCTCCCGCAT
Organism: uncultured Prevotellaceae bacterium; assembly: GCA_963517315.1. Classification (GTDB taxonomy): domain Bacteria; phylum Bacteroidota; class Bacteroidia; order Bacteroidales; family Bacteroidaceae; genus Alloprevotella. Next base: position 91,512 of record CAUQEF010000006.1, read on the forward strand.
CGGGCAAGATCCTCACCGGCGGTGTGGACGCCAACGCACTGCAAAAGCCCAAACGCTTCTTTGGTGCCGCACGTAACATCGAAGGCGGCGGATCCCTCACCATTATCGCCACGGCGCTCATCGATACCGGCTCGAAAATGGACGAAGTCATCTTCGAGGAGTTCAAAGGAACGGGCAACATGGAATTGCAACTCGACCGCTCGCTGGCCAACAAGCGCATCTTCCCGGCCGTCAACCTCATTCAGAGTTCGACACGCCGCGACGATTTGCTTCTCGACGAGCTCACGCTCAACCGCATGTACGTATTGCGCAACTATATGGGCGACATGAACAGCATGGAAGCCATGAATTTCGTAAAGAAGAACCTCGAAAATTCGCTTTCCAACGAAGAATTCTTGGCAACTATGAACAAATAAGTTTTTTACCGCCACCCGGCAGTCAATAACAAAAGAGCAGCTTCCTCGATGGAAGCTGCTCTTTTTGTTTTCCTCTGAATTTTGTTTCCACCAATCCCTTCATTTCGCCTGTCATCGGCCAACCGCTCGTTCACACGTGCCATTTCCACAACGCACCCTAAGCAAAAAGCCGATGTGCACAGCTGATCGTCGCGAAAATCGGTCGACCGGCGAAGAGAAGTAGCCTACTTGTCTCCAAAAGCCGTGGAGTTTTCGGCAAAAGTCCCCAACCATCGCGCGAAAGTGGAGGACTTTTTTGCCATTCACCACAACAACTGTGGGAAAGTACCCTTTTTCTCACTGGCCCAGCTCCACTATCGACACAAAATAAAAGGGAATTAGAAGGCCATGGAGAGGCAGCGCAAGAAAAATCACAATTGCAAAACGATTTTTCGGGTTGAAAATTTGCCCATTCGATTTTTCTTTGTAATTTGCGCTCGAAAATAAAGGTCGACTTGGCAATAATACGCTATAACCACCAACAAAAGGTTAAGAATAGACCACGCGACCTCCGTTCCACGGCTCTGCCTAAATCTCAACCCAACATGAAGGTCTACAATTCGCACGACATCAAAAACATCGCCCTCCTCGGCAATGATCGTTCCGGCAAAACTACGCTCACAGAGTGCCTCCTCTACCACGCAGGAGCCCTCCAACGGCGCGGACGCATCACGCAGAAAAATACCGTCTCCGATTATTTCCCCGTCGAACAGGAATATGGCTATTCTGTCTTCTCAACCGCATTCCATGTGGAGTGGAAAGGCAAGAAACTCAACCTCATCGACTGTCCGGGTTCCGATGATTTCGTCGGTGCCACGCTCACGGCCCTCAATGTTACCGACACTGCACTGCTTTTGCTCAACGGCGGATTCGGCGTGGAGGTGGGCACGCAAAACCACTTCCGCTACACCGAGAAGCTGGGCAAGCCGGTCATCTTCCTCGTCAATCAACTCGATCACGAAAACTGTGATTATGAGCTGATTCTCGACGACTTGCAAAATATCTACGGCCCCAAAGTGGTGCCCGTTCAATACCCCCTCACCACCGGCCCGGGCTTCAACAGCCTCATTGACGTGATTCTCATGAAGAAACTCACGTGGAAGGAAGAGGGCGGCGAGCCCCTCGTGGAGGAAATCCCCGCCGACCAGCTCGAAAAGGCGCAGGCCATGCACAAAGCCCTCGTGGAAGCGGCTGCAGAAAACGACGAAGGACTGATGGAGAAGTTCTTTGAGACCGAACAACTCACGGAAGACGAAATGCGCGAGGGCATCCGCAAGGGATTGGTCACCCGCAGCATCTTCCCGGTCTTCTGCGTTTGTGCAGGCAAGGACATGGGCGTGGGACGCCTCATGGAATTCTTGGGCAACGTCGTTCCCTTCGTCGACGAAATGCCGAAGGTGCACAACACCCGCGGTGAGGAGGTCTGCCCCGACGAGAAGGCGCCCACCAGCGTCTACTTCTTCAAGACGGGCGTAGAACCGCACATCGGCGAAGTCCAGTATTTCAAGGTGATGAGCGGTGTGGTGCGCGAAGGCGACGACCTCACCAATGCCGACCGCGGTTCGAAAGAACGCATGGCACAACTCTTTGTGTGCTCGGGCGCCAACCGCGAGAAAGTAGAACAGCTTTCGGCCGGCGACATCGGCTGCACCGTGAAGTTGAAAGATGTGCGCACGGGCAACACACTCAACGACAAACAATGCGACCATCGCTTCAACTTCATCAAATATCCCAACTCGAAGTTCACCCGCGCCATCCGTGCCGTCAACGAAGCCGACACCGAAAAGATGATGGCCGCCCTCACGCGTCTGCGTCAGGAAGATCCCACGTGGGTGGTGGAACAAAGCAAGGAGTTGCGCCAAATTCTCGTACACGGACAGGGTGAATTTCACCTGCGCACGCTGAAGTGGATTCTCGAAAACATCGACAAAATCAAAGTGGAGTTCGCCGAACAGCGCATTCCCTACCGCGAAACGCTCACCAAGGCCGCACGCGCAGACTATCGACACAAGAAACAATCGGGCGGTGCCGGACAGTTCGGTGAAGTGCACCTCATCGTCGAACCTTACTTTGAGGGCATGCCCGAACCCACGATGTTTAAGTTCGGCAATCAGGAGATTCGCATCACGCCGCGCGGCAAAGAGGAGATCGACCTCGAATGGGGCGGCAAACTCGTCTTCATCAACAGCGTGGTCGGCGGTGCCATCGACACACGCTTCATGCCTGCGATCCTCAAAGGTGTGATGAGCCGCATGGAACAAGGTCCGCTCACCGGATCTTATGCCCGCGACGTGCGCGTCATCGTCTACGACGGCAAGATGCACCCCGTCGACAGCAACGAAGTTTCCTTCATGTTGGCCGGTCGCAACGCCTTCTCCGCCGCCTTCCGCGAAGCCGGTCCGAAGATTCTCGAACCGATCTATGACGTGGAAGTCTTCGTGCCGTCTGAAAAAATGGGCGATGTGATGAGCGACCTCCAAGGTCGTCGCGGCATGATCGTGGGCATGACTTCCGAAAACGGCTACGAGAAACTCCAAGCCAAGGTGCCGCTCAGCGAAATGAGCAGCTACGCCACTGCGCTCTCGAGCCTTACCGGCGGACGCGCATCGTTCATTATGAAGTTTGCGAGCTACGAACTCGTGCCCGGCGATCTGCAACAAAAACTCATCGCTGATCACGCGCAGCACGAAGAAGAATAAAATCTTTCTTTGGGACAATATATAGAGAATACGGAAAAGGGGAAGCACAGATGCGTGCTCCCCTTTTCTTCTTTTCCGCGATGTCCGCGAAAGTGCCGTCATGCACTTCACAAGCGGCTCGTGCGTCAGGCATAATTATTGCAGAGCCATAAAACAAGTGGCGTTTTTCGGCCATTTTCCCCAACACTGTACCAACTATGCTACGGATGAAACGTTTTATGACTATTTTCTTCTCTATCCTCCTCGGTGTGGCGCTCATCACCGTCATTGTGTTGCAGCATCCCGTCTTCGGTCGTGCGCCGCGCGGCGAGCGCTTGGCGCGCATCGAGCGTTCGCCTCATTATCGCAACGGGCGTTTCCACAATCTTCGCAACGCGCCCACCATGGCCGGATCGAAATCGTTTGTACAACGGCTGAAAGATTTTATTTTCGACCGTCCCGACCGCATCACCCCCGATGAGCCGTTGCCCTTTGTCCATACCTCGCTCGACTCTTTGGCACAAAGTGGCGACGATGCATTGGTGTGGCTCGGCCACTCCTCGGTGTTTGTTCGCACCGACGGCCTAACAGTACTCGTCGATCCCGTGCTCAAGGCCGCTTCTCCCTTTTCGTGGATGATCACGCCCTTCAAAGGTAGCAACGGCTACACGATCAACGAACTGCCACGCACAGATGTGCTGATCATCACCCACGACCATTACGATCACTTGGACTATCGCACCGTGAAGTCGATTCGCGAACGCGTTGCCCACGTAGTTTGTCCGCTGGGTGTGGGCGAACATCTCGAACGCTGGGGCTATCCGGCCGATCGCATCACAGAATTGGATTGGGACGAGACGACGAGCATCGGCAACGGGGTGCAACTCCACTGCCTTTCCTCGCAGCACTTCTCGGGACGTGCCTTACATCCCGGCAATACGCTCTGGGCTGCATTCCTCATCGAGAGCCCGTCCCGCAAAATCTACCTTTCGGGCGACGGGGGCTACGACGATCGCTTCAAAAAGGTGCGCAAGCGTTTCGGCAACGTCGATTGGGCGCTCATCGAAAACGGACAATACAATGAAGATTGGGCGTTTATTCACATGATGCCCGAACAAGTGGTGCAGGCCATCCGCGATTTGGCGCCGCGACATGTGCTTTCGATTCACAACAGTAAATTTGCGCTCGCTCGTCACGAATGGGACGAACCGCTCCGCCTACTTTCCGCTGCCGCCGAGAGCGAAAATCTGCCCTTACTCACGCCGCGCATCGGAGAGGTGGTGCAGTTGAACAACGAGACGCAAACTTTCGATCGATGGTGGGAGGAGGTGAAGGACTAACTCCCACGGACTCCCCCAAAAGAGAGACCCGAATGGCTCAGTAAAAGCTATTCGGGTCTTTTATTGCCTTCTCGGAGGCGTTTTCAGTTTTCTCGAAGATGAAAGACGTAGATTTTGCTATCGCGCCACGCATCGGGCGCGTCAGTGTGGACAATGCGGGAGAGTTGTCCCACATCGCTCACGCTACCGTCGCGCTGCAAGATGCCGATTCCCGCGCCGTCTGCCGAATACATCTCCTTCGAGACCTTGCGACAGCTCACAAAATAATGCGCTTCTTCGGCACTCACGCCCAACTGTCGCTGGACGTTGGCACGAAGTTCGGTCATGTGCTCTTCCACTTGCGCCATGGGCACATCGCCGTCGAAGACTTCGACCTTGAACAGGCGTCGGGCGTAGAAATCCTTGGCCAGTTGCGACAATATGGTGTCTTTGTGCTCGCGCCACACACCGATGGCGCACAGCAAATCGGCATCGGTGAGCAAAAGATAGCGCTCAAGTGCCTCATCGGTTTCCCAAAAACTTTCGCGCGTGTGCACTCCATATAAGAAGTAGGCCAGTGCCGGCGAAGCAAAGAGCGATTCGCCTGCAGCCGCCAAATGTTTGGCACGACGCAAGACGGCACGCAGCACTTCTTCGGCCGCAACGACGGTTTTGTGGAGGTAAACCTGCCAATACATCAGCCGGCGCGTCATCAAATAATGCTCAACAGTATTCAGCCCTTTGTGCTCTACCACCAAACGATCGTCGACAATGCGCAGCATCTTGGTGATTCTCGCCGCACCGATATTACCTTCTTGCACACCGCAGTAGAAAGAGTCGCGATTCACGTAATCGAGTCGATCCACATCGAGCTGCGACGAAAGTAACTCGTGAAGACAGTGTTTCGGATAGTCATCTTTGAAAATTTGGATGGCGTAAGTGAGCTCGCCCTTCAAGCGTTGGTTGATGCGCTCCATGACTCTCAGCGTGATCTCCTCATGGCTCACACCGGGCACGAGGTCATGCTCCAACACATGGCTGAAGGGGCCGTGACCGACGTCGTGTAATAGAATGGCGGCCATGGCTCCTTCGCTTTCCGGCTCGAAGAAAAATTCGCCTTTCTGCGACAATACGGTGAGGGCTTCCTGCATTAAATGCAAAGCCCCCAACGAATGTTGCTTACGCGAGTGGCGCGCCGACGGATACACGAAACTCGAGGTGCCAAGTTGTCGGATATGGTCGAGACGTTGCACTTCGGGCGTGTCGAGCAAGGCCGAAAGTAAACCGGAAGGCACGGAGATAAATCCGTAAAGCGGGTCATTTATGATGATCGGACTCATGAAGTAGAAAAGATTTGGGGCAAAGGTACTATATTTCCCGATTTATTGTACTAATTTTGCGGTAAACCCAAATGACTATTAGCCGATATGCTGACGATTAAACAAATCAATGAAGATAAAGAGGCCGTGATTCGCGGCTTGGAAAAGAAAAAATTCACAGAAGCCCGCGCGGCCATTGACGCAGTTCTCGCTGCCGACGGTAAACGCAAAAGCGCGCAAACGGAACTCGACGCCGTGCTCGCAGAACAAAAGACTTTGGCCAAGAATATCGGTGCTTTCATGAAAGCCGGCCAGAAAGAAGAGGCCGAAACGGCCAAGGCACGCGTGGCAGAACTCAAGACACGCAGCACCGAACTCGAAGAACTCAAAAAAGCTGCCGAGGAAGAGCGCACACAGCTCCTCTATACGATTCCCAACGTGCCCTATGAACTCGTTCCCGAGGGAACTTGCGCAGAAGACAACGTCGTTGTGAAAACTGGCGGTCAAGAAACAGCGCTTCCCGTCGATCCTTTGCCTCACTGGGAGCTGGCAAAAAAGTATGACCTCATTGATTTTGACCTCGGTGTCAAGATTACCGGTGCAGGTTTCCCCGTTTATAAAGGATTGGGCGCACGTTTGCAGCGCGCTCTCATCAACTTCTTCCTCGACGAAGCCCGCGAAGCTGGCTATCTTGAGATCATGCCCCCGACTGTTGTCAACGAAGATTCTGGATACGGCACCGGTCAGCTGCCCGACAAGGAAGGTCAGATGTATCACTGCACCCTCGACAATCTTTACCTCATCCCCACCGCAGAAGTCCCCGTCACGAATATCTATCGCGACGTGATTCTCGAAGAAAGTGAGCTGCCCATTAAAAATTGCGCCTACACGCAATGTTTCCGTCGCGAAGCCGGTAGCTATGGTAAGGACGTTCGCGGATTGAATCGCCTGCACGAATTTTCAAAAATCGAGATCGTTCGCATCGACCGTCCCGAACATTCGCAGCAAAGCCACGACGAAATGTTGGCTCACGTGGAAGGTTTGCTCCAAAAACTCGAACTTCCCTATCGCATCCTCCGTCTTTGCGGTGGCGACATGAGCTTTACGGCCGCTTTGTGCTACGATTTCGAAGTTTATTCCGAAGCACAAGGCCGTTGGCTCGAAGTTTCGTCCGTTTCTAACTTCGATAGCTATCAAGCCAACCGACTTCACTGCCGCTATCGCCGTGCCGAAGACAAAAAGATCGAGCTTTGCCACACACTCAACGGATCGGCGCTCGCATTGCCCCGCATTGTGGCCGCGCTCCTCGAGAATTTCCAAACGCCCGAAGGCATCCGCATTCCCAAAGCTCTGCAACCCTACATGGGCTGTGAGATGATTAAATAATCCAATCGGCAGTTTGCGTCGCTTCGTGCACCGCTTTCTTTCCAAAGCCCACACGAAGCAACGCAAACCCCACGCCAAAAACTACAACCGCCATGAACATCGAACTTTTCATGCAGCAACTCGAAGCTCGCCACCCCGGTGAGAAAGAGTATCTCCAAGCCGTTCACGAAGTGCTCCTCAGCATTGCCGACATCTACGACAAGCATCCGGAATGGGAGCGCGCTTCTCTGCTCGAACGCCTGGTAGAACCCGAGCGCATCATCACTTTCCGTGTGCCTTGGGTCGATGATAAAGGCAAAGTGCAAGTGAATATCGGCTATCGCGTGCAGTTCAACTCCGCCATTGGCCCCTATAAAGGAGGACTTCGCTTCCACGCTTCGGTGAACCTGAGCATTCTGAAATTTCTCGGCTTCGAACAGACATTTAAGAACGCTCTTACCACCCTTCCCATGGGCGGCGGCAAAGGCGGTTCCGATTTCTCGCCGCGCGGCAAGAGCGATGCCGAAATTATGCGCTTCTGCCAGTCGTTTATGACCGAGCTTTATCGCCACATCGGCCCCGAAGTCGACGTTCCCGCAGGAGATATCGGTGTCGGCGCACGAGAAATCGGCTACCTCTTCGGACAATACAAGCGTCTCACACGCGATTTCTCCGGTGTACTCACCGGCAAGAATCTCGAATTCGGCGGCAGTTTGGTGCGTCCCGAGGCCACCGGCTTCGGCGGTCTCTACTTTGTGCGTGAAATGCTCGAACGTGCCGGTCACGACATCAAGGGAAAAACCGTGGCGATCTCCGGTTTCGGCAACGTCGCGTGGGGCGCTGCCACTAAAGCCACGCAACTCGGCGCAAAAGTCGTCACCATCAGCGGCCCCGACGGCTACATTTATGATCCCGACGGCATCAGTGGCGAGAAAATCGACTACATGCTCGAATTGCGTGCCTCCGGTAACGACATTGTCGCCCCTTACGCAGAAGAATTCCCCGATGCGCAGTTTGTTGAAGGCAAGCGTCCGTGGGAAGTCAAGGTCGATATTGCCCTTCCCTGCGCCACGCAAAACGAACTCGACGGCAACGACGCGCAACACTTCATTGATAACGGCGTGCTCTGCGTAGGCGAAATCTCGAACATGGGATGTACGCCCGAAGCCATCGACAAATTCATCGCTCACAAGATGCTTTACGCACCGGGCAAGGCCGTAAACGCCGGCGGTGTCGCCACTTCCGGTCTCGAAATGAGCCAAAATGCCATGCACCTCAGCTGGACGGCCGAAGACGTCGACAAGCGTTTGCACCAAATCATGCACGGCATCCACCGCCAATGCGTGGAACACGGCACAGAAGCCGACGGCTATGTGAACTATGTGCGCGGTGCCAACGTGGCGGGCTTCATGAAAGTCGCCAAAGCCATGATGGCGCAAGGCGTTGTCTAAGACTTGCCACGATTCGTGCGCGGATGATTCCGCAAGCGATGGCCTAAAAAAGCAAGATCCCCTCACTGTCTCTTGACGATGAGGGGATTTTTTGTATTCAAATGCCCTTTGGGAAAACGAACGTGCCTTTTTTCTTTGTGCTGCACAACGGGGAAAAGGAGAAGATGCCGGAAAAATTATGGACAGCCCGCCAAGTCCCGCCTTTCATCTCACGCAAAACCAGTCTTCAAATCCCACGAAGCAAAACGCCCTCGAGCGCCAACAGCTCCAACTTGCGCGCTACCCCACCCGCATAGCCACCCACCGCGCCGCGCGCGCCGACAATGCGATGACACGGCACAAGAATCGAAATGGGATTGCGCCCTACCGCCGTTGCCACCGCACGAATCGCCGGAGAAGGGCGTCCCATTCGCGCAGCCACGCGGGTGGCCAACGCACCATAGGTCAAGGTCTGTCCGAAAGGTACCGCCAACAATTCGCGCCACACCGCCAACTGAAAATCCGTGCCGCGCAATTCCAAATCAGGCAACGGGGGCAAGGACGAAGTGCGCGAAAAATAGGCCGATAACCATCGACAAGTCGGCTCGACAAAGGGAGGTAGCCCTTCAAACACGGCCGATTGCTCGGCAAAGTCCGCGGCAGTCGGCAGCAACAAGCGCGGCGCAGGTTCGGCCACGGGACAATGTCGCTCGCCCACGAACCAAAGTCCCGAAAGCCAACCTCCCCGACCGGCCAAACGCAAATGGCCAAGCGGGGAAGTCAATATATAATGTGTCAAAACAGGGGAAGATACTACGCTCATCGCTCAATGAATTTGCAATGCGCCCACATCGGGAAGCGCTTTCCAACGATAACCGTAAGCATCATACGCATCAGTCACCACCATAAAGCAGTCGGGCGCCAGTTCCTTCACACCGGCGGTGATGGCCGGCAACTCTTTTTGGCGCACCACCAGCAACAAGATTTCTTTCTCCTGCTCGCTGTACAAGCCATAGGACGGAGAACGCGTCGCCGTGCGGTCGAGCGAATTGAGAATCCACTCGCGCAACACGCGTCCCTCCTCGGGTGTGCAGATGATGTGCACCAGTTTCGCATCGGTTGTGCCACTTACCACCACACCGATGGAGCGCGCGATGGCAAACATCGTGATGAGCGAATAGAACGAGAGCATCCACGAGCGAGGCTCGGCACTGCCCACGTTCAAGCCCAAACCCATACCGATGACCAGCAGCCCCGAGAGCACAATCGTGCCGTCGACGATCATCAAGCAGTAGGAAAACGGCATGCCCGAGTATTTATTGAGAATCATCGCCACAATGTCGCTGCCGCCGCTCGAAGCCTGCTGCCGAATCACCAGACCGGTGCCGGCGCCCAACAGCACACCGCCGATCAAACTGCTCACAATCAAATCGTTCGTCAAGTCCAAATGTCCGCCGAGTAAGAGTTTCGGATCGAGGGTGCGCATCGCATCGCCCGCCGGATAACTCAATTCGGTGAGCAGATTGACAAACAGCGGAAGCGTCACCGCCGCCACAATCGTACGCACCCCCAATCGGCCACCGAGCACCAACATCGAGATGAGCATCAACGGAATTTGAATCATCAGTCCGAGCGTACCGATGGGCATCGACGGGAAAATGGCGTGAATCACGATACTCGCACCGAAAGCCCCACCGGGCACAATGCCATACGGGTTGATGAAGTAGACCAAGGCCACCGCCGCGACGAAGCACCCGAAGAGAATGAAAGGGATGGCGCGGAGCGTAGCGGGCTGTGTGGCTTCGCGCAAGAGATCACGGAATGAAAAATTCATTGTTACTATAGTCGTTATTTAGAATCGGGCGCAAAAGTAAAAGTTTCGAGCCGATCTTCAAAGTTTTGCCGCCCCTATTTAGGCGACGAGCGGGAGTTTTCGTAAATTCGCCCCGAAGAAATAAATACACACGCATGAAACACGCACTCCTCGCCGGCCTCATCGGGCTGACCTTCCTCGCTGCGCCGCAAGTCGGCACCGCCTTTTCCTCCGCTGTCAAGAACCCGGCACGCCCGCTGCTCGAACAACCCGCGCCACTCAAGCGCGTACCCGAACGCATCATCCGACACACCGGCTACCTGCTCTCCTTCAACAGCGAAACCCTTTGTCCGAACTGGTCGGCATGGGAGCTCACCGCCGCCGAAACCGAGGGCAACGAACGCCGATACACCGACTTCCTGCCCGATCCCCAACTGCCCGTCTCGCAACAGGTGACCACCTACGACTATAAAGGCAGTGGCTACGACCGCGGCCACATGTGTCCGTCGGCCGACATGAAGTGGAGCCCCGCCGCTCAGCGCGATTGCTTCTACATGTCGAACATCTGTCCGCAAGATCGCAGTCTGAACAGCGGGGCTTGGAGCAAACTCGAAAACGCTTGCCGCCGTTGGGCGAAAAGCGAAGGCAACATCTACATCGTGTGCGGCCCCGTCTTTGACAAGCAGCGCAAGCACCTCACCATCGGCCGCGACCTGCGTGTACGAGTGCCCAACGGCTTTTTCAAAGTCGTGCTCTCCACACGAAAAGGCCACGAGAAGGCCATCGGCTTCTACTATTCCAACCGCGACAGCCGCCAAACCATGGACGCCGCTGCGATGAGCGTGGATCAAGTGGAGCGACTCACCAGCATGGACTTCTTCCCGCAGCTCAACGACGTCGTCGAGAAGCGCGTCGAAGCCAATTTCGACCTACGCGCTTGGCGATGAGCCGAGGGCGTTGCCCTCATTTCGTACCGGTGTAGCCCATGGCACGCAAAAGGCTGACCACGCGCTCGCGAAAATCGCCTTGCACCAAGATCTCACCGTCTTTCACGCTCCCGCCCACGCCACATTTTGATTTCAGCGTGCGGCCGAGATCGGCCAAATCGGCACTCGTGCCCACAAATCCCGAAACAAGGGTCGCGGTTTTCCCACCGCGGCCTTTTTTTTCGATGCGTACGCGCAGCACCTGCGCAGCGGGGGCGAGCGTTTCGGCCTCTTCGGGCTCGTTGGTTTGGTAGTCGAAATCTGCCGACGTGCTGTATACCACACCGAGGCGGTCTTTCCAATCGTTTATCATAAGAGAGAAAATACTTATTAGTCTTTGTTCGTTGTCAGCCTACGCGGTGCATCGTCGCGGCTGCGACAGTGCGCCCTAACGATAGCGTCCTAAGCTCGAAAGCGAGCGCGACACACGATTCAGTTCTCGGTCGCGGCGGTGTGCCTCCCCCGCGATACCCAAGATGCGATCCACTTCCGCATAAAACTGCGCACTGTGGTTGAGGTGCTTGAGGTGTGCCAACTCGTGGCAGATGACATAGTCCACCAAGGGCTCGTCGAGCAACAGCAACCAGAGGTTGAAATTCACATTGCGCAGCGAGGAGCAGGAGCCCCACCGCGAACTCACGTCTTTGAACGTCACGCGATTGAACGAAATGCCGCCGCGCTCTGCCCAAGCCTGCACACGGGGTGCAAGCACCCAACGGCATTGGCGACGCAAGCCCTCCACCACGCACTGATTGAGCCACTCTTGGTGCGCGCGGTTGTTGTAGTCTTGGCCTACGGGGAGACGCAAACTCATTGCCCCGGGTGCACTCCGCAGTTGGGCGTCGGGCAAACCGGGCACTTCCTCAATGCGGAATTGCAGCAAGGTGGTGGAAATCGAAAAATCGGGGGTTATTTTGAAACGCATACTTCAGCAAAAGAAGAACCAAATCGCTTTGGCGAAAAGCAAAGTTAGCCTTTTTCGCCCGATCCCCCAAACGGCACACTGATTTCTCTCCGCCGCCGCGCCAAAATGCCCACCGCGACCACCCCATGGTCACGAGATGAGCCTAAAAGCCCTTTTATGCACGATACAAGTCGACGGGGCTTTTCTCTAAACTGACGCGCTCCATCGATCCGACGACCGCGAAAGCAGCAGATGCCCACACAAAAAAAGAACTTGAACTCATGCTGATATTTTTCCCGTGTGGATGAGGAAGAAAAAGTGGGGGACTTTTGGCAAGAACTCCTCGACTTTTCCGAAAAACTCCTCAACTATTTTTCAAAAGTTGCGGACTGTTTCAACACAATCAATACCTGCCCGTTGTTTGTCGCGAGTTGGTCGGTGAAAAGCCCCACTGTAGATACGAAATAGGGGCATGCACAGGCAAAACCGAAAGGAGACGAGTACCAAAACAAAAGTTTTTACACAAATTAAAGTACTAAATATGCAGATTAGCATCGATAGAACTATTATTTATCACTACTTTTGCCAAATCTATTTTTCAATTCGGCTAAAGTTGTCGCCGGTGCCAGTGCATACATGATGAGCCCTGCGCAATCTCGCCCTTATCTCTTTACCTGCAAATGAAATTTCAATCCTTATTCTCCACCCCGCTACTCTGTGCCATGGCTACCTCGCTCGGCACACCGACAGTTCATGCCCAAGTGCTCGAAGCGCAGGGTTCGACTCCGACCGTCACATACAGTCAACTCGCCACCCACCTTTTGCCGGCAGCCAGTAAGCGCGGCAACTCGCGCCGCGAAGCAGACAACCTTGCCGCATTGCGACTGGAAATGCCCCAACTCAAAGGTGACGCCGACGAGCGCTACCTCGTGCATCGCGTACGCTCGGCGCGCAGTGGGCAAGATTCGATTCTCAACTACGCCATTGGCTATGATGCGCATTGGCATCATCCTCGTTGGGTGGCGTTCAGATTCGACAATGAGACGCGCCCGGAAGAAGTGAAGAGAGGCGGTAAATTTACCTTCGACCCGTTGCTCGCCCCTTCCGAAAGATTGACCGGAAACGCTTATAAGGGAACGGGCTACGATCGTGGACATCTCGTGGCTTCGCACGACCGCGTTTTTTCGCGAGAAGCCAACAACCAAACGTTCTACATGAGCAATATGACTCCGCAAGTAAAACAGTTCAACCAAAAATATTGGATTGCGCTCGAACGATTGGTGCAAGATCTCGGCCGCAACAATAGTTTTGCCGATACCCTCTATGTGGTGAAAGGCGGAGCCATCAACAACCCGGATGACTTTGTCAAGGTGCTGACTTTGGAAGGCAAAAAAGTGCCGGTGCCCCGCCATAATTTCATGGCGCTGCTCAAAATCAAAAACGGCAAATACAGCAGTATCGGCTTTTGGATGGAGAACAAGGACTACGGACACCCCGGAAAAAAAGAAGATATGGTGAAACATGCCGTGACAATCACCAAATTGGAGGAGCTCACCGGCATCAACTTCTTCCACAACCTACCCGACGAAATCGAAACCAGCATTGAGTCCAACTATTCGTTTGCAGATTGGACGCTTGGTTCAGGCGGCTCCGGAGGATCAGGTGGATCTGGTGGTTCAGGTGGCTCCGGAGGATCGGGCGGCGATGAGACGCCATCCAACTCGCTTGCGGCGCTCAATGGCAAAAAGGTGTTTGTGTTCAACAACACCCGAAATGCCCAACACTACCTGACCCTCAACGCCAAATTCGAACCCGTGGCGCAGGATCTCAATACGCCGGGTGCGGAACAGGCTTTCATTTTGAACTACGATACGAAGAACAATCGCTTTACGCTGGTGCACGCTGTCACAGCACGCTCGCTCACCTTGGCCACTGACGGAAAGAACGCGTTGAGTACCGGTGTAGTGGGAACGAACTTTGCCTTTGAAGCAACGACGAAAGACCATTTGCAGGGAGGTATTCGAGCGGTGGAAAGCTCGCTCACGGACAATTACCTCGCTGTGGAAAAAACCACGGAAGCGGAAGTCGCACTCCACTTAGGTAAATTCGCCAAACGGAAGGGCAGTAAGAGTCTTTGGGAACTGTCGGTGGCACAAAACATCAGCGAAGCCGATGTCACCAAAGCGGCACGCGCTCGATTTGAAGCCCTACCCGCTGCGCCGGAAAGTGACGCATATGGTGTGCCGGCCGGCTACAATCAAGAAATCACTACGGAAGCAGAAGCCGCAAAAGCGGGACGCGCCAATTTGGTCGACTACCGTATGCTTCTGCACGCTGCGGCCGAAGGGCGTCTCTACGGCATGAATATGCCGAAGACGGGCGACTTCCTGCAAGTGAAGACGAACGACGGTGCAATGAGTGTCAGCGCGCAGGCAGAAAATGCCGATGACATGCGACTGACTTTGACCGGCGAGGCGAACGAAAATGCGGTGTTCTACTTCGACGGCGCGCACTTGGTGAACTTCGGCACGGGTTGGACGCTGCAACACAAGGCCGATGAAGCCGCAGTCCGCTTGACGACGGCGACAGCAGCGCCCACGGAAGTGAAGTTTGGCACGACATTCGGCTACAAATATACCGTGCAGCTCACCACGGATGGAAACTCGGCGGCTTTGCGCCTCAACGCCAAGAACGGCGCTCACCAAGTGGAGGGCACGCAAGATGATGTGAAGAGCGACACGAAGGCGCACTTGCAGTTGGCACGTGTGAAAGCACTCACACTGACGACGGATGCACAGGGCTACACGGCGATCTATGCACCGGTGGCGCTGGAAACGAAGGAAGCCAAGCTCTATGCCGTGAATGGTTTCAACGCAGACAAAGCGCTCGTGGGACTGACGCCGATCGAGGGCCACACGATTCCCGCAGGCACAGCTGTTCTCCTTTCGGGCATGCCCAATTCGTCCATTACGCTCACGCCTATCCAAACTGCTGCGAAAACTCCGGCCGAGAACTTGCTGGCGGGATCGGCGCTGCCGGCGACTGTTGCCGCCGATCAAGTGGCCTTTACCCTTGACAATGGCATGATGGTGCGCCAAGACAACCGTCAATTGCGTGCTTTCCGACCCTATCTTACGGTCAATGCCACAGTGACAGCACCGAATCTGCAATTCCTCATCGGTAAAGTGACGGGACTGCAATGGATGGGTGCTCGCCAAAAGGAAACGCCGATCTACGATTTGAGCGGCCGCCGCGTCAAAGTACTGGTATCCGGTCGAATTTATCTCCAAAACGGGGTGAAGTTCATGCAACGCTGATGCACTGATCCTCTTGGCAGACGATTCTGCCCCAAAAGCAAAACGCCACTCCTTCGGGAGTGGCGTTTTTTGTTTCTCGCCTGTGCCGCCCCCAACAAGGGACAAGAACGATGGCTCTAAAGTTGGGCAACTTGAACTCACAAGCACAAAAAAACAGCGTCCGCACGAGGCGAACGCTGTGTGAAGTGCCCGGGAACGATGTCCCGTTGTGGAAAGAATTTTAGCTGAACCAGCGCACGAAGCAGAGGTCTTGGCGAGACGGCAATTGCTTGCTGCGGGGATACATGCGGAAGGCGGTGCGGAACGAACCGGCTACGTCGATGGCCGCCTTGAGTTCGAAGGTATAGAGGTTACCTTCGTGGTTTACGACTTGGAGAGGATAGGTTTTGTAGATGACATCCTGGCCGGTTTCGGCATCCTGACGAAGCACCACGAGTTCGATGCCCACGGCATCTTCCAAACCTTGTTCGTCTACGACAACGCTAACCGAAAATTCCTTGTCGCTGACAAGCGAGGTGCCATAAAGGCTTTCGCTGTTCTTGATTTCGACGACGTGGATGTTGTCCCAACGCTCAATGACGCGGGCTTTCCATTCGGCGATGTCGCGGGCGAGGCGGTTGTTCTCGGCTGAAATGAGGACGTAGCGATCGCGGAGGGGATTGTAGAAACGAGTGTAGTAGTCGTCGAGCTGGCGCTTCATCGTGTAGAAGGGAGCAATCTGCGCGATGGAGTTCTTCACCGTCTTCACCCAACCTTCGCTGTAGCCCTTGGCATTGCGGCTGTAGTAGAGGGGAATGATTTCGTTCTCGAGGAGGCTGTAAATGTTGGCCGCGTCGAGTTTGTCTTGTTGTCCCTGATCTTGGTAGGTTCGCTTGTCGGTGAGCGCCCAACCTGCGCCGGGACGATAGCCTTCGTACCACCAACCGTCGAGCACGGAGAGGTTAACGACACCATTCATCAAGGCCTTTTCACCCGAGGTGCCGGAGGCTTCGAGGGGACGGGTGGGGGTGTTCATCCAAATGTCGACACCGCTGACGAGACGGCGCGCGAGCTCCATGTCGTAGTTGTCGAGGAAGATGATCTTACCGATGAATTCGGGGCTTTGGGAGATGTCGTGAATCTTCTTGATGAGGCCTTGTCCTGCACCGTCGGCGGGGTGTGCCTTGCCGGCGAAGAGAAACTGCACGGGATAGTCGGGGTTGTTGACAATCTTCGATAGGCGTTCGAGATCGGAGAAGAGAAGATGCGCGCGCTTGTAGGTGGCAAAGCGACGAGCAAAGCCGATGATGAGCGCATTGGGGTTGATTTTGTCGAGCAAAGACATTACGCGGGCGGGATCTCCTTGGTTGCGCAACCAGTTGTCGCGGAAGCGTTCGCGGATGTAGTCGATGAGTTTCTTCTTCAAGGCCACGCGAGTTTCCCAAACCTCCTTATCGCTGACCTGATAGATGTTTTCCCAAAGCGCGGGGTTGCTCTGATCGTTGAAGAAGGTCTTGCCGAAGTACTTCTTGTGCACGGCTTTCCACTCGCTGGCGCACCATGTGGGATAGTGTACGCCGTTGGTGACATAGCCGACGTGGCTTTCGTCGGGATTCACATTGTAAACCTCCTCATACTCGTCATGAGTGAGGATTTTGTGCTCACGATACGACTCTGCGGGGAGGTAACCGGGCCAAATGCTCTCGAACATGCGCTGAGAAACCTTACCGTGCAACCAGCTTACGCCGTTGACTTCTTGACAAGTCTTGCAGAGGAAGGTGGACATGCAGAAGCGTTCGCCCTTGTCTTCGGGATTTTGACGACCGAGTCCCATGAAATCGTCCCAGCTAATGCCGAGTTTGCCGGGATACTGTCCGAGATACTTGCCGCAGAGGCCTTCGTCGAAGTAGTCGTGGCCGGCGGGTACGGGAGTGTGGACGGTGTAGAGCGAACTTGCACGCACCAATTCGAGAGCTTCGTCGAAGTTAAGACCGCTTTCCACGAAATCAGCAAGGCGTTGCAGGTTAGCCAATGCAGCATGTCCTTCGTTGCAGTGGTAAACGTCCTTCTTGATGCCAAGCTTTTGCAGCGCAAGAATACCACCGATACCGAGGAGATACTCTTGCTTCATGCGGTTTTCCCAATCACCACCGTAGAGGGAGTGGGTGATACTGCGGTCGTATTCGGAGTTCATTTCATTGTCGGTATCGAGCAAGTAGAGAGGAACGCGACCTACATTCACGCGCCAGATGAGCGCATGCACAGTGAAGTTGGGGAACGGAACGTCGACAACTACCTGATTGCCGTTTGCATCGAGTACGCGCTCAATGGGCATACGATCGAAGTCCTGCGCTTCGTAGTTGGCGATCTGCTGTCCGTCCATAGACAAGGTTTGGCTGAAATAGCCATAGCGGTAAAGAAAACCGACAGCGCACATATCAACGTTCGAGTCGGAGGCTTCCTTCACATAGTCGCCCGCCAACACGCCAAGACCGCCTGAGTAGATCTTAACATTGTGGTTCATGCCATATTCCATGCAGAGATAAGCCACTGAAGCGCGCTTGGCGTTGGGTTTCTCATCCATGTAGGCACGGAAATTCTTGTACACCGCTTCCATACGACCGATCAATTCGGGATCTGCCGCAAGCTCTTGCAGTCTTTTGTAGGGGATATGGTTGAGCAACTCAACAGGGTTCTGATCGACTTCCTCCCAGATTTTGGAGTCCAAGCTGCGGAATAAATCCAAAGCTTCTTGGTTCCAGCAGAACCAAAGGTTATGTGCCAGCTCATCGAGCGGCTTCAGTTCGGCGGGAATATGGCTTTTTACGGTGACCGTCTTCCACGCGGGCTGATTCGCATTGGCGATTTTAACGTTCATGGGGTGAGTATGTTTTGTAGTTTGATTCAATTACGATGACGAAGTGCGAAGTCATAAGCGGCATAATAGTGGCGAACGAAATGTTTCCACTGGGCTTTTTCGGCAAACTCCTCGGCGCGCCGGCGAATCGTGGCACGCGTCTTTTCGTTCATCCGGAGATAGTTGTGAATGTCGGCGCACATCGCGTCGGCACATTCAAAGTAATTATTGTCATCGCGGTGCAAAACACTGACACCGTCCGACAAACTGCCGGCATGTCCTAATTCAGCATTGACCCATTGGCCAAAACCGCTAAGATCAGTGGTGATGCAAGGTGTTTTGAAGGCTACGCTTTCCAAAGGTGTGTAGCCCCAAGGCTCATAATACGAAGGATAGAGCGTAAGGTCGTTGGCGGTGAGCACATCGTAGTAGTGCTGATCGAAAATACCATCGTTTCCGTCTAAATAGCAGGGAACAAGCAGTACCTTCACGGGGTTCTCGCGACGATTGTCCAAGCCTAAATCCTTGATCAAGCAGAGAATACGATCTTCGTTGAGGTTATGCAGATCGTGGGTGATCATCGGTGTGGGCAAAGCCGTGGTGTACTGATGGCTATGCAAGGATTTTTCATCGGCAAGTCGCGCTTGCAAATCTTCGCGAGGGCCGAGTAACCAGCAGGGCACCTCAATGAGTGAAAGCACTTTGTGATCTGTTCCGCGCAACTGCTCATTGAGTCGGCGCATTGACTCGAGATAAACATCAAAACCTTTGCAGCGGAAATCATTGCGTCCCGAGGTGGAGATAATCAACGTGTCCTCTGCGTAAGTTTCGCCCGTCAAGGCTTCGGCTATCTCAAAGATGCGACGGCGAGCGGCCTTGCGTTTTTGCTCAAACTCCTCACCTTTTGGCACAAAGTCCAATTCGAATCCGTTGGGCAAGACGACGTCAGCCGGTTTGTCCAGCAATTGCGCACATTCCACGTCCGTGAATTCAGACACTGTGGTGAAGCAATCGCAACGATGCGCGCTTTGTTTCTCGACACTGTGCTTAGCTTCCATCGAAAGTTCACCCGCCATTTGGTCTCCGTTGTAGCCTTTGAAATAAGCATAGAGCAATTTATTGTTGCCTGCGATGCTTCTTCCGATACTGGTGGCGTGCGTGGTGAAGATCGTGCGCACTTCCGGACATTCGTGTTGCAAGAAAAGCATGCCGAGACCGGACATCCATTCGTGCGCTTGGTAAATCACGCGTCGCTTCGCGAAACAATGCTTGCACAATGCAGCGGCAAAACGGCCGGCGGCATAGGAAAACATCGAAGCTTCGTCATAATCGCCATAGGCGTGCAGCGAATCCACTTGGAATAAGTCCCAAGCGCGTGCATAGATCTCGTTTTTCTCCGCAAAAAAAGGAGAAAAATCCACCAACACCGCGATCGGCCGACCGGGAACTTCCCAGCGTCCGATGCGCACAGACACCCCTTCGGCAAGGGCTGCCTTCTTCCATTCAGGATGGAGCTCTTTATCTTCGTTGAAAAGCGGATTCTCGTGTTGTCCCCATACATCGGGACCGATGAAGATCAAGTGATCTTCGAATTCTTTGACGAGGGTCTTTGCACGCGTCGAAAGCACCGTGTAGATTCCCCCTACTTTGTTGCACACTTCCCAACTGGTCTCAAAGACCACTTCGGGAAGCAGTTTTTCTTGCGTCATAAAATTTTGCAATGGTACGAAGCAAAAGTAAGCATTCTCGCTCTTGCAACCAATTTTTAAGGCCTCAAAACACCATATAATCGTACTTTACCGAGCGTATTGTAGCATGGAGCAAACAAGTCTACAATCAATTGTAATCTCAGAGATTACAAACGCACTTTTCTCTCCACTTTCACCTCAAAGTTGGAGAAGTTCTCATCGAACACTATGGGGTATCGATTTGAAACTTCACACTTATGTCTGCAACGAATCCACTCCTCTGTTCAACGCTATGGAGAACAGAGGAGTGGATTCGTTAATCAGGAGTCTTTTGTCAGAAAAAGAGCGAACTGTATCTTGTAAAACAAGCTCAACTTACCTTTTCTAAGCCGCATCGCATCAATAGCGCACCATTTGTCCGCGGGTCAATACTGTTTCAGGCGTAAAACCATTCAAATCACACAAGGCTTCGACGGTCAACCCCAATTTTTCTGCAACACTTTGCACAGAAACGCGACGCCCTTCCACTTGATACATGTGTCCCGACGGAACGGCCTGTGCGAGTTCTTCGCGATTTCGTTCTATGGTCGTGCGACTCAAGATGCCACCGTCGCAATCACGATAACGAAAAGTGAAGGTGTTGCAAGTCACGTCTTGGTTGCGGAAATCGAAAAGCAGCGAAGGATCAATCGCCACACCCACGATACGCGTCTCAAAGTGCAAGTGCGAGCCGAACGAATAGCCGGTGTTGCCACCAAGTCCAATCGTTTGACCGGCTTTCACATACTCACCTTCCTTTGCAATGCTTTTGGAGAGGTGTCCGTAGATGGTTTCCAAACCATTGCGGTGGCGAATCACCACATAGTTGCCGTATCCTGACGCTTCATAACCCACGATACGCACTTTGCCTTCGAAAGCAGAGACAATTGTGTCCCCCGTGTACACTTTGATATCGAGCCCTTTGTGCATACGATGGAACGTGGGGCGGTAACCAAAGTTTGAAGTAATGTTGCGGCTGGGGGTCGGCATGCAAAATCCGCGAAGGTCAATTTTGTAAGTTTCGGGGATTTCGCTGCTTGAATAACAATGTACTTTCGAGGTATTCCACGATGAATACAACTCATTGCTCTCTAAGTTGTGAAGTGCGGCGTTGCGTATCACTCGGTTGATCACTACCGAATCGGCTGATTTAACTTTACGCTCCACCGGGGCTTGTCTTGCGATAAGATCCTGCGCCGCTGCGCCGGATGCACCGCCCAAGAGACAAGCAAAGGCGAATATGTATTTTGTTATCGTATGCTTCATTGATGCGAATAATAGGGTTTCACTTGCAAAAATATGATTTTGAGGCCAATCCACCAAGTTTTCAACGTATAAAGCACGTAAAAACATGAATTGCAAGCGACACGATTTCTATAGTTCTGCTTTACAAAATGACAATCCACAGTCTATTCAGGAAGTCGGTCTCCAAAGAACTCATAGGAAAAGTTACTTCCTTTCGCAGACGGAAATTGACTGCGCTGATCGATGTCTTGTCGATTTTTCAAGTGAGACACAATGCGATTGTAGCATTCCAAGGCCGAAGAAGTGTGAACATAAGCGGCAAATGTTGTGTCGCGATATTGAAATTTCTGGGTGCCCGGAATCAGGAGTACGCGTTTGAAATTAATTCGGCCGAAATACCAGCCCTCACGCTCCTCTTGTAACATAAAGATGCGTGAGTCCTTTCTCACCACTCCCCCAAGATTGCCTGCATAAGCCGGGGACATTGGTGCCGAATGCTGCGGGGTGCGATTGTTTGCCTTAAATTCTTCAAGCGACTGCGCTGTGGTCTTGATGAGTATGAAATAAACGCGGGGGCGCACCTTGTATCGCTTGGGGTAATTGGGCTCTTCGTTGACATAATTGGTCAATTCGTCGACCATCATCTTGTTGATGGTGATGTCGCCCAAGCTCGAAAGGAAATCAAAGAGTTCATCAAGGTTGCGAACTAGCGCTTCGTTATCAAAATAGCGTACGTAAATGTTCATATTCGCTCAAAAAAGACTACCGCCAAGCCGTCGGTAACGCAAAATAAAGTACAATCAGCAGAAAACGTACACACGGTGCACGTAAAATCGGATTCAAAAACAAGAAAAGCGAACTGCTTTTTGAGCAATTCGCTTGAGAGCGGAAAACGAGACTCGAACTCGCGACCCCAACCTTGGCAAGGTTGTG
>CAUQEF010000007.1:0-105970 GCA_963517315.1 uncultured Prevotellaceae bacterium
ACTTTTGAGAAAGGGTTTCCGGTAGTTGAGGCCTCACTCCAAATGTCGGACGAACTTTTTTTTTGCAACAAGCAAAGTAACAAAAGAGGCTGAAATCCCACAAGAGGGTTTCAGCCTTATTTTTCGCCGTGTAAAACTTTTACCGGACAGCAATATTTCAATATGGCTTATCTTCTGTGCCTGCATGCTGACGGTTGCCAGCATAAGGACAATGGTCAATAACAGATCTTCATACGGCTATTTTATTACGATGGGGTCAGGACAAACATTTTTCCGTTGGCAATTGCGGCACTCGCTACCGCACCACACCTTATCAAACTCGTTGGTGGCATTGTCCACGATGGACGGTATATCCGTAAGGACACCAGCCTCAAAGTTGCGCCGTGTAGCCGACTTCATGCCCATGCCGGCCCCAGTTAGGTTGGCACTGCCAACATAGCACACTGCTTGGTCAATGACAATAATCTTGAAGTGGACGCGCGGACACATGACACGTTCCAGCATAGTGGCCAGTCGTGGGTAGCGGTCGAAATCCTCCCGAAAGTTCGGGCCAGGTTCTTTGGCATGGATAAGCCGTACCTCCACCCCTTTGCCTATCAAGTCCGACAATACACCGAGGAACGGCTTTGCCATCTTGCCTTGCACCACGTACAGATCTTTGATGTCAGCCGTGCCAATCCAAAGCGTCTCTTTGGCCTTTGCCGCAAGGTCAAGCACCTTGGTGAAGTGTTCGGTATCAGATATGAAGTCAAGCATTATCGTCCACGTTTTTTGTGGGGAATGTTTCGGACAAGAAGTTAAACATTTCTGTTTTATGAGCATCCATTTTTTGGGGTGTCCACCCGTCTGGCGTTCCTTGTGCATCAAGATACATTCGATATAGCTTGATACTTTGGAGGGCATGGTGATCGGCTTGGTCTGAAATTCTAGCAAATTTAACCGTAACGGGGTCATCACTTTGTTGTGAATTGAAACTTTGCGAAATCATAGCCAAGTTTCCAAACGAGTGTATGCACTCTGTTGGCCACTCATCATTATTGTCCTGATGCTGTGGGTGCAAATGTTCTAAGGAACGATTTGCACGGAACACATAGTCACCAACGATTTCAAGCTCTTTGGCGTTCTTAAAGAATTGCTCTTTCTGTTCCCACAAGTAGTAGTCAAGCCTCCAGAACCAATACCTATCAGGCGATTTGTCGTATGACATTTCCTCTACAGACACTGGGAGGCTACGTAAAGCATTGTCGATATTCTTCAATAGCGATAGCAACTCCTTTGCATTCTGTATGGGGATGGAAGCAAGTTGTATGAGAAGTGGTTTCAGCCAATTATAAAAAGGTGTGTTAGATACATAAAGCATCGACTGATACTGACGTACACAGTCCACCTCAAAATCGCTGCCAGTTCGTGCAATGATCTCATATTTGTTTCCGTTTGGACTATCCTCTTTAGTGATTATATAATAATCAAAGAGCAGACGATAGAACAACATTGTATTGTAGAACGAATGTACATCTGAGATTGGGTTGTTTTCAAAGGCGACGAGAAGATCAGTCCGATAGAACGTATATGAACCATTCAGATGAAGATGTATGTCAAGGGCAAGCATCAAAAATTCTGGGAATGTTAGTATGGACTGATCGGCAGGCTCTTCTCTTTGAGAGTTTTCATCTTTGCGTTCGGACGCGGCTATCATGCCTATTTCTACATCATCCTCAGCGTCAAAGGAAGACTCACATAAGGTAAAGGCTTCTTCAAATCGCCCTTCACGACAGAGATTTATAGCATTCATGTAACTTTGGCGATATTCGTGTTCACGGCAGTCATCGCGTTTCTTTATGATGAAATGCCCCATGTCGCTGATGCTATTCCAAATGCGAGTAAGTTTTTCCTGATTGGACTCCCCCCGCATAAGTTGAACTTTCAAAATTTCGTGCTGCTCCAGCCCCTTTCCTCCAGCATTCATTGCTTCAAAATACTTGTTAAGCGACATCGGGTCGTTCAAGTATTCATTAGGAAGAACAGAGAAAAAGAATGATAGACGTTCAAAAACATTTGTTGCAAAAACCAGTCTGTCCTCATCGGATTGGAAATCTTTTTCAACAAATCCCTCTGCCAGGTTGATGGCGGACTGCATTTTTTTGTTTGGTTCGTCCACCTGTCCAACTACATTCCTTATAGAAGCCAGTAGGTATTCTCTGTCTTTGGGTCTGGCCACAAAATGAAGTCTCTTGCCTTCATCAAGGAACTTATTCCAACGCTCATCGTATTTGCGCAACACTAACGCAAGTAAAGTCATTACCGTGAAACGTTGCTGGCCATCGATGAGGTCATATTCATTGCCTCGGGCAATACAAGATAGCATTCCCAGGTAATATGGCTCTTCTTTGCCTGTTTTGCTGAAATGCTCTTTCATATCGTATAGAAGGCCATATACTTGAGACTCTCCCCACGCAAAGAGACGTTGGTATAGTGGAATGTTGAAGCACAAATAATCTTTGTTTTCAACTATAAGTTGCGGAGTATATCTATGCGTATTCATTGTTGTAATGTTCAATTATTGTGCTATCAGTGAATTCTTCATTCAGTTCTAAGAACAAATCTTGAAGCCGGTGGTAGAATCGAAGTTCAATACCTTGCTCATCAATATCCTTGCCGCTAATTTTAATTCCCGCTAAACACTCTGCAAGGAAGAATGTAGGCGAAGAGGCTTGATCTATCATCATAACAATCTCGCTGTTTTTTGCAAATTCTCGAATTTTATATGAAAGAGCGCGACGCGAGGTGTATCGGTGTTGGGCAATGTATCCGGCAATGCAAAACAGAGCTTCAGCCAGATATTGGGCTCCAAATTTCAGAAAGTAACCGAAAAGTAAAGTTTCAATAATATCTGCGTATCTTGAATGACTTTCCCATTTAAGATGTCTGCGGAGAGCTTCAACTGGATTTGCATGTTCAAATCTATCAAACAGATCTACGAAATGTTCAGCATAGGCGAAAAAGTGAGTTCCCCCTTGTATTTTTTCGTAGTATTCAAATTGCTCACCGAAAGGTGGTATCTCAGGTATTATAAGAGCAGCTGAAAATTCTTCTTTAGTGCGCAATTTTTGCGACGAATCGTAATCGCGTTTACGCATCCATTTCCTTAAGCGGAATAAATGAGATGAAAGAGTGGTATCCAGCAGTCTATATTTCTGATTAGTCAAAGAATTCCACTTGCCTGCCAAGTGCTCTGCCTGTTTTTCATTGAAGACAAAACGCAGATGATGAGCCTTCAATAGGTCGTAGTCTGTCAGAGGAACGCCCTTCGAGTTCTCATTGGAGAAAAATGTATAGGCCAAATCAAGGCGGCTATCTGTCAAAATAAGGACAGAGAAGATGAGGTTGTTTATTAGTTTACCACAAAGCTTTTCATCATGTGAGCGTTTGCAGTATTGTTCGATTTGAAAGCGATTATTAGCTACATGTTGACGTGAAGCTGTGGAACGGAACGATTGTTTAAGCAGAGGCATTTCTCCCTTATATCCAAGCTGCCGACAGATGAGGGTAAGCGTTACTAACCGCTGTTGCCCATCAATGACAGCATAGTTGCCAGTTTTGTCCTTTTGCAAGATAATTGTCCCTAGATGATATTTCCCATTCACGGGTATTTCTTTAAGACTATGCCACAGGTCTTTAACCTGTTTCTCTTCCCAACAGTAGTTACGCTGATAGTCAGGTATGACAAGATGATTAGAAAACAATTGTCCTAAAGAGCATGTTTCCAAACTAACATGCTCACTTTCAAGCTCACATTCATGAAATTCAATGACACCGTTATAGGCATCTGTGCTCGTGTCTTGGTGTTTCTTTTCAAAGAAGTCCTTTATAATAGGGTCAAATATGCGCATAATACAATGGAACGCGGAAAGGAGCTCTTCCCACGAACCCGTTGGGTGTTGAAGAGTGCATCGACATTGGCTATGTCCCTGCCATCTTGACCAGGTAAGGTCAGGAATCCTAGCAGTTCTTACCCTTAGTTCTTTTGCAAAAGAACGATAGTCTTCACTTTGGAATTTGCCTTCAAGATGTAATTCCACGTGGTCTTGGAAGTATTCATAATGAAGGTCTCCGTCTTTTGTCAGGATAGTAGACACCCATATATAGCGATTTGACTGCCATGTTCTATACGCATGGTAGGCATTAATTATTCTATCGGGGAATTCCTTCCTAATAAAATTTTCAAGATTTTGGTCTACCCAAGCCATATGCGATAATACTAAAGTTGCTTTACCTCAAAATACATATTTGCACGTCCACTTCCGTCAGCAAAGTTCATGACATCAATACCATACTTACTTTTGAAAGCAGCAACGATGGCATTTTGTCCATCTCTTGTGGCTGTGATGTTAGATGCTGAAAGGTTGCTAACAACATTCACTTCCATACCTACACTTATAGACGTGCTTCCGTTACGTCCATCCTTTTTTACTTTAACTGAATATGTACTCATAGTTTCTGATATTGTGCATTATAGAATTTCTCTTGCAATCCAAGCACAGGCTTCTGCATCAGCCAGTGCGTGGTGGTGATTCTCCAACTGATAGCCACAGGCAGCTGCCACGGTGTGTAACTGGTGGTTCTCCAAGTCTGGCAGAACCCGACGGGAAACACAGAGTGTGTCGTAAAACTCATAGTCTGGATAGTCCATCTGATAGACCCGGAACACAGCCTTCAGACAGCTCTCGTCGAATGGACGGTTGTGCGCCACGAGAGGCAGACCCTCAATCAACGGTTCTATCTGCTTCCACACTTCGGGGAAGATTGGAGCTGTATCGGTGTCTTCACGTGTCAGTCCATGTACCTGACTGCACCAGTAGTTGTAATAGTTCGGTTCGGGATTGATGAGAGAATAGAAGCTATCCACAATCTCTCCATCGCGAACAATCACGATGCCCACACTGCACACCGAGCTGCGCTCGTTGTTGGCGGTTTCAAAATCTATTGCTGCAAAGTCTCTCATTTGGCTGACCTATATTTCTTGTTCATGTATGCGATTTTACCAGCTATCTCTTCCCTAAGCCATATCGGAGAAAGCACTTCGATGTCAGGCGTGTGTGCCAGTATCTCCAACTGGAAATCAAACGTTGGACGTATCTGAAACTCAAAGATACTGTACTCGTCGCCACGATAAGACTCAATCTGTGATTGGTGTAAAGGCAGCGAGCGCAAGTAGTTGGCTTGTCCCTCCGACACTTGCAGTTCTACACGCTCGATTTTCGTTCCGTCACCGGCTATCACACCGAAGCAACCGTAGAAGAACTCTTCGGGTGTAAAATCCTTGGGATAGTCGAATGGAGTGGATGTCTTATGCACCTCCGACATGCGGTCAACCGCATAAATCATCACCTTATCATAATAGGTGCTGCGTGCTACCAAGTACCACCGTTGGCGGAACAGCTTTACACAATATGGTTCCACGTCAAAAGTGAATGCTTCATTCTTCCAAAAACTTTGATAGGTAATCCGCAGGAGAGTTTCCTCTTTCAGTGCCTCCAAGATAGATGGAAGGAACAGCCGTCCAGACGGGATGTCTTCCAACACGATGCGGTCCTTAATGCTCTGATTGTTTGTAATCAGGTTGCTGACAGCAATGGTGTTGACCAGCCATGTGCGCAGACTTCCACGGCTTATCTCATCATCGTTGAGAATGTAGTATCGGTATTCACCGCAGTTCTCATTCTCAATGACCAGCCCAAACATCTCCTCAATCGCAATGCGCCACTTGTGGAAGGTACGCTTGGGGATTTCCAGCCCTTCGCTCATGTCGTTGGCTAGCCATTGGCGGTTGATGTCCTCAAAGGAAATCCGTTTAGCCCGATGGATGGTGTCCACCAGCCAGACATACTTGTTAATTTGATTCGTTGCCATACGTGCTCTTGACTTTTCGTTGCAAAGATAGATGTGGGGTGTGCCGATTTCGGGCAGAGGTTTGAGGGTTTTGCTCATTTGACAAAAATTCCACCTCTCTTTTCAAACATCCAGCAGCCGGTACTGTGGCCGTTAATCATACCGATGCTCTGAAGGAATGAGTAGATGAGTGTGGAACCAAGGTACTCGAAGCCACGCTTCTTAAGGTCTGTGGCGATGGCATCGATACTATCCACAAAACGTGTGTAAGCTCCAAAGTTCTTATATTTGTGGTGGCTTTAAGAATCAAACAAAGAACAATGAAGCTTACAGCTGAACAAAGATCGGAAATTATTTCCGAAATGGCCTCTAGTGAGGCAGGTTTTAATGAGTTGATGCGCGTGCTTTTGGATAGTTTTTCCAAGCAGGAGCGCGCCCTCTTTCTCGAAGAGCATAAAGGAGAACAGGGTAACGGTTTCCGCCCTCGTCGTTGGCGTGGTCACGGTTGCAGTTTTTCTCTCCCCAAACACGAAAAAAGCGCGAACATTTAGTTCGCGCTTTTTCGTTTTACAGCCGCTGTCGGCTCAAAAAATGTGATTCCGCTGGGGCTCGAACCCAGGACCCACGCCTTAGAAGGGCGTTGCTCTAATCCGACTGAGCTACGGAACCAAACCTATCATGGACAAAGTTTGGGCTTTGCGGGTGCAAATATAGCTATTTCTTGTGTATATAACAAACATTGCCCAAGAAATAACACGCTGACTGCGCAACTTCCTAAGAACGCGCCATTATCTTCCTGCCGGCGGGAAAAAGGCTGCTGCAGCGGTGCGGAGATCTGTGAGAATGGCGGATGGCAAACGAAGAGATGTGATTTTTCTTCGGCAGGGCGCATATCCTCAACCTACAATGGCGCTCCACAAGTCAGCGGGCTTTGCGGCATAGAAATCCGCCCCCAGTTCTCGAAGTTCGGGTTCGTCGCGAAATCCCCAAAGCACCAACGCACAGGCGATACCGGCCGCCTGCGCTGTGGCATAATCGACTTCACTGTCGCCAACATACAGCGTTTCGCCGGGCGTAGCGTTGAGTCGGCGCATGGCTTCGAGCACTGCATCGGGATGTGGCTTGCGGCGCACTCCGGGGCTCTCACCCACGGCGACTTGCATGAAGTCGGCAAAGAAACGTCCGTTCAAATCTTGCACAGCCGGGTCGAGCTTATTGCTCACAATGCCCATTCGCACACCGGCCGTTTGCAATCGCTCGAGGAGTTCGAGCATGCCGGGATAAGGGCCGGTGGTATCGAGCGAATGAAGCAAATAGTGGGCACGAAAATCGGCAAACACGGCTTCGAGGGTGTGAGCTTCGGTGCCTTCGGGTACGGCGCGTTCTATGAGATGGCGTATGCCATTGCCCAAAAAGGCGCGCACCTCGGCCACGCTACGCACTGCCAATCCGTGATTGCGTAACCCATGGGCAACAGAGGCGTGGAGATCCGTCAAAGTGTCGAGTAAAGTACCGTCGAGATCGAAAAGTACGGTAGAAAATCGCATGGAAAAAGTTGAAAAGTCTGTGTGTTGGAGAAAACCTGTTCGCCGTTTTTAGTAGAACGATGCAACTGAACTTCAAGCGCCGTGGAGTAGGGCAGCCTTCAATCCGCTTAGGGTGTCGGGGAAGGTGAGTCCGAACTGTTCGATGCGATGTAAGCTCATGGCCAAGTTGCGTTCGGGGGCATCGACGGCGCAAACGGGCGAGTCTGCACCGGCTTCCAAATGCCCGGCCGCTGTCAAAAAGCGTGCGGCTTCGAGCGCGGTATCATAAGTGGTGCGAGTGTTGGGCGAACCGAAGTTGTAAATACCACCGGGTAGGGCGATGGCAGCTTCGATGCGACGCACAACCTGCCAAACATTCGTGATGCCACGGCATTCGTTGACCGAAGCGGAAAAAGGTGTACCGCTTCGGGCTGCTTCGAGCAGACGAAGCAACCAACCGTTGTTTTGTCGCAAAGGGGAGTTGGGCACATCGTACATCCACGAGAGGCGAAGCCCCACCGCTGTGGGCAATAATTCTTGCACTTCGCATTCGGTGCGATATTTGAGCTCCGCATACACGCCTTTGGGCGCAAGAGGCGTATCCTCGGCGAGAAGGCCGGTCTCGGTGCAGCCATTGTAGACCTGATCGCTGCCGGCATAGATGAGTTTCGCACCGACCGCCGCCGCGGCGCGCGCCACATTGAGCGTGCCGATGTAGTTCACCGCTTCGCAATCGTCGGGATGAGCTTCACAATAGGCGGGGTCGGACAGGGCAGCCAGGTGAATGACGGCTTTGGGGGCATGATCCATGAAAAGAGCATGAATCATTTGCTCGTCAGTGACGTCAAGCTCTTTGCTGTTGAGCGGTACGACTTGATGCGAGAGACCGAGGAAACGAGTGGCGCGGCATCCGACAAATCCGGCTGCGCCTGTGATAAGAATTTTCATTGCGAAAAGAAAGGACAATGGAATAAGTGCGCCGCCGCTGCGGTGAAGAGGCTGCACAATGTGAGGAATGTTGCACAAAAATAAGGAGAAAAGCGGAGGTGGCAAACGTGTAGAGATAAAAAAACGCCTCTCGTTGCGCAACTTACGGCGGGCAACGAGAGGCGGATGGGAGCAGAAAATTGAGGAGGGTGTCCTTTGGTCTCAGAGCACCGAGTGCAAAACAAATGCTCGGCGCAAGCCATGACGAATCAGGAGAAAAGTCCGAAGAGTTCGGCATCAATGCGATCGGTGATCTGACGAAACGCCTCGGGGTCGGACTCAAATTTAAGCTGGTCGCCGTCGATGATGACCAAACGGCCTTCGTATTGCGCGATCCAGCGCTCGTAGAGGTCATTCAAGCCTTGGAGATAGTCGATGCGCATGGTTTTCTCGAAATCACGTCCGCGTTTTTCAATCTGCGACACGAGATTAGGAATAGACGAGCGGATGTAGATCATCAGGTCGGGAAGTTTGACGAGCGACATCATGAGATCGAAGAGATCGGTGTAGTTGGCGAAGTCGCGGTCGCTCATCATGCCCATGGAATGCAAGTTGGGGGCGAAGATGCGTGCGTCTTCAAAAATGGTACGATCCTGAATGATGGTTTCTTCGCTCCGCGAAATGGCCACCACATCCTTAAATCGCTTGTTGAGAAAGTAGATTTGCAGATTGAACGACCAGCGTTGCATATCTTTATAGAAGTCTTCGAGATAAGGGTTGAAGTCTACAGGTTCAAAGAGGGGCGACCAAGCATAGTGCTTGGAAAGCATTTTGGTGAGTGTGGTTTTCCCGCTGCCGATGTTTCCGGCGATGGCGATGTGCATGGTTGTCGTGTATTTGGAGTGGCTAAGCTTTTTCGAAGAGTCCGAAGAGTTTGGCGTCGATGCGGTCGACGATGTCGGAGAAGTCTTTGGGATTGTAGAGGAAGTCGAGACCGTCCACATCAATCACGAGTTTCGGACCGGGGTATTTGTCAAAGACAAACTCGTCGTAGCGGCGATTGAGATTTTCGAGGTACTCAATGGACATGGATTGCTCGTATTCGCGTCCGCGCTTGCGGATATTGGCGACCAAGTGGGGGACGGTGGAGCGGAGATAGATGAGCAAATCCGGTGCGTCGACGAGTGAGGTCATCAATTCGAAGAGTTCCATATAGGTCTCGAAATCGCGTGCGTCAAGGTTGCCCATGTCGCGATTGTTGGCGGAGAATATATATACTCCCTCGAAGATACTTCGATCTTGGACGACGTTGGAGTCCCCATGGGCGATGTCAAGTACGTCTTTGAAACGCTCTTTCAGGAAAAAGACTTCAAGGTTGAACGCCCACCTCGGCATATCCTTATAAAAAGGGTCGAGATAAGGATTCTCCGCCACGGTTTCGAACTTGGGTGTCCAGTCATAGTGCTGTGCAAGTAGACCGGTGAGCGTGGTTTTTCCGCTGCCGATGTTTCCGGCGATGGCGATATGCATGAAAAGAGGGATTTTAGAGATCTAAAGAAGATACGTTTTGCAGTAAGGCAGCGGACGCTGTTGCGTCGCTCGGCAGCAGTGAGTCCTCGCTGTCCTCGTTCTCCTCGGTTTCGTCCTTCGGCAAAGGCTGTTTGCGGCGATTATCTTCGCGCGCTCCGAGCTTCACGAGTTTATTGGCCGCCGAAATGATGCTTTGTCCCCCGGGAAGGAGCATTCTACGCAAAGACTCGAAAGCGGCTTGCGTCTTTCCGAGCGTGGTTTCGACATTGAGGAAGCGTTCGTAGAAGAGTTGCACACGACTCACGATAAGTCCGGCTTGGTCTACGATTTTTTGTTGATTTTGCACCTGCAATTGCTGTTTCCATGAGAGCTCGAGCATACGAAGCAGGGCATAGAGGTTTTGGCTTGCCGTGATAAACACCCCTTTGTCGTAGGCTTCTTTCCACAAACCGGGAGCGGCGGTGAGCGCAAGGCTGAGTGCACTGTCGCTGAAGACGTACATCACAACAAAGTCCAAACGCGAACGGTCGGCACTGAGGTGACCGGCATAGTTTTTCGCCGACAGTTGTTTGACATGCTGCTGCAAAGACTTGATATGCCGGTCTAAAGCCAATTTGCGTTGCTCGTCTGTATTCGCTTCGTAGTAATCTTTGTACGCCGTGAGCGAGACTTTCGAGTCAATCACGACATCTCGCTTGTCAGGGAAGTGAAGAACGACATCGGGGATGAGGCGTCGTCCGGTTTCGTCGTCGGTAACGGCATTGCCATTCTCATCTCTCACCGTCCACTGCTCGTCAAACTGTACACCGCGCTCGAGTCCCATATCTTCCAAGAGGGTGCGCAGCCGAAGTTCTCCGAAGTTGCCCTGGGTTTTATTCTCTCCGGTGAGTGCAGCTGCGAGTCGATCGGCTCGTTCTCCCACCAATTGAGCTTGCGATAGAGTGGCTTTAATGCTTTCATCGAGCCTCGACATGGAATCGAGGTGGCGACGATCGGCCTGCTGCACGGCATTGCGCATTTCTTGTATGCCATTGCGCAAAGGGGCAAGGATGCCATCAAGCTGTCGGGCATTTTCTTCACGCAGTTGCGTTCCGCGCTCGCGCATCTGCCGCTCACTTTCATTTTTAAGTCGCTCGGCCATGAGTTCCAGCCGGCGCTCACTCTCTTTGCGCTGCTCGTTCGCCTGAACTTCAGCACTCCGACGCAACTCGCCCAAATGGCGTTCGTGTTCACGCTGCAAATCTTCAAGCGACCGACGACCTGCATAATATCCCAGTCCCAATCCGACCACAAGCGCGAGTATAATGATTAAAGAAACAGACATGATGAGTGAATAATTGAGCTGCAAATTTACGGAAAAGGCCTGAGAAAAGTTGCGCGATTGTGATTTTCTTCCTAATTTCGCGAAGATCGATTCTCCTTTTGCCCTCTTCCTGAGGGGAATCGGACTATATCTATAACTTTATTTCGAACACCATAGACCTATGCAACAAGAACTAATTTTAATACGCATAACGGGAGAAGATCGCCCCGGGCTGACGGCTGATTTTATGGCCATTATGGCCAAATATGAAGTAGATATTCTTGATATTGGACAAGCAGACATCCATTCTACACTTTCGCTGGGTATTTTGATCCACACAAATGAGCAAACTTCGGGTGCGGTGATGAAGGAGGTGCTTTTCAAAGCAGCCGAACGAGGAGTAAATGTGCGTTTTTATCCCATCGAGTCGGAGGAATACGCCGATTGGGTACGAGCGCAAGGACGCAATCGCTACATTCTCACAGTTTTGGCACGACATCTTACCGCTCGACAAATGGCCGCTGTGAGTAAGCTCGTGGCTTCGCAGGGACTTAATATAGATGGTATCCGACGACTTACCGGACGTGTGCCGCTTGAACGCCACCACGACAACGTGCGTGCTTGCATTGAGTTCTCGTTGCGCGGCACACCTGCCGACCTACCGGCAATGCAAGCCGATTTGCTCCACCTCAGTGCGAACATGGAAATGGATTGCTCGTTCCAACACGACAATGCCTATCGCCGTATGCGGAGATTGATCTGCTTTGACATGGACTCCACCCTGATCCAAGCTGAATGCATCGACGAACTGGCCGAACGTGCCGGAGTGGGAGAGGAAGTGAAACGCATCACCGAACAAGCGATGCGTGGCGAAATCGATTTCAAGGAAAGTTTCACGCGCCGCGTGGCTTTACTTGAGGGGTTAGACGCCGGTGTGATGCAAGACATTGCTGAAAAATTGCCACTCACCGAAGGAGTCGAGCGCTTGATGTACGTGCTGAAGCGACACGGCTACAAGATTGCAATTCTCAGCGGTGGATTCACGTTCTTCGGCGAGCATTTGGCACGCCGTTTCGGCATTGATTACGTTTATGCCAATGAACTTGAAGTTGAAAATGGCCGGCTGACCGGTCGCTTCGTGGGAGAGATCATCGACGGACAGCGCAAGGCAGAACTTTTGCGTCTCATTGCACAAGTAGAAAAGGTCGATCTCGGACAAACCATCGCGGTCGGCGACGGTGCAAACGATCTTCCGATGCTTTCCACTGCCGGTTTGGGCATCGCCTTCCACGCCAAACCGCGCGTTGTTGCGAATGCAAAACAAAGCATCAACACTGTAGGACTCGACGGCGTGCTCTATTTCTTAGGATTCAAAGATTCGTATCTGGATGATCGAGCACCTTCCCCCGAAGGTGCGCCGGCCTAACATTAAAGATACGGGGGCGATTCTCACAAAAGAGAATCGCCCCCATTTTTTTACGGATGATGAAGCTTAACATTCATGATTTTCATGCACAGCATCTGCGAGAAAACAAAAACATAGAACGTAATCAATCATCACAACGCAGTTATCGTCGGCCGCTCGTCACTCCCGAAGAGGAAGATGAGCTACGTTGCGGCTGAATAGGCACACTATAAGTGGTACTTCCCGAATTCATATAGCCACCACCATTGTAGTGTTGCGTGGAAGAGCCGCCATTTTGTGATTGTACAGCACCACCTCGGCGTCCCGACGAGTAGCCGGAGTTGTTATCTCCGTTATTTTCAGACCTCACAGGAGAATAACTGCTGCGTCCTCCGTCGTATGAGCGAGAGTTGTCGTAGTGTCGCGAAGAACCGCTCCCGCTATACGAACCGCTACTATACGTCGTACCGCGACGACCGGACATTCCGTTATCTTCGTACTCGCGAGAAGGCGCATATCCTCCACCGTTGTACGACGACCTATAGCTCGGCGTTGCGGAATACGGGCTGCTGTATGCATCGGCTCCGTAATAAGTGGTGCCCGTGTCGAAGCTCCATCCTCGCCCACCATAACGTCCTTCGACAATGCGTAAGGGTTCGTTGCGATAATAGTTATTGTAGCCGCGATCTCCGTAGTGTGACACGTAACTGTCTCGCAAACCGCCGTAACGCCCCTCTACAATACGCAATCCGTAGTAGGGCGATCGATATTCAGGACGACGATATCCCCAATCTGATCCGCGATAAGTCACATATACCGAAGGCCGATCGAAGAAGAAGCGGTCACGGTAGGAATAACGCGTATAGATGTTGAAGATAAAGGAAGAACCCGTCCACGAAAGTGGGCGGCAGAAATAGTCCGCTCCCATATAACGCGCATACTGCCAATCATAAAGAATATAACGGAGGTCATCATCGCGAAAATCGCGATAGCGTCCGTAGAGATCGTAGGAAGAATTGACAGAAAGGAAGTAATCGAGGTTCACTTGGTAGACCTGATCATATTGCGCCGGCGTGAGGTTCAACTCATACGCCATCTTGTCTGTGAGAAAATAGGCGTATTCACGAGCATCGGTATAGTTCATCGCCGAAGCCGATGCGCCGGTAGCAGCGAGAAAGAGAGAGAGAAGTAATCGTTTCATATCGCTTATTCATTTGATGTGATGATTGCAAATATCGCGATTTGAACATCAAACGCAAGACATTCGAGACATAAATACGCGCATTTTAGTGTTATCACGCAACATTTCCCGCTCGAAATTGATATTTTGTCAAGCAACGCGGCAAACACGGCAACTTATTTGTCAGTGTGAAGAGAAGCGCGCACAAACTCGGGACAGTTATAAAAGTTATCGCGTTGCACGGGCAAGCCTATCCGGAGAAATCTCTCACCGTATACTCCTTATTATATAGATCGCTACGAAATCGACGAATAGTTTTGTTGCAGTTGTCGCAATCTGCGCAACTCTGTCCACATCGCCGCGTTCTCCGTTTTCGTTTCTTGGGGATCAGCCTCCAAGATCCGCGCTGCACTTTCGCGTGCCTCGCTCATCAGTGCCGCATCGCCCACCAAGTTGGCAATGCGCAGGTCGAAGGGCAAACCACTTTGTGCCGTACCTTCTAAATCGCCGGGCCCGCGAAATTTCATATCGGCCTCAGCGATGACAAAACCGTCGGTCGTTTCCACCATAATATCCATCCGCTGTCGAGAAGTCTCTGCTAGATTGTCTTTCGTCACGAGAATGCAATAGCTTTGTTCCGCTCCACGTCCCACACGTCCGCGCAGTTGGTGCAGTTGGGCGAGGCCAAATCGTTCAGCATTCTCCACCACCATCACCGAGGCATTGGGCACATTCACCCCCACTTCGATCACGGTTGTGGAAACCAAGATCTGCGTTTCGTTCGCCGAGAAGGCGCGCATCGCTTCTTCTTTCTCAGCGGGCTTCATGCGGCCGTGCACTCTTCCCACTTTCCACGGCGCAAAAGCTTCGCAAACCGCCTCGTAGCCTTTCTCCAAAGCCAAGAGATCCAATTTTTCATTGTCGTCAATCAGTGGATAGACGAAATAAACCTGCCTTCCTTTCTCCAATTCCGTGCGAATGCCTTGATAAAGCTGACTGCGTTGTCCCGCCCGATAGTGTCGCGTCT
Organism: uncultured Prevotellaceae bacterium; assembly: GCA_963517315.1. Lineage (GTDB taxonomy): Bacteria > Bacteroidota > Bacteroidia > Bacteroidales > Bacteroidaceae > Alloprevotella. Next base: position 14,788 of record CAUQEF010000007.1, read on the forward strand.
GGATGGGTTTGCGCCCGGGTGGCAACTGATCGATGACACTCACGTCCAAATCACCGTAAACCGTCATGGCCAACGTGCGGGGAATGGGCGTTGCGGTCATCACCAGCACATGCGGTGGACGGGAGTTCTTGTCCCACAACGCCGCTCTCTGCTTGACGCCGAAACGGTGCTGCTCGTCTATCACGCAAAGCCCCAAGTTGTAAAAGACCACGCCGGGTTCGATGAGCGCATGCGTGCCGATGAGCACCTGCACTTCGCCAGTGGTCAAGGCATCGAGCACCGTGCGTCGGCGCTTTCCCTTGACATTGCCCGTGAGCAATTCGACTCTAATGCCCAATGCTTCGAGTTGGGTAGCGATGCCTTTGTAGTGCTGTTCGGCCAAGATCTCGGTCGGCGCCATGATGCACGCCTGAAAACCATTGTCGAGCGCCAACAAGCAGGTGAGCGTGGCCACCATCGTTTTGCCCGAGCCCACATCGCCTTGCAACAACCGGTTCATCTGTCGGCCACTGCGCAAGTCGCTGTGGATTTCGCGCACCACACGTTTTTGTGCCTCCGTGAGGGCAAACGGAATGTGGTACTCGTAAAAATCTTTGAAGAGCGGTCCGACACGGGGAAACGACCATCCGATCACTTCCGTCTTCCTTTCCTTATTATATTGGAGAATGGAAAGTTGTAAGTAGAAGAGTTCTTCGAACTTCAAGCGTCGTTTCGCGGCCGCCACGTCTTGTGCACTTTGTGAGAAGTGCAAATCGCGCACCGCCTTGTCGTGACTCACCAATTTGTGCTCCGCCACCAACGTCGGCGGCAGCGTGTCGACGATCGGCGAAGCCAATCGCTCAAAAGCATTGGCCACCAATTCGTTGATCGTCCGCGAAGTGATGTGCGCACGCGTGAGTCGTTCGGTCAAATGATAGACCGGTTGCATGCGCAGGAGCGGACGATTTTTTACCCGCTCCATCTCTTCCATTTCCGGGTGGGCGATCGAAAGATAATGCCCGAAGGGTTTGGGCTCGCCGAACACTTGGTATTCGACATTCACCTTATACATGTTCTCCAACGCCTTGGAAACGCGAAACCACACCAGCTGAATGTAGCCTGTGCCGTCGGTAAAATTCGCCACCAATCGGCGTTTCGGCCCTTCGCCCACCTTGTTGATCAGCACAATGTGGCCGCGCAACTGAATGTTCTGCATCCCTTCCACCAAATCGCAAATGCGGTGCACCTTCGTGCGGTCTTCGTGACGATAGGGGTAGGTGTGCAATAAATCGCCGATGGTGTGCACGCCCATTTGGGAGGCGAACAGCGCAGCACGCGCGGGTCCGACTCCTTTTAGATAAGTGATGTCTTGATCGAGATAGTTCAAATGAGCGTTGTTGAGCGGAGAATACGTTTCCTCGCAGTCGAGTGCGAGTTAAAACCGGCGTGACGACAAGCAGAGCATGGGCATCTTAGTCCATGCGGTCGCGATAATCCTCATAAGTGTAGGTGCGCAGCGTTTCGAGCGTGCCGTCTTCGCGAAGCAAACAGAGAGCAGGGTGGTGAATGCCGTTGAACATGTTCGTCTTCACGGTCGTGTAGTGGATCATATCCTCGAAAATCAACTCATCGCCCACTTGAAGCGGACGTGCGAAGCGCCAATAGCCCATGTAATCCCCACTCAGACAACTATTGCCGCCCAAACGGTAGACACATTCGTCCGTCTCGTGCCCCACTTCCTCTCCATCGATGAGCGTTTCCGCCCCGCGGATGGCAGGATGGTAGGGCATTTCGAGACAATCGGGCATGTGACAAGTAAACGATGCGTTGAAAATCGCCGTTTTGATACCGGCATTCTCCACCACGTCCACCACTTGTGCCACCAACGGCCCGGTTTGCCAAGCAAAGGCGCTACCCGGCTCCATGATGACGCGCAGCTGCGGATGGCGCGCGCGGAAATCATTGAGCAACTCCACCAACAACTCCACATTATAGTCAGCCCGCGTCACCAAGTGGCCACCGCCGAAGTTAATCCACTCCAAGCGATCGAGCCACGCGCCGAAACGCGCCTCGATGTGCTGCAGCGTGTGGCCGAAAGCCTCGCTGCTGCTCTCGCAATGGCAATGAATGTGGAAACCGCTCACTCCCTCCGGCAGGTCGGCGGGCAGATCGGCACTGAGCAAGCCGAAGCGCGAACCGGGCGCGCACGGATCGTACAATGCCGTCTCGATTTCCGAGTATTCAGGGTTCACGCGCAAGCCGCAATCCACCAGCTCGTCGTTGCCATGCGTAGCATTCCATTCGCGAATGCGCGGATAAAATTGTGCATACTGCGTGAGCGAGTTGAAAGTGATGACCGACGAGCAGCGGAGCATCTCATCGAAGGTGGCCGCTTCGTAGGCCGGGGTATAAGTGTGCGCCCGGCTGCCGAACTCTTCGAGCGCGAGGCGCGCTTCGTAAGGAGAAGAAGCCGTGGTGTGGGCGATGTATTCGCGAAAGATGGGAAAAGTTTTCCAAAGCGCGAAGGCCTTGAAAGCCAGAATGAACTCCGCGCCGGTTCGGCGCGAAATGTCCGTAATGAGGCGAAGATTTCGGCGCAAAAGACGCTCTTCGACGATGTAGGCCGGCGACGGGGCGGTGGGAAAGGTCATAGACGTAGGAAAGAGATGAGTCATAAAGTAAAGCGCACGAGCCGAATCGGCGCAAGCATAGCTCGGCAAATTCGGCTCGTGGTGAGAGTTTGTTGAAGGCTGAAGATCACATGATGCCGTCTTCGCGCAGCTTTTGTTGCCACTTCCAAGCCGTAGTCAGCGAGTCTTCGAGGGTGTGCACGGCCTTCCAGCCCAGCACCTTATTGGCTTTGTCCACGTTGCCCCACACCTTTTCGATGTCTCCGGCACGACGGGGCGCCACTTTGTAATTGAGTTTCACGCCCGTGCACTTTTCGAAGGTGTTGATCAGTTCGAAAACGCTCACGCCGTTACCCGTACCCACGTTGAAGACCTCAACGGGATCGGTGTTCTTGCCTTCGACAATGCGTGCCATGGCTGCAACGTGTGCCTTTGCCAAGTCAACCACATAGATAAAGTCGCGAATGCACGATCCGTCGGGCGTGTCGTAGTCGTCGCCGAAGACAGCGAGCTGTTCGCGGATGCCGATGGCCGTTTGTGTGAGGTAAGGAATGAGGTTGGCGGGCGCACCGTTGGGCACTTCGCCGATGAGGGCGGTGGGGTGTGCACCGATGGGGTTGAAGTAGCGCAAGATGATGGTCGAGATGGGAGCACCGCTGGCCACGAAATCTTGAATGATTTCCTCGTTCACCTGCTTCGTGTTGCCGTAAGGCGATTCGGCCTTCTTGATCGGCGCGTTTTCGCTCACGGGAAGATCCTGCGGGTCGGGTTGTCCGTAAACCGTGCAGGACGACGAGAAGATAATGCCCTTCACGTTGTATTTAGGCATCAATTCCAAGAGATTGATCAGCGAGACGAAGTTGTTACGATAGTACTTCAAGGGCTTTTCCACCGACTCTCCCACAGCTTTCGAAGCGGCAAAATGAATAATGCCCTCGATGCCGGGATATTTTTGGAACACGCCTTCCAAAGCAGCGTAGTCGCAGCAGTCCACTTGTTCGAATGCCGGACGAGTGCCGCTGATTTTTTCAATGCCGTCGATGACTTCGGCTTTTGAGTTGCTGAGGTTGTCGATAATCACGACGTTGTAGCCCGCAGCTTGGAGTTCGACAGTGGTGTGCGAACCGATGAAACCGGTACCGCCCGTGACGAGAATGGTCTTTTTCATTTTCGGTTGTGAAATAGAGGAGGAAGGGAAGCACGCACCGGAGTTGATTTACAGAGTTCTACTCGTTCTCTGTTTTCCACGCGCGCAATCCACGTCCTGAGATTGACTTTGATGTGGCGAAGTTACAAATTATTTTGTGATACGCAGCTTGCAAATGTCAACTTTTTTGAGCCTTACAAAGTAAAACTTTGCATTTGCTGGACGAGATCGCCTGCGGCAAACATGCTCCGGCCTCCATTCCCTCCGGAAAGCATCGATGAAAAACCATCAATATGGGGAGCTCATCGAACGATTTTTGCACTTCTTCTTCGACTAAACGTGACGAAATGCAGCTTCTTTCCTTATCCCACGATTGCCACGGCACACATCCCCTCAAACACCCCTATCCTCTTGCCCCAAATTCGGGCAAGCATCGCAAATTCCGCACCGCGTGCTTCCGAACAGCGCATACGCCATGAAAAGCCCACTGCCGAAAGAGACTGTGCCTCACCGAGAACGGCGAAATCCAACGTGGAGCACAGCAGGGTTCGCACCTATTTTTACCGTTATGGACTTCGCGGCGCTCACCCGACTTTTCTCCGTTCAAAAAGTTGGCGACTTTCTCTCAAAACCTCCCTGTTTTTATCGAAAAGTCCCCAACTTTCTCGCAAAAGTGCGGACGTTTATCTTTTTAACCCCCGACGGTCGTTTTCTCGTCGCCAGTTTAGAGGACAGACTCCCTCGCTTTCTTCCGAAAACCGGGCACCGCAGCAAGTGGGGTGGGAGAGTGGGAATGTTTGTTTGGCAGTTCGCCACAGAATCCGTAAATTTGCCCCAAACTAACCCCCCAATTATTTCCCCCATGAATGAACTGGCGCTCAAATACGGTTGCAATCCCAACCAAAAGCCCGCTCGCATTTACATGGACAACGGCACAGCACTTCCCATTGAAGTGCTCGGCGGTCGTCCCGGTTACATCAATTTTCTCGACGCACTCAACGGCTGGCAGTTAGTGCGCGAGCTCAAAGCCGCCACCGGTCTCCCGGCAGCTACTTCGTTCAAGCATGTCTCTCCCGCCGGGGCTGCTGTGAGCGAGCCGCTGAATGAAACGCTGAAAAAGATTTATTTTTGCGACGATCTGGGCGAGCCCCTCACCCCGATCGCCTCGGCTTATGCCCGCGCTCGCGGCGCCGACCGCATGTCGAGCTACGGTGATTTCATCGCCCTTTCCGACGAATGCGACAAGGCAACCGCCCTGCTCATCAAACGCGAAGTGAGCGACGGGGTCATCGCCCCCGGTTTCACTCCGGAAGCTCTCGAAATTTTACAAGCCAAGCGCAAGGGCACTTATTGCATTCTGCAAGTGGATCCGCACAACGTGCCCGATCCCGTCGAACGCAAACAAGTATTTGGTGTCACCTTCGAACAGGGACGCAACGAGGTGGATCTTTCCGACCCACATCTCTTCGACCAACGCCCCACGAAGAACAAGGAATTGCCGGCAGCCGCCGTGCGCGATCTCACCATCGCCCTCATTACCCTCAAATACACGCAGTCGAACTCCGTTTGCTATGTGAAAGACGGTCAAGCCATCGGCATCGGCGCCGGACAACAAAGCCGCATTCACTGCACCCGTTTGGCAGGTACGAAAGCCGACATCTGGTGGTTGCGTCAACACCCGAAGGTGATGAACCTTCCCTTCGTACCCGGCATTCGCCGTGCCGACCGCGACAACACGATCGACCTCTATATTTCGGAAGATGCCAACGATGTTCTCGCCGAAGGTGCATGGCAACAGTTCTTCACCGAACGCCCAGCGCCGCTCACTCCCGAAGAAAAACGCGCTTGGATCGCTCAAAACACCGGTGTGGCCTTGGGTTCCGACGCCTTCTTCCCCTTCGGCGACAACATTGAGCGCGCTCACCGCAGCGGGGTGTCCTATGTGGCACAAGCCGGCGGCTCCCTTCGCGACGACCACGTGATTGAGACCTGCGACAAATACAACATTGCCATGGCCTTCACGGGCATTCGCCTCTTCCACCACTAAAATTCATCCAAAACCGATTCCTATGCAACGACACGTCAGTGACGAAGAAATCACCGCCGCGATGATGACCGGCATCACTTTCAAAGGGGCGAAGCTTCGCAAGCCACAAGAAGAGAAAGTGAAGACGAAAGCCAAGAAAAAGAAGTACATCACCGGTCTTCACGGTTCGGGCGCCGCCAAGAAAAAGGCGGAAATCCGTCAACGGCGCGCCAATCGACATAAGAAATAAGCCTCATTCGGCACTTTCCATCGCCCACAACTCACACTCGACTGCGGAGACTGACAAGCCTCCTGTTCGAGTGTGAGTTTTTTGTCCGAACCATGCCGAATAAATCGACAGGACAGCACAAAAAAACCGACGAACAAATTTGCACAATGTGCAGAAAAATGAGTACATTTGCACGCAATTAAATTCGTACCTCGCCTTATGACTGCAAATTTCATTGCCGACAAAATTGTGATGGACGGTCTCACTTATGACGACGTCCTGCTTATCCCCGCTTATTCCGAAGTCCTGCCCCGCACGGTGTCGCTCACCACGCACTTTTCGCGCAACATTGAGCTGCACATCCCCTTCGTGACAGCCGCCATGGACACTGTGACCGAAGCCCCCATGGCGATCGCCATCGCTCGTGAAGGCGGCATCGGTGTGATCCACAAAAACATGTCGATCGAAGAGCAGGCTCGCCAAGTGGCCATCGTGAAGCGTGCCGAAAACGGCATGATCTACGATCCCGTGACCATCCAACGCGGAAAAACAGTCGGCGATGCCTTGGCGCTCATGGCCGAATATCACATCGGCGGTATCCCCGTAGTGGACGACGACATGAAGCTCGTGGGTATTGTCACGAACCGTGATTTGCGCTTCGAACACAACCTCGATCGCACGATCGACGAAGTGATGACCCGCGAAAACCTCGTAACGACCAACACAACCACCGATCTTACGGGCGCGAGTGAAATTTTGCAGCAAAACAAAATTGAGAAACTTCCCGTGGTAGACGCCAACGGTCGACTGGTCGGACTCATTACTTATAAGGACATCACGAAGGCCAAAGACAAACCCATGGCTTGCAAGGATGCAAAAGGCCGTTTGCGTGTAGCAGCCGGCGTGGGGGTGACGGCCGACACAATGGAACGCATCGAAGCGCTGGTCAATGCCGGTGTCGATGCGATCGTGATTGACACGGCACACGGACACTCTAAGGGCGTTGTCGAAAAACTCAAAGAAGCCAAAGCCAAATTCCCCGAAGTCGACATCGTGGTGGGCAACATCGCCACGGGAGAGGCCGCAAAAATGCTGGCCGATGCAGGTGCCGACGCAGTGAAAGTGGGCATCGGTCCCGGTTCGATCTGCACCACGCGTGTGGTTGCCGGTGTGGGTGTGCCTCAACTTTCGGCCATCTACGACGTGGCACGCGCCCTCGAAGGCACAGGCGTGCCTCTCATCGCCGACGGTGGCTTGCGCTACTCGGGCGATGTGGTGAAAGCCCTTGCAGCCGGCGGTAATTGTGTGATGATCGGCTCGTTGGTGGCAGGATGCGAGGAAAGCCCCGGCGAAACGATTATTTTCAACGGCCGTAAGTTCAAGACTTACCGCGGTATGGGCTCGCTCGAAGCCATGGAAAACGGATCGAAAGACCGCTATTTCCAAAGCGGTGTGGAGAGTGTGAAGAAGCTTGTGCCCGAAGGTATCGCCGGTCGCGTGCCGTTCAAGGGCAGTGTGCAGGAAGTGATCTACCAACTTGTCGGCGGTCTCCGCTCCGGAATGGGTTATTGCGGTGCAGCTTCCATCGAAGCGTTGCACGGTGCAAAATTCACGCGCATCACCAACGCCGGTGTACAAGAAAGTCACCCCCACGACATCACGATCACAAGCGAAGCTCCCAACTATTCGCGCAGTGAATAAATTCCGACGCGGCATTTCGGCGCAGATTTTTTCGTTCTTCGTTCCCTTAGCCGCTTGACATACACACCGTAAGGGTCTTCGAGGTAAAAACCTCGAAGGCCTTTCACGGCTTTTGCACAAGAGGATACAAGAAGAAGCAAAAGCCGCATGAAACGATTCGTATGAAACACTTGATTTCGAGCTTATTGCTCATGACTTGCGCACTGAGCGCCCATGCCGAAACATCAGATCGATCGGTTTTGCTTCGCATCGGAGGACGTCCCGTCACCCGTGGCGAGTTTTTGTATGCTTACAATAAGAACAAAGCCGTACAAGCCGGGCAGCAACAAATGCCGGCACGTGAGTATCTCGATCTGTTCATCAACTACAAACTCAAAGTTGTCGCCGCTGAAGATCTTCGCCTCGACACGCTGGCGACTTTCCGCAATGAGTTTCGCGGCTACCGCGATCAGTTGCTGTCGAAAATGCTGATCGATCAGTCGTACATTGACTCCACAGCGCGCGCACTCTGCAACCGCGAACTCCAACGGCTCGAGGGCAAAGACCTGCTCACGGTCTCTCATATATTATTGCGTGTGCCGACGATGGCCGGTGCCGAAGAGCGAAAGAAGATTGCCGATCGTGCCGACAGCCTCTACCGCTTATTGCTCGCCGGTGCCGATTTTGCCACGGTGGCACGCAACAGCAGTGAAGATCTCAGTACGAAAGTCAGCGGAGGTCAACTACCTACCATCACAGCGGGCGCAACCCTCAAGGCTTTCGAAGATCAAGTGTATGCTTTGCGCGAAGGGGAAATCTCTGCCCCTTTTGTTACAGAAGTTGGTTACCACATTGCCAAACTGACAAAACGCAATGCTGCCCCAAGTTTCCAAACGGCCTACCCACATCTCCTCAACACCTTGAAACAACAAGGCATTGAAGAAGAAGCCGCAGAGCACACGCTTTCGCGCCTTATGGCCGCTCACAGACAAAGCCGCGAGGCCGTGATAGACAGCCTCGCCAATGTGAATGCAGCCAGCAATGCCGAACTTCGCTATCTCATTCAAGAGTATCACGACGGTTTGTTACTCTTCGAAGCTGAGAAAAACAATGTTTGGGATGCCGCCGCCAAAGACGAAGCGGCATTGGAACAGCAATTCCGTGCCAATCGCAAAAAATATCGTTGGAACGCTCCGCACTTCAAAGGCTACATTTTGAGCGCCAATGATGCTAACGCGCTTCGCACGGCCCAAAAGGCATTGAATCGCGGTGTCCCTGTCGGCATGGAAGCCATGGACTTCCTGCGCAACGGCGTCAATAAGGATTCGGTGCGCGTGAAAGTTGCCGGCCCCTACATCGTAGAGCGAGGAGAAAACAGCACCATCGATTATTTTGCCTTCAAAGACAAAACAGCTGCCGCACGCAGTGTAGAAGCCGGTATGAAATATACGACGGTGGCGGGACGCATCGAAAAACGCCCCAAAAGCTACACTGATGTGCGCAGCCAAGTGCTTGAAGATGTGCAGAAAATGCGAGAACAAGTCTGGTTAAACCAACTCCGCCAACAATATCCTGTGCGCCTCTACACCAAAGTATTTGAAACGATCAACCACCCTCAATAATCATTGATATGAACAAACGAATCCCCATTTTAGTTGCCGGCTTCATCGCACTCGGTGTGGCCTTTGCACAAATTCGCCCAAAGAACATCGTGGACGAAGTAATTTGGGTGGTAGGCGACTCCCCCATTTTGTTATCGGACGTCGAGGGTTTTCGCGTCAATGCGGAAGCCAGTGGCCAAACCTTCAAAGACCCGTATGCCGAAATTCCCGAACAACTGGCGATTCAAAAGCTTTTCCTCCACCAAGCGGAATTAGACTCCATCACCGTGACGGACGAGCAAGCTAAAATGATGGCCGACTACCGTTTGGAAGAAAATATTCGCCGCTATGGCTCAAAAGAAGCCTTGGAAGCAGCTTATCACAAGACGGTTCCTCAAATCCGCGAGATCTTGATGCAATCGGCTCGCGAATACTTCCTCACGCAGGGCGTGCAAAAAAAACTCACTGCGAATGTGACGGCTACTCCCGCCGAGGTGCGCAGCGAAATATCGAAGCTTCCGCAGGACAGCCTGCCCATGATTCCCACGCAAGTGGAAGTGGAAATCATCACTCAACGCCCTACAGTGGATCGTGAAGAGGTGGAACGCGTGGAAGGCCGCTTGCGCGAATATGCACGCCGTGTCAACAGCGGCGAAACGAGCTTTGCCGTTTTGGCTCGTCTCTATTCACAAGACGGCAGTGCGCGCAACGGCGGTGAACTCGGTTTGAGCGGTCGCGGTCAGTGGGTACCGGAATTTGCCAATGTGGCTTTTGCACTGACCGATCCGAAAAAGGTTTCGAAAATCGTACGCACAGAATTCGGTTTCCACATCATGCAGCTTATCGAGAAGCAAGGTGACAAAGTAAACGTGCGCCACATCTTGCTCAAACCCGAAATTAAAGAAGGAGAATACGAACGCTTGACTTCGCGTCTCGACTCAATCGCCGCCGATATCAAAGCCGGCAAGTTCAGCTTTGAAGAAGCAGCACAACAACTGTCAGACGACAAAGACACGCGCAACAACAAAGGGTTGATGGTGGCACAAGACGAAACGAGCGGTGCACTCACTGCTCGCTTCCAAATGAAGAACCTGCCGCAAGACGTGGCAAAAGTGGTCGACACGATGAAGGTGGGCGATGTCTCTCAGGCCTTCCGCATGATGGACAACAAGACCGGTCAGGAAATCTGCGCCATCGTGAAACTTAAAGACCGAATTGAAAGCCATCGTGCCAATCTCACCGATGACTTTCAGGTGCTGAAAAACGTTATTGTGCAGAAACGACAAAATGAAGCGCTGCAAAAATGGATTGCCGAAAAGATCAAGACGACCTATACACGCATCCACCCCGAATGGCGCAACCACAAATTTCAACACGAAGGTTGGATTAAATAATGCAGCTTCGCACTCTTTGATCGCCACAGCTTCAAGAGTTTTACCTACTTCCAATTACACAAAACGTAAGTTTTGAATACGCTTTTCGTTACTCGCAGAATTTTAGTGCTGGGAATGGGGCTTTTTGCCCTATTCCTCGCACACACTTTTGCCCTGACCTTCTTTCCTCCCCGAAAGAAGCATGTATCACCGGAGGAGCAGCGCATACGCATTCACCATGCCGATGTACTTTTTCACGATGCAGCCACTACCGGTGACGGACAAGTATTGAAAGGCAACGTGTTGATGACACACGCAGGCATGCGCCTCACCTGCGATAGCGCAGTTTTCTATGAAGCCTCCAATTCCTTCTTGGCTTATGGGAAAGTACGTTTCACACAAGGAGATACCCTCTCGCTCACCGGCGACTCACTGTACTATGATGGTTCATCGCAGTTTGCGCGTGTCTTCCACGATGTGGTGATGCGACACCGGAAGATGAAACTCAAAACGGAATTGCTCAACTACGACCGCATCTCCGGGCGAGGCTTTTACGATGTGGGGGGAGAAATCATCGACGGCACAAACATTCTGACCTCCCAAAAAGGAGATTACTTCACCGGTACTCGCGAAGCCTTCTTCAATGAAGATGTACTACTGCGAACCGCTAAACGCGACTCCCTCCGCACGGACTCTCTCCACTACAATACGCGCACCAAATGGGCACACGCCACAGGCCCGACCAACTTGTTGAGTGGGGGGAGTCGAATTTTCACGACCGACGGTTACTACAATACGCAGACCGAGAAAGCGCGTTTGGGAAAACGTCCGCAGTTGTTCAACAAGGGACGTAAACTTACCGGAGACAGCATCAGTTACGACAAAAAGAGTGGATATTCTCAGGCCTTTCGCAACATCGTATTCACGGACTCCACAGATGCCAACAACAAAAACATCTTGATGGGCGATTACGGCTGGTATAAGGAAAAAATAGGCGAAGCGATGGCCACCCAACGTGCGCTGGCCAAAAATTTCTCTCGCAACGCCGACACGCTCTACGTGCACGCCGACACGCTCCGTCTCTTTTCGTACGACTTGCGTACCGACTCGGCCTACCGCGTACTGCACGGTTATTTTCATGTCCGCGCTTATCGTACGGATGTACAGGCCGTTTGCGACTCTCTTGTCTTTCACTCCAAACTTCGTAAGTTGTCGCTTTACCGAGATCCCATCGCATGGAGCGAAGATCGACAGATCTTGGGTGAAGAAATCAATGTGTACACCAACGATTCCACACTCGATTCAGTTTATGTGGAACGTCAGTCACTGCTCGTGCAACAGCTGCCCGACACGCTTCATTTCAACCAAGTTTCTGGCAATATCATGCAGGCTTACTTTCGTAAGGGACAACTCTACCAGGCCCGCGTGGACGGCAACGCCATGGTGATTAATTTTCCGATAGAAAAAGACTCTTCTTTGCTCTATCAGAACTATTGCGAGGCCGCCAAAATGCGCATCGACATTGTAGATCGAAAAATGCGTCGCTACTGGGCAGGCCCTTCTCCCATCGCCAAAACCTATCCCATCAATCTGGCGCCGGCAGAGCATACGAAGTTTAGCAACTTCGCGTGGTTCAGCCGCATCCGTCCCCAAGGACCTCATGACCTCTTTGAATGGCGCGGCAAAAGTGATGAGAACAAACTAAAGATTCTACCCCGACGTGTCGCTCCGATGCAAACGCTCGATAAAAACAAAGCGACCGGGGCGACTATGTGGGAAAAGAAAATCGAGGTTCCGCTCGAAACGCCCAATTCCACGCCAGCACAAACCTCTCCAAACAAAAGCTTGCCCTCCAACTCGTCCAACACACACTGATTATGCCCGACATCATCCATCTTTTGCCCGACTCCGTCGCCAATCAGATCGCTGCCGGCGAAGTGATTCAACGACCGGCATCGCTCATCAAGGAACTTGTTGAAAATGCGATTGATGCCGGCGCAACGCGTATCCAAGTGGTTGTGACAGACGCCGGAAAATCTTGTGTGCAAGTTATCGACAACGGCAAGGGAATGACGGAAACCGACGCTCGCCTATCCTTCGAACGACATGCCACTTCCAAGATTACGAAGGCCGACGACCTCTTTGCGCTGACCACCATGGGCTTTCGCGGAGAAGCCTTGGCTTCTATTGCCGCCGTCGCACAAGTAGAATTGCGCACCCGCACTCCCGACAACGAGTTGGGAGTATGTTTACAAATCGAAGGTTCGAAAGTGCTACTCCAAGAACCTATTGTTTGCCCCGTGGGTGCAAATTTTCTCATCAAGAACCTTTTTTTCAACATCCCCGCTCGCCGCAAATTCCTCAAAAGCAATCACACCGAACTATCGAACATCGTAGCTGAATTTGAGCGCATCGCATTGGCTCATCCCGACTTGTCCTTTGCACTCTCCACCCCCGATAGCGTTCTCCTCGATCTCCCCTCCGGCAATTTCCGCCAACGCATTGTCAATATCTTCGGGCGCAAGATGGACAAATATCTGATGCCTGTTCACGTAGAGACAGAACTTGTCGAAATCATTGGTTTTGTCGGCAATCCGGAAAGCAGCAAGAAAAAGGGGGCACAGCAATTCTTCTTTGCCAACGGGCGCTACATGCGTCATCCCTATTTCGCAAAAGCCATTCAAAGTGCCTACGAACGATTGATTCCGGACGGAGAACAAGTACCCTTCTTCCTGCAAATCCTCATCAACCCTTGCCGCATTGACGTAAACATCCACCCGACGAAGACGGAAATTAAGTTCGAGGACGAGCAACCCATCTGGCAAATCCTACGCGCTGCTGTTCGCGAAACACTGGGGCGCTTCAATGCCATCCCCACCATAGACTTTGATGTAGAAGATCGCCCGGACATTCCAGTCTTTCAAGATGGCGATCTCAATATAGCTCCTCCCAGCATAGAAATTGACGAAAGCTACAATCCTTTTGCCAATTCTCAACCTGCGCCCCAAGAGGAAACGCTCCCGGCACGCACTTCCACTGCCGGTAAATCCTCCTATTCACCGCGTACGAGTACAAAAGGATGGGAAGGCGCTTTTGAGCACGCTTTTGACACCCAAGATTCCACTGCTTCCAACACGGTTTTCAGCACAAACTTCGACGAATCGAAAGAAAATTCATCCACCGAATCCACACTGTACGAACATCTCCCGGAGAACAACCAAAGCAGTTGGACAAACGCAGGAACGCAATATATACAATATAAAGGCCGTTACATCATCGCTCCATCGGAAGAGGGTCTTCTCATGGTTGATCAGCACAGAGCCCACATTCGCATCCTCTTCGAAGAGTATTTGACACGAGTGCGCGAAGCAGAACCGCAATCGCAGGGCATTCTGTTTCCCCAGATTCTCGAAGTGTCGGCCTCACAACAAGCCATTTTAGAAGGCATTCTCCCTGAGTTGGAAGCCATGGGATTTGAATTGTCCTATCTCGGCGGCAATAGTTTTTCTATCCTTCGCGTTCCTTCCGGACTCGACGGTCTCGATCCGGTCGTTCTACTGCACAGCATGCTGGAAGACGCGACGCAAAAGGGGAGTGAAGTGCACGAAGAATTGGTACACGCCATGGCCTTATCTTTGGCACGCAAAGCAGCAATCCCCGTTGGGCAAGAAATGAGTAACGACGAGATGCGCGATCTCATAGAACGTTTGTTCCTTCACTCCACACCAACATACACGCCTGACGGAAAACGTGTTTTTCAACTCTTACCGCTCGCCTCATTGCTCAAACCTTTCGAATAACTTCTCAAGCCTCCTTATGTCTGACGGAAATTTCAATCGCAGCATGCTACCGTCCAACTCTTATCAAAGCGGAGTACGCGCCGGGACTGCAAAAATGAAAGTGAAAGCCATCGAAGTCCTCCAAGAACTCCTCGAGGCACATTGTGGCGAAATCACAGCCGAAAAGCAAGACGAATTACTCACACGATTTAGAGAAAAACTAAGCTAAACGTAGGTATTTTAGTGCGCAAAATTGAATGTTCGACGTAGAAACTTCTGTTTTTTCCACTCAATCGTTTGCACTCTTTCGTTTTCTTCGTATATTCGCGGTGTCATAGAACCCGTAGATATGTGCCCATTTCGTCGTTTTACCCTGATCTTCATGCTCGGTGTCGCTACAAGCTTCACCGAAATTTCAGCGCAAGACCTAATTGGTACAACGGGACTGATGAATATCCCTACCGCTGATATGCAGCCTGATGGCACATTTGACGGCGGTGCGCGATGGGTCAGCCAAACGGCACTACACGATCTTGTAAACTTCGACACAGGGATCTACTATGTGCGCTTCACTCCTTTCAGCTTCTTTGAATTTACATTTAGAGAAACGCTGTTTAAGACCCAACACTCTGTAAAGAAGACTTGGAATTACTACCAACAAGATCGTTCGTCGACCATTCGCATACGTCCTCTCGCAGAACGTAGCGGGAAATGGTGGCCCTCGATTGTCTTCGGTGCGAATGATCTCTACTCCGCCTATGGAAATAGTTTTTATACCGGCTACTACGGCGTAGCAACAAAACACTTTCCGTTAGGCAGTGGTCACGTCTCTCTTTCGGCCGGTTACTTTCATCCGGTCAAAACAGGAAAAATGTACAATGGCGCTTTCGGCGGTGTGGAATATCGCCCGATGCACAAAATTCCGCTATTGTTAATGGCAGACTATGATACCAAAGGTGTGAACTTCGGTTTGTCTTATACATTTATGGGACACCTGCGCACCTTTGCCTTCACCCATCAACTGAAAGGTTGGGGTGTTGGCTTAAGTTATTGTACGACAATCAAGTATTGAAGATTATGAACAGGAACACTTCTCCCACATCGACATCTTCATTGCTTAGAAAAATTCTCTTCGGATTATTTTTCTCGCTGATTATCACCGGCAACAACAGCGCACAAGGACAGACACAGGAACAAACTACCTACCAATCACTGACAAAAGCAGGAATAGAACAGGTAAGACTCCACACCGAAGGAGATACGGTTTACGCTTCTTTTGAAAGTTCCCAAATCCGCGGCTCATACCGTTCATTGGGCATCGCCCTTCAAAGTTTGGCCAAAAGCTTTCCGGACACACACCATTTCAAACTTCTGCTCGGAGAATTTGGTCTGCCGCAAATCGCAATTGAAGCAACTCACGCATCCGACCAATGGCAAGTTAGCGCACACTACGATACGCATTCGATTCAAAAAAGACTCAAAGCAGAAGAGCCGACTCCTATTACTTACGCCGGCAATCGTGGGAAAATAGATGTAACATTCTATCCCATCGTCTCCATAGACAATCATATTCTCAACAAATTGGCGCGTGTCGGGATTTATCTCGCACCTTCATTTGAAACAACCCTTTGGCGAGGTAATCGATTCATCGTGCAACCAATCATACCGGTATTCACGAATATACCGGACAACGATCCGGAAAGCCAGTTTCAATGGGGAGTGGTCGGTATCAGACAAGATTGGTTAGCCTCCAAGCACTGGCGCTCCTCTTCAACGATCGGTTTATTTCTATACAATTTAGCCGGTCTGCATCACGAAGTAAACTATCATCTGTCTCGCACCTTGGATCTTGGTCTGCGTCTCAGTGCAACGACCGGTCTGCAACGCTACAATGGCAATTGGACACGGGATAGGAAACTTCACCTCGGTGCAATGGCCATAGCCGATTACTACGAGCCACGGACCGCCCTGCAAATAAAACTTGCTGCCGGTCGCTTTACTTATGGCGATTTAGGCACAAGACTGGACATTGTACGCCATTTTGGCGAATATGCCATCGGGGCTTACGCCATATACACTGACGGCGAACGCAATGCGGGGTTTAATTTTGCAATTCCTCTCCGTTCCAAACGGCAGAGCAATTGGCCGAATCAGATGATTCGCCTGCGAATTCCCCAATATTTTTCGTGGGAGTACAGCATGCTCAACTACTACCGTTATGCCTTTGAACACATGGGCGTCATTTATAAAGAAATCCCCGATAAGAGTTTTACAACTCACTATTGGCAAGCTGCTTACATAGAACACTATCTGCAGCGTTTCCTCGACAACAAAATCAAGTAAATCGGTGTACATCACCAATGCACTATCAAATAGTAGATCCTAATATTCACCTCTAAAACAAACATCATCATGAACAAGTACATGAAAATCTTCTTGCTCGCAGCAGTTCTCGTAGGAACGACTGTTTCTATCGCTTCTTGCGACAAGGATGAGCTCAATGCTCCTCACCACAATGGTGGCACCGGCAAATAATTGTCGCGCACAAACACCAAAATTCAATCGCCACACTCTGCTGAGTGTGGCGATTTTTTTATCCATTCACTATTGCAATCCGCCCATATCGATTACAACATTGCGCAATGAGCAACTTCTCCACGTGTTTTTTCTTTTCGAGGCTTTGTTGAACGCAAGATTATGATTATATTTGCTTTACTACATCATTTTTGCGCATAAAGGTCAGCGCCAATAAACCGTGGGATAATGGAATCAACCCTTTTTCCAGACTATCTTTCATTTGAAGAGCTACAAGATCAACAGTATTCTCAACGTATAATTGTTGCTCTCGAGAAGATACGTCTCGACTTTTTAGGGACGAATCCGGAGCGTCGCTCCGTTGTGCGACGATTAGAGCGCCAAAAGACGCATGATATTGGTAGTTTTTTACGATTGCATCGCGGAGAAGTTTCAGAGTGGCCCGGTGTCGGTAGTGTGTTTCTCACGATATTCGATGAAATGCGCGAAGAAGTTCATGCAGATCCCGAAGGCATCGTCAGAAAATGGATCAACGAGTGTGCTCCCTTGAGCTTACCTCGAGATTTCAACCAACTTCGCCCCCTTGAGCCAACAGCGAATCAGTTATTTGCGGAAAGTGAAGCAACTGAAGTGAATCGCCTCAATGAAGACGCGAACTCTTGTTTATCTGCAGCGACTCCAGAAGAAAATTGGTTTGCAGAAATCATCGAAATAGAATGCGTTTTCACAGAAATCATCCGGCTGCTACAAGCTCGCCTTCCCGATTTGGCAGAGATGGTACGCCGTTTCTACTTAGAAGGGCTCTCCCCGGAAGTCATCGCCAACATACTCCATCTGCGTTCCGGCATTGTTGTGACGCAAGCTATAGAACATGAGTTTTTGCGTCCACTACTCAATGGAGAAACCCTCTCCAAGTTGTCGCTCGACGAGGATTTCCCGGCGAGAATGGAGCTCCTTCGCAATTATTTGCTGATGCGCCCCGTAGCGCCACTTTCAACGCTCACCGCCATGCTCCCCGAACGGTTTCTCCACCTCCTCGGCTTGACCATTATGACACGAAGTGCAGCGGAATTAACATGGGCTTCTGATTTGATTGTTCCCATTGGCGAAATCGTCGTCACTCGTAGACTTTTGCGCGCGACATTGACCTATCTACAGCTCGTTCCTTCTTTCGTCCCGTCCGCAAAGGTAGCAGCAGATCTACTGCCTCGCCTGACGTCAAGTTCATCCGGCGACAAGGCCGGTACCCTCTCCGCAAGAAAGCGACTTGACGCACTGCTGCAACATCATCCATGGATCGAACAAAGGGAAGAGGGAATACGCCTCGTCGCAGAACATTTGCAGCTTGACTATTGCCGTATAGCTCGCATCTTGGCGGATGCAGATCAGCCCTTGCGCAAAGATGAGATACTCACCCGCTACGAACGATGCTACTTTGAGCGCCCACCTGCTGTCAGCGCGCGTTTGCTCCGCAAACACTTCCCGGATATCCAAATTTCTGCAAGAGGAACATGGAGTTGGAAAACATAAATGCGCGATACTTCAGTCCGTTACGACATTCAACAGTGCGCAGCACTTCGAAAGCCCCGTAAATGCGAGACATTATCGCTTTCATGTTCAAAACTCTCCTGCGCTGTAAAGCTATTTTCAGCTAATGCCTCCATTCTCCTCGCGCTCCATACTTCACTCGGGTGGCCTCATGCTTCAGTAAGTCAAAGATCGTTTGCGGTAATTCGCAGGGCAAACCATTGAATGACACGCTATATCGACACCGCTGAGCGGTAGGTAAAATGGAAGTTGTGTTTTATCAAACGCAAAAATAGAACTTTTTGCCCGAACAATCGCAATTTCCTCAAATAAAAAAGTTTTAATTACTCGAATCAAGGAGTAAACCTACATAAACAAGGGGACTTTCTTACGAATGTTGCCTTCTTTCGTTTATTTCCTCACTGTTTTTTGAGGATAGACGTAGATGTTTCCTTCTTGCACCTCCTACGTGTGTGCGTATGTCCGCCCGGACACACACCCGCGCATCGCGCACTCAATGCAGTTCGCATTTCTTGCCTTCACCCTTCACCTTCACGCCTAACGTCCTGTTATCCTGTGACTTACAAGTGAACAAAACAAGCAATTTAACACTTCACGGGTGAAGGAGAATGGGGTGAAGCCTTCACTCTTAAATCCTTATTTATCAACGCTTTATCATCTAAAGGTGAAGCGGTGAAGGCAAAAAACGAAAAACGGCGGACGCGCACGTATACGCGTACGCGTTGGCTCTAAACCAATCGCATCGGCCGAACACTGCTTGTGTCCGGCCGATGCGATTTTGTGCACGCAATCAGGCACACACAAAAAGTTGAAGGCAATGGTGCTTAGACCGAACTCAGTTTTTACGCCCTCTCCTCCAAGAAACAACGTGCAGCCAAGTCCTTAATAAGAGATCTTGCAGGCTTTCCCGATGATGTGAACGGGATTTGTTCCACCACACCTATCTTTTTGGGGACACTGTGAGCAGAGAGGTTGGCCCGGAGAAATGAATAGAGTTGGGACGACTCTTTTACTCCAATAATCGGCAAAGTCGTATTTTCCGCTTCCGCACACCACGCTCTCACCACCGGATTGTCTTGCAGCAAGAGAGTCAGCGCTTCACCCAATAGTGGATCGGGAACAGCCGTTAAAGCAAAGCGAAAGGGCAAAGCGGCCAGCTTCTCCTCGAGTACTTCTACATGTAATTTCAATCCTCCGGAGTTGACCACATTATCCGTTCTTCCAATAATCGTGAAACTACCATCGGAAGAGATTTGTGCAATGTCGTGTGTAGCTAATCCATGAATGCCCAAGTGAAAATCATCGATTACTAAGCACCCGTCGGTGTTTATTTTCACAGAAACACCCTCTAAAGGTCGATACCCATGTGATTTTTGTGCACCATTAATTTGCCTGAGTGCAATGTGCGACAGTGTCTCGGTCATCCCGTACGAACTCCAAACTCGACCTTTGCAAGATTGCAATTTACTTTCCAACACATCATCTATCTTTCCACCGCCCAACAGCACGCAGCGCGTATTCTCGAGCAAAGAACGTTCTGCGGGACACTCATAAGTGGCAGCAGCCTGGGCCGGTGTGAGTGCTACAAAATCCGGAGCCACAGACAAGCCGGCAAAAGGATGTAAGGAAGGTACGACACATTGTAATTGCCATTTTCCTTCCCATGCGCGCACCAACATCATTTTCCCGGCCACATATTCTATCGGCAAACAAAGTAGCGCACGACACCCCTCTGCGAGCCCAAGTGCACGAATGGTTCTAATCGCACTGGCACGCATTTGCGCCTTACTTACACGAATCACTTGTGGAGTTCCGGTACTGCCACTGGTGTGAAGTGTCAACTGTTCTATTTTGTCATTCTCCCAGATTTCACGAAAATCGCAAACTGCACGTTCAAAACGTTCGGCTTTGGCGCGCAGATACAATCTTTCTCCCTCTACGTATAAAGGCAACGGAGCGTAATTTGTGACAAACAATTGTCCGGTGCCCAATCCTTGAGGCAGGGATAAATCACGCACCGGAACCTTGGTGTTTGCGCTCTTTCGATCGGTCGCATCATTACACAGATAACGAGTGCTCCATTGTGCAATTGCATTCAAACCGACGTTACTTTCTAATGCAGAGGTGTACCACAAACCGATGTTACGCGCATCAGCCAAAGTTTCCCATTCTCTACAACCGCTAAAACCTCCGTGCAACGTGGGTTTTAGGATGATGTATTGAGGTCGAATCGTATCCAGTAGCTTTATTTTTTCATTTATACGATTGACGCCTATCAATTCTTCATCTAACGCAATGGGAATGGGGGATTCTCTACACAAACTCGCCATGGCTTCCCATTGTCCGGCGCGGATCGGTTGCTCGATACTATGAATACCATAGGGTGCCAAGCTCCGCAATCGTGCAAGTGCTTCCTCAGCGGGAAACGCTCCATTCGCGTCTAAACGCAATTCCACACGATCTACCGAATAACGCTCTCGCAAACTTCGGATTAAAGCCAATTCACGCTCAAAGTCAATGGCGCCGATTTTCAATTTTACACAACTGAAACCTAAGCGCAATTTAGCGTCCATCCTCTCTTGCATTTCTTCGGCGGTGCCCATCCATACCAATCCATTGATACGAATCCCTTCATCGGTTTCCCAAAACGACGAGTTCCATAAGGCATAAGGGCTAAATCCGGACAGCTCACCCAGCAAAGAACGCTCGGCCGTCTCAAATCCCATCAAGAGGGAAGGGTAGTCAATCAGTTCTTCTCTTGGCATTTGGCGCTGTTCTTGCCAAAGTGTACAAGCTCTTTCAAGTTGGTTTTCATAATTCGCGCAATCATCGCAACTCAATCCCGGTAAAGGTGCACATTCCCCAATCCCGGCATAAGCTTTTCCGTCAACCACGCACTCCAATTCCACATACCATACTTTTCTATGGCGCATAACGCCTCGTGAAGTGCCGGCCGGTTCCTTGAACAGCAATTCTTCAACTCGCCAAGTTACACGAAAAACACTTACACGAGCAGTGTTTTCTGTAAAGTAATCATCTAAATTGAGCGCTTCGCCTAAATTGGGCGAAGCGCTTTTACGAATAGATTCCATTTTGGTCAAAGCTTAGGGCAGTTTCGGGAAGCGACTCCAATCGGGCTTACGTTTTTCCAAGAAAGCCTGTCCTCCTTCATGTGCTTCGTCAAGCAAATAGTAGAGCATCGTGGCATCTCCGGCCAACTCTTGGATACCGGCCTGTCCGTCAAGTTCGGCATTGAGTCCGGCTTTGATCATGCGTAAAGCCAAGGGCGAATGCTCCATCATGCGCTGCGCCCATGCCACGACTTCGTCCTCGAGTTGCTCGAAGGGCACGACCTTGTTAACCAAACCCATACGTTCGGCCTCGGCTGCGGTATAGAGATTGCACAAAAACCAAATCTCACGCGCTTTCTTTTGTCCCACAACACGTGCCAAATACGAAGCACCGAAACCGGCATCGAAAGAACCGACTTTCGGGCCGGTCTGTCCAAACTTGGCATTCTCGGAAGCTATCGTCAAATCGCACATCAGGTGCAGCACATGGCCGCCTCCCACGGCAAAGCCATTGACCATGGCGATCACGGGTTTCGGGATGGAACGAATTTGCTTCTGCACCTCGAGCACGTTCAGTCGAGGCACTCCGTCTCCCCCGACGTATCCTCCGCGCCCTTTCACGTGCATGTCGCCACCGGAACAAAAAGCCTCTGTGCGCAGGCGCTCTTCTTCTGTTTGCCCTTCTTGGGCAGGAGAGTGTGCACCGGTGAGCACAACCACACGAATGTCGGCGTCTTCACGACAAATGCTCAAAGCATTCGAAATCTCCATGACCGTGGTCGGCGTGAACGCATTGCGATAGCGCGGGCGATTGATCGTGATGCGGGCGATTCCCTCGAACTGATCGAACAGAATCTCTTGATATTGACGAATGGGGATCCAATTTCGCATAAGGGTAGAGAATTAGGAGATGAATATTTCAAAGAGGACGGGACGATCGGCAGGCTGCGAGAGCAAAGTCTCTACGTGCTGATCCAAAGCCTCCTCCATATTATCAGCATTGGCTGAATGGTAAATACATTTATAACTTTCTGCGATGCCGCGCGCCGTTGTTTGATGTGTTGCGGCCACATAATCCGGCAAAGCAGGGGAAGCGCTCAAGCCGGGAAGAGCATAAAAAATATCGCCGCGACCGTTATTGAGCAGCAATATGCGCAAACGGCCGTCGAGCCGGCGATTCCACAACGCATTCACGTCATAGAAAAACGAGAGATCACCTATGATGCAAAGTACTTTTCCCGTAGAAGCCATGGCATAGCCCGCAGCCACCGAGAGTGAACCTTCGATGCCATTTGTGCCGCGGTTTCCATAAATGGGAAAATTCACCACCGGCCAATGACGATTCACGACTCTCACCGCGCGACTATTGCCGACAAATAAGGCTTCGCAATCAAGAGAAAGTGCTGTTTGCGCGGGGAGTTGCGTATGGATTTGACGTACTTGCTCATTTTGAGGTAAGCAATCTGCCAATTCTTCGAGCACTTGCCATGGATTGGGTGTGCGCAACCAATCAGGTTGCTTGAAAAAGGTGTCCGGACATTGGGCGGCTCTGGCTTCTGCCGCCGAGCTGCCATCGGTGGCATCCAGTCGAAGTACGGGAAGGTGAGTAGCTTTTCGCAGTCGTTGTTTGAATTGCTTATTTACAAAACAGCCTCCACAATGTATCACGACATCCGGAACAACGTCCTCGTGCGCATCTATCCACAAAGCCGTGCGATGATCGTGACATTGACTCAAACATTCGGCATAAACCAATAATTGATGTTGCTCCTTTAAGCGATTCACAACAGAATGCAACTCAATATCATCGACTTGCCCTAAGACTAAGGCCGGCAGTTCTGCCTTCGACAAAATCGTTTTCCACGATTCGAGAAGCTTGGATGAAGCCTTTTTCTCTATTTCAGAAACCTCGATCGTATAAGTCGGTAGCTTCTCCACGTTAAAAGTGAAAAGAGGTTCAACTATGGGCACGTTCAAATGAATCGCTTGCGGAGTAGTTGTCCCATAGCTACGGAAGGCTTCGCGCAATGTCTCTCTACACTCCTCCTCTTGTTCGATTGTACACTCCTCCACCTGCCAACTGCACACATAGGGCTGCAAAGCCCCTTGCTGAGGTAGGGTTTGCCCGTCTAAAATGCCGTGAAACTCTTGCGGACGATCGGCCGAGATGATGACAAGGGGGATGCTACGCAATGCAGCTTCGGCCACTCCCGGTAATGTATTGAGCAATGCGCTGCCCGAGGTGACACAAAGTGCCACGCCGGTGCGCACTTTCAACCACAAGCCCAATGCGACAAAGGCCGCCGAGCGTTCATCGGTGACTGAATAGAGAGAAAAGCCTCCATTGACCTGCAAATTGTGCACAATCGGGGCGTTTCGAGAACCGGGACACACCACAACATGGCGAATGTGGTGCGCCAAGAGGGCTGCCGTGAGTAAATTGACGTTGTGGTGCGAAGAGTAAAGATGCGTTTGTTCCATTGTAAGAAAAAACGTAAGCGATCGATGCCTAAGCCTCAATGGCTAAGCCTGAAATAAATCAGCTATCGTAGACAATTTGCGTTCGGTTTCGCGCCATTCGGCATCAACATCACTTTCACACAACAGTCCCCCGCCGGCATAAAGTGTGGCGTGCGTGGAAAAGAGGTGTGCGCAGCGCAAATTGACAAACAAATGCGCTTCATCCCAAGAAACCGGTCCCGAGAAACCGGAATAGTAAGCGCGGTCGTGTGTCTCTACCTGTGAAATCACGCGCCGTGCTTCTTCAACGGGCGTTCCACAAACTGCGGGAGTGGGGTGGAGTGCCGCAACGAGAGCGGAAAGTGGCATTTTGTCGGAAGACGTGAGGTGAAAATCAGTACAGAGATGCAGCAAAGCAGCGGCTCTTCGCGCGTATACGGCCGATTCGCGTACGCCAGTGGACAAAGCACAAAGGCGTGCGCGAATGTAATCAGCAACGCAAGCCTGTTCTCTACGATTTTTGTGTGACCAATTTTCGACAAGCCATTTGCTTTCCTCTGCCACCGGGGAAGTTCCGGCCAAAGCCATCGTATGATAGCCGTTGCCTTCCGTTTCCACCAGCACTTCGGGTGTGGCCATCAGCCATGCTCCATAAGGATCGGGAAGTTCCACGAGGCTGACAAACGAATGCGGGTATCGGCGACATGATTCGAGAAATAATGCCTCTCGATGTGCTGCCGATAATGGCGTGCTCATGCGTAAAGTTGCTGTTCGTGAGAGAACGATTTTTTCCAAATGTCTATCGGACAGCAGTTCTTTGCATCGGGCAAAAGCACGAGTGTAACTTTTGACTTCCGTATCGCCCTCACAGCGCTCGGTCTTGGGGAGTTGCCACGCAGGTGGGGTGACCTTGTGACGCATCGTTTTGTCGGCCGGAATTAACCAAAAGGGATGTTGTTCGGAAACGGTAAAGGGAGCAAAAACATACCCCTCGGCTGCTGTCAATTGTGCATAATGTTCCAAGCGAAGCGGTTCGTGCTTCGCCTGAATTTCCACATAATCCTCTGCTTCGGGCAACCGATAAAATACACGTGCGCAATATCCATCGTTTGCGCGGCACGTTTCATTCAATGTTTCCTCTCGGCACTTTGCCGATCCGTTTTCTTTCACGATTCTCGTTCCTTTTGTTTCGCTTCGTCCCAAATGGCATCCATTTCCGCAAGAGTCATGTCTGTCAATGCGCGCCCTTGCTTCAAGGTTTTGGATTCAAGATAATTGAATCGGCGAATGAACTTCTGATTGGTACGCTCCAACGCATTGTCGGGGTTGATTTTATAGAGACGAGCGGCATTGATCAACGAAAACAAGACATCGCCAAACTCTGCCTCCGCTTTGTCCTTATCCATATTCTCGAGTTCGGCTTCAAATTCGCCAATCTCCTCTTTCACCTTGTCCCAAACCTGCGCGCGTTCTTCCCAGTCAAAGCCGACATTGCGCGCTTTGTCTTGAATGCGATAGGCTTTGATGAGCGTGGGCAGGGATTGAGGCACGCCGGAGAGCACCGTTTCGTTGCCGTCTTTCTCTTTCTGTTTGAGCTGCTCCCACTGCGCACTGACGTCCGCCGCGGTCTCCACTTTAATGCCTTGACGCGCTCCGGCGGCTTCGACATCGGCGGGAGGATAGACATGAGGATGACGGAAAATGAGTTTGTCGCAAAGTTTGTTGCAGACATCGGCAAGATCGAACTTCTCACGTTCTTCTCCGATCTTGGCGTAGAAGAACACATGGAGAAGGACATCACCCAATTCCTTGCAAATCTCTTTGTCGTCGCTTTGCATCAAAGCATCGCAAAGTTCATATACCTCTTCAATGGTGTTGGGACGCAGACTTTCATTGGTTTGCTTTTTGTCCCAAGGACACTTTTCACGCAGCTCTTCGAGCACATCGAGTACACGATTGAGCGCTTCGAGTTTTTCTTGTCTACTGTGCATTTTGAATCAATGTTTCGAGCGAAGGCACAACAATGTGGCGTCTACGCAGTTCGATAAGCCCTCTCTCTTTGAGGTTGTTGAGCATTTGCGACACGCGCAAACGTGTGGCAACCAGTTCACCGGCCAAAGCGATCATATCGACGACCAATTCCTTGCGACCGGCGGGACGCGTGGAACGGGTGAGGAGAAAATAGACGAAGCGCTGCTCCAAAGAGTCGGGCATTGCACGCCAAAAGCGAGCGTCGAGGAGCTGGTGACTCGAACAGATGTGATTAAAGAAGTTGATATGGAAAGGCATATAGCCAAAAAGGATGTCGCGCACATCCTGCTTCGAGACCTTGAGCAACTTCACTTCTGTTTCTGCCGAAAAACCGGCACTGTATCGCTGGCGAAGTCCGAAAAGTCTCTCCGGTTGGAGCACCATGGGTGTAGTGCTGAGTTCACGGAAGATGTAACTGCCATTGTCGCAACGCTCCTCGCGACATACCGTTCCGCTGAGCGTGCAAATAAGCGATTCGCACGGATCGCCTTCCTCGACGATGGCTGTCCCGCGCGGCACGGTGGCAAACTCAAAATGCACACGCTCATTGATACTAATGTAGTCGTCGAGCGTAAGGCCTTGGAAGAGGGGCGATTCGCTGAGACGATCGATGAATTGCTGTTCCATGATCAAGGTTCTGTGAGTTTTTGCATGCCTTCGGTCATCCAGACCTTATATTTTCCTTGTCCGTCGGCAAAAATGAAATAGGCTTGTACGTCTTTATGTTTGGCCAAAAAGGCTTTGGCGCGCTCCATTCCCATCACCATGAACGAAGTGGCGAGCGCATCGGATTTTGCACACGATGAGGTAATCACCGTGGCTGAGAGCAAACTATGTTGTACGGGTTGTCCGGTTTTAGGGTCAATGGTATGCGAAACTTTACGTCCATCAACGTAATAGAAGTTACGATAATTGCCCGAAGTTGCTATTCCACAATCACTTACATGCAAGATATTCTGCACTTCATTGACCGTTTTCGTGCTATCATCTACGGGGTTATTGATACCGATTGTCCACTTCTTGCCTTTGGCGTTCTTGCCTTTCACGACCACTTCACCACCAATCTCCACCATATAGTTGGTGCAGCCTTTGGAAGAAAGCAAACGTGCCACGCAATCTACGCCATAACCTTTGGCCACGGCTCCACAATCGATGGTGACACGCGAATCGCGTTTGTTCAGTCGGTCGCCTTCGTAATAAAGTTTGTCGTAACCAACAAAAGCGCGAAGAGAATCGATCTTTGCAGCCGTGACTTTCTCCCGATGCTTAAAACCAAATCCCCATTCGTTGACAAGAGGTGCAACGGTAATGTCAAAAGCTCCGTCAGTTTCACGAGAAAGTTGCAACGACAAGCGAACCACATCGTTGAAACGAGCATTGGAAACATCAAATTTTTCGTTGCGATTGAACTTAGACAGGATACTCTGCTTATTGAACATCGAAAGTGCATCATCCACTCGCTGCAATTCGGCGCGAATTTCCTCATCCAAGTCATTCGTCCCGGCATAAGTGATGTGATAAGTGGTGCCAAAGATCTGTCCCTCGTTGGTGTAGTATTTCGAACCGGAAAGAATGAACACCGTACCCACAATCAAGGCAATGAGAAAGAGGGCGGAAAGAATTTTCTTCATATCGAAAGAGTAGTTATACTGGGCTACTTATGTTTCTTGTAACGGGTGAGATCAAATACTAACTGAAATGTACCGGCAAAATTACTTCCACCGATGTTTCGTCCCAAACCGGGAACGTACCATGCTCTGCCTGCCACGGCTTGTTGCTCTGCGATGCGCAGACGATAGCGGACTGACCAACCGAGATGGACGAACTTCCACAACGATGTTTGCAGACCAAAGACAGCTTCTCCCCAATGGGCACTACCGGACTGGGCAAGGTATTGGAAAGGGACGGTTGTTTTCCAGCGCATGTCTACCAATCCGTCGGAATAGAGATCATAAACATAATTGGAATAGCCGTATCTGAGACCGACAAACACGCGATTGAGACTCTGCTTGTCTTTTTTCACGTTATAGTCCACCCCAATACGCCCATAAGGGGCATGCACTTTGTAGTGCAACTGGGTGGCGTCGCTAATTTGGTCGCAAACGCCCCACCCGAGTTCCACTACCGGAAAGTACGTGTTTTTTAAGTTCAAGCGCAAGGCAGCTTCGTAGTTGCCCACACCACGCGTCACGGCCAAAAAAGCACCGGCAAAATCGGCCGATAGGCTGAGCCCGGCGAAAGTGGGTACACTCCGATTGCCCATGAGACGTGTCAGTCGTTCCCGATCGGCATCGGCAAACTGCACCCCTTGCGCATTGCGCCGGCTCAACGTATCAGGGGGCGCAATCTCCGCAGCCCTAACCCCGCCGGCCACACAACTACTGACTAACAGCGCGCAAATAAACTTTGAGATTGTCGACATCTTGATATTGAACTTTCGGGTTGACGATCGAGACACTGTCTATGCCCAACGAAGCACGGGGCAGGGCAGCCGCCCGCACACTGATTTGCTGAAGGGTGTGGAACATTGAAGCCGGACAGTCGAGCGATTCGAAATGCGGTTGGCGACGATGATCGACATACAGCGTATCGACAAAAGTACTATCGCTGCCGATGAAGCGAAACAGGAGCGTGTCGCGATCGGAGGCCGCATTGAGTGGGAACTTCAGCGTGTTCACACCGTAAGCTCTATTATAAAGCAATACCGTGGAATCTCCTTTGACTCCAAGAATCGTGAGACTATCGCTGAGCTTCAGGTCGGCGCGCGTGGCAGCATCGTAGAAATGCACTTGCATTTCGGTTTGGTTATCGAGCGGGCAATCGATATTGGCACAACCGAGCAAAGACAAACCGGCAGTCCAACACAACAGTTGTCGAATCATAGGCGAGGAACACTCAATGGAGTTAGAATTCTTTCTCAATGTGGTAGTCATTGCGCCCTTGCGCGTTGCGACTGATGAGTTCGCCGAGAAAACCGGCCACAAACAGCTGGGTTCCCAAAATCATCATCGTGAGTGAGATGAAGAAATAAGGCGAGGAAGTGACCAAAGGCGCGGGCGTTCCGCAGCAAATGTGGTAGAATTTAATACCACCAACAGCAAGGACGGCAAAGAATCCGACGATAAACATTAAACTGCCCAAGAAACCGAAGACATGCATCGGCTTCAGACCAAAACTGTTGAGAAACCAAAGCGAAAGCAAGTCCAAATAGCCGTTGATGAAACGATTGAGTCCCATAAATTTCGACTTGCCAAATTTGCGCGCTTGGTGATGCACCACTTTCTCCCCGATTTTTGTGAAACCGGCGTTCTTCGCCAAGTAAGGGATGTAGCGGTGCATTTCGCCGTACACTTCTATATGCTTCACCACTTCATGGCGATAGGCTTTCAGACCGCAGTTGAAATCGTGGAGATTGGGAATTCCACTCACTTTGCGAGCTGTCGCATTGAAAAGTTTCGTGGGAATGGTTTTGGAAATGGGGTCGTAGCGCTTTTGCTTGTAGCCGCTCACCAAATCATAGCCCTCTTCCTTGATCATGCGGTAGAGTTCGGGAATCTCATCCGGGCTATCCTGCAAATCGGCGTCCATCGTGATGACCACCTCGCCTTTCGCCGCACGGAAACCGCAAAAGAGTGCCGGGCTTTTTCCGTAGTTGCGACGAAATTTGATGCCATGCACGGCCGAATCACTTTCCGAAAGCTGCTCGATGATCGGCCACGACCGGTCTGTCGAACCATCGTCCACAAAAATAATTTCGTGCGAGAACTGATGTTCGCCCATCACTCGTTTGATCCAAGCGTGGAGCTCGGGAATACTTTCCTCCTCATTATATAGAGGCACGACAACCGTAATGTCGATGTGAGATGTTTCAGAGGTATTCATTGAAGATGTCTGAAGACGATGTGAAATTCAATAGGTACGACGGTTTCCGCGCATGGTCAACAGCCCGGAAATAAGTGAAAAGATGGGGCCGCTGAGGATGAATGCGTAGAGAATGATTGCAGCGAAGACTGAGGCCGGCGTTTGTTGCAAATGTTCGACAACTTGTGCCGGCGTAAGTCCGCCGGTCGAGGCCTGCACTTGAGCCGTCAGGCCTGACTCTTGCATCGCTTTCACCATATCGGGACGACTGATTAGCTCCAAATAGGTTTGAAACAGATACCCGTGATCAAAGATTTGGAGATAAAGCAGCGCAACAAGTGCAGCCCATACGCCGGAGTAAAGTACAACCAACAAAGTGAAGAAGAAGCCCCGACCGAAAGAGTAGGGTAGTCCTTCGCTGACCTGCTTCCGAAAACGAAAAGCCAACATGAGTAGCACAAATGGATAAGCCAAAGTCAGCAACGATTGGAGATTCATCAAGAGACCTATCTTCAATCCGAGCACAAAACAAGCTTCTGCAACCACAACATACACGCCCATCAATGCGCCATATTGCATGGCGTAAGCATTGGTTTGGCGAAAATTGAGCCGACGATGATTCTTTATTTCTTCCGGTGTCATAAGTTGTTTCTGAAATGCAAAGAGAAATAGAAAAATAGGGGGTTAAGCTGATCGACGTCCGAAATGATTCGGCACACGAATGAGCGAAGTCACCACAAAAGTAATCGGAACGAGCAACATCACGAGGATGAAACTGCCGTAATAACCAAACCACGTAGCGATATAACCCGCAACTTGTCCGGGCAACATCATGCCCAATGCCATGAAACCTGTGCAAAGTGCGTAGTGGGCGCCCTTTGATTTGCCCTGCGAGAAGTACAACATGAAGAGCATGTAGAGCGTAAAACCGAAGCCATAGCCAAATTGCTCGATGGCAATAGCCGCATTTGTCCACCAAATGTTCCCCGGTTGGAAATAAGCCAAGAAGATGTATACGCAATTGGGCAACGAGATGGCCATGACCATCGGCCAACGCCATTTGTTAAAGCCGTCTGCGGCCACCACTATACCTCCCAAGATACCACCGGACAGCAGACCGATCACTCCCAACACACCATTGGCAAAGCCGTATTCCGAGGTGGAAAGCCCTAAGCCTCCCAAACTTACCTTTTCCGTTAGGAACAAGGGACAGATTTTTGTAAGTAATGCTTCGGGAAGACGATAGAGCAACAAAAAAGTAATGGCTATCAGTATACCGGGCTTCCGGAAAAAAGACACAAAGGTTTCCAAAAACTCTGTCATTGCCCCCCTGACGGTTTGCTCTCTCTGCTTTTTGCCTGCAAAAGTCGGCTGTTTTTCATCAAAAACAGCCTTGTTTCGCACAAAAGTCCCCAAGTTTTCTGAAGAAGTTGTGCGTTTGGGAAGTACAGCCCAATGATAAAAAGTTGCCAATCCCAACAATAACGCAACTGCCCCCAAGCCTAAACTCCACGCGGCGAAGACACTACGCGTATAGGTTTCCAATGAGCCGATGAACATGATCAGCAGCCCTTCACTGACGACCTTAGAAAGCCGATAAAAGAGGCTGCGCACACCAACATTCAGGGCTTGTTGGTGCTCATCGAGGGCTTCCATGTAAAAACCATCTGCGGCAATATCGTGCGTTGCACTGCTGAAGGCAATCAAAAAGAAAAACGCCATCGTCAATTGCACGTAATACGGAGTGGGAAGCGTAAAAGCAACGCCCGCCAATGCAACAGCCATGAGCATTTCCATGCCGACAATCCACCACTGTTTCGACTTAAGAATCTCTACAATGGGACTCCACAAGGGTTTAATGACCCAAGGCAGGGAAAGCCACGAGGCATAAAGCGCACACTCTTCGTCACTCAGCCCACAGCGCTTGTACATGAGCAGCGCCACCGAATTTACGATGTAATAGGGGATGCCCTCAGTAAAATAAAGTGAGGACACCCATTGCCAAGGTTGCGACCGATTGTTATTCATACTTTCTTTCAATTTGCGCCTCTTTATAGTAATGGAGTAAGATGTCGCGGTAGGCATACCCCTCAGCTCCCATGACAGCTGCGCCAACTTGACATAAACCAACCCCATGTCCCCATCCTGCGCCGACTAAACGGAATGCTGCGGGAGCACCTTCGATTGTCTCATCCGACTTTTCGACAACAAAAGCACTGGAATACAGATGAGTCGGCGAAAGGGCGCGGCGAATCTCCAATTCTTTGCCGATGACAAATTCTCGCTCTTCGCCTACGATTTTCAGACGCACAATTCTACCACTGTCACTGCGCTCAACGGGGATAAGGTCGAAAATTTTTCCGAACTTCAATCCGGTGCGCTCTTCAATCAGCGTTCGTATCTCCTCTTGGGTGAGGCTTACGTTCCATCGATAGAAATCTTCCGTCTCGCGATCATAATCTTTGAATATCTGCGAGAGAATTTGTGGATCGGACGTGCGGCAAAATGCTTCGGGACGGGTGTGCATCCACTCCTTCGCCTCTTCTTCTTGCGTGAGATTGGGAGCGGGGACAGCGCGCTCGTCGTCCTGAGGCGTGTCCCTTGTCGGGATCAGATAAGGCTCATCGTGGTTGTCCCAACAAGCGGAGAATTTCTCGGTCATTCCACCGCAACATTTCGAAAAACGTGCATCGCAGATCTCATCGCCATAGGTGAGAATTTGCCCGCGTGTGGCGACTATTGCCTCGCGCACTTCGGGACGCGTCACGATGGTGATGCCTTGATAGCGCTGGCAGTGATCGTCTGCACAAACATCGAAGAGCGTATGGTCTTCTCTGTCGTACCAGCGAATGTATTCGTCGTCCTTTCGTTGGAAAGAGAAGAAGTTGCCTTCAGGATTTTGGGCATGCCAACGGCGTTGCTCCATCATTTTGAACAACCAACTGCGACTCACCACGGCATGGGCTTTGAGTAGTTCGAGCGATGCCGTTGCACTCATCTCGGAGGCGATAACGCTTTCTAAATACAACTCTGCGGAAACCTGATTGATGGCCACGAGTTTTTCCTCATCGACCACAAAACTCAGCATGCCGTGGAAAGTTTGGTTCTGCTGGCGTTCCCAATGGAAATTGATACCGATGGGCACTTCTTTCAAGGTGAACGAAACTTCAGCGTCCTCGCCGGTGGGGTGAAAATTCAGTTCGCTGTATACATTACCGTTCCATTTGATGCCTCCATCGCTGTATTCCACCACCTGCTCGCCGACAACGGACGCACCTTTGGCCATAAATTCCGTATTGAGCACGAAAGAAATACGTTGGGCACGCATAATTCCCACAGCAACGCGCGGTTCTACTCCGTTGACAAAGAGATCCGAGGCCTTGCGACGCGACACGCGACGGCCTCCTTTGTGCAAACGGCGAATGACTTGTGCTATTTCATTTTCAGAAAGAGACACTTCTGCGAGTATAGAAGCTGCTTTCTGCGGGGTGATGCGCTCAAAATCTTCGGGTTTGGGGGCAATGATGAGGCCGGCCATATCAATGGCGCCCGGAGATACTAAGCATTGCTTTTCTCCTTCGGCAAAATAGCAATCGGGGCGATGCTTGGCGCGCGGAAAGACCAAAGTGACCAAAGAATCGGGATGCGCGGGATGATGATTATCCATCCATGCCAGCAAATTCATGTCCGGCTCTCTGTTTTGTTCCGCGCCGGGCAAGGCTTCTACAAGTTTTCGCAGCAAAAGTTGCTCCCCCTCTGCGCGTTCACCGATGACAACAAACACGGGGCAAGCATACTCCTTTAGTAAGTAGATACCGGCGCGTTTGTCTTCGTAACCGGCTTCTTCCACAGCGGCCGTTTCTTCCGGTGTTTGGGGGTATACTCGCTCCAAACGACCTTCATAGCGTTGCCAATCGCGCTCAAGCGGCACAATGCCACGAGCACCGGCTTGAAAATGCATGTGATCCGGGGCAGAAGCTCCACATCTTGCTCCATTGTAGAACACCACATACTCGTCCAACTGGGAAGCGATGCGACAAAATGCCGACCAATTGCCATTCATCGTCTGCGGCGTGTGACGACGGTTGATAATGGTCAAGTGATGGGGCAGAATCGGGAAAGGGTTGACCAATACATTGTATTTACCTTCGACAGTCAAACCGATTTGCTCCGCTGGGCGATGATTATCGCACAAGAAACATGCTCGTTTTTTGAGTGATTTCCGATCAACCTTCGCAGCGGTCGAAACGAGACGAGAAGGATTATGTTGAATAGACAGCGCATAATCCTCTGTATCGAGCGATTTAATCTGCACACTTTCACGTAAATCGTCAAAACGCTGGCGCGCACCCGGCCAAGAACTCAATTGTTTGTCAAAGAAAGCGTTTACCTCCTCTTGATTAATGGCATGCTGCCAACTTGCATTCAGTCTGCGGCGAGCACGCAACTCAAACGTACGCAGTTCATCCTTGTATGCATTGTGACGATTCACCCGATGCACATCCAATTCAGCGTCGGAATTACCCTCCCAGCGGCGGCACAAATACAATTCATCGTAAATGCGCGCAATACGGAAACGGCGTGAAATAGCCAAGCCCAACGCGTAATCCTCTCCGTAGCTCGTGTTCGGGAATCCGATCTCTCTCAGCACTGCGGTATCAAAAGCGCGTGGTGCTCCCAAACCGTTGATTCGCAAAGCATTGTTACGGCCATTATCAGCCGTCCACTCACGGTGATCGATCAATCCCGGGGGCAATGTCTCCAAATTAAAGTTCACCATCCGATAAGACCCGATGACCATCGCCGCACGTTGTTTCACAAAAGCCTCAACAATGCGCGTCAAGGTATCCGTTCCACTATAAAGGTCGTCAGAATCTAACTGAACAGCATAGCGACCGCAGGATTTTGAGCGAATTGCATAGTCCCAACATCCGCCGATGCCCAAGTCTGTACGCTCGGGCTGCAACAAAACCACACGTTCGTCCTGCGAGAACCTGCGAACCACCTCTTCCGTTCCGTCGGTAGAATGATTATCTACAACTATTACGTTAAACGTGAAATTTGTTGCTTGCGAAAGCGCTGATTGAATCGCATCCCCAATTGTACGCACACGGTTTCGCACGGGAATAATCACCGAAGCCACAATAGGGAAAGAAGCTACCGACACCTTTTCTGCGGTCAGTTCTCCTCCGATTGTGGAACCTGCAGGTAAGGCAGGAGACATAATTTGAAGCAAGGCTTGATCCTCTTCGCGAAGAGGCACATCATCGTATTCATCCGGGGCAAGCCAAGCTCCCATCGCCTTGAGATGCACAGTGCACGCGCGTTCCATTTCGATTTGCACCTCACGCGCTGCCGGATTCACATAGTCAAACTGCTTTTCGCCACTGCGGCGCAAATCAGTTTCTTGTTCGGTGTAGAGGGGTTCTCTCAGGTGTACCAAATCGCCGTGACGACTCAAATATAAACGCAGGGCATAGGCTGCGGCATACTTGTAGCGTTGCTTACTATCCGCCGCAAACTGACGTAACAAGTCACCACGAACTAACCATAATCCACCGAAATCGAAATCATCACGCACCGCGCCTTCTTGATAATCAATCACCGGGTGCTCGGTGGGCAACGCGATCTGTCCGTCTTCATCCACACGTTGCTCCCAACGATCGGCATATACCATCGCGGCACCGCTGTCTTGCATCACATTGTGCAAGCGCTCCAAACAACGATAAGCGGGGCGGAAACCTGTAGGCTTCAAAAAGAGCGCGACATATTCTGCCGTTGAGGCGCGTGCTACGCTGCGTAGCATTTTAGACGAAGAGAAATCGTCGACGAACATCGTTGACACTCCTTCTTCTTCCTCCCGCTCAACAGTGGTCAGCGCATACACTCTCCCTACCTCAGGAAGCAATGACAAATCGTGCGCCGCCGACATGTTGCCGACACTGTCCGTTTGAATGAAAACATCTATTTTGTGCACCATATATATATAGGTTGGCGACCGCCGCACCGAAAGCAGTGCGACAGTCGTCCGAAAAATTAATTCTCAGCCGCTGTTTCGGCTGTCACTTTCAGCCTATCATGTTCTGCATCAAGCTCCACATGAATAGACGTGCCACTTTCTCCCTCAAGGAGCAAATCACACAGCGGATCTTCCACATATTCTTGCAATGTACGGCGCAAAGATCGTGCACCATACTGCGGGTCAAATCCTTTTTGTGCGACAAAACGCGTAGCTTCGGGAGTGAACGTAATCTGACGTCCCGTAGTTTGCAAGCGTTGTGCGAGTGCGCGGATCTCCAACCCGGCAATTTGTTCAACTCCCTCACGCGTCAAGGGATCAAACATCACAATTTCATCCAAGCGGTTCAAGAACTCCGGAGCAAACTGGCGTTGCAGGGCTTTGCGCACAATGTGTTCTGCAGCTTCAGCCGTAATACCGTCTACCGAAGCCGAGAAGCCCACTCCCGCACCAAACTCTTTGACTTGGCGACTTCCGCTGTTGGAAGTCATGATCAAAATCGTGTTGCGGAAATCCACTGTCGTTCCATTACCATCCGTCATACGTCCTTCATCCATCACTTGGAGCAACATGTTGAAGACGTCAGGGTGCGCTTTTTCGATTTCGTCAAGCAAGACAATAGAGTAGGGGTGTCTACGTACTTTTTCCGTCAATTGTCCGCCTTCTTCATACCCGACGTACCCCGGAGGAGCACCTACGAGTCGAGAAGTGGAGAATTTCTCACCGTACTCACTCATATCGATACGAATCAGGGCATCTTTACTACCGAACATAAATTCGGCCAGCGTTTTGACGAGATGCGTCTTACCCACTCCCGTAGGACCGACGAACATAAACGTACCAATCGGTCGATTGGGGTCTTTCAATCCGAGGCGGTTGCGCGTGATGGCACGCGTCAATCGCGTAATGGCACGATCTTGAGCAATCACCTTTGAAGAAAGCGCTTGTTTCATGCCCTTCAGTCGAACCGTTTCTGACTCTTTCATACGCTCCGCCGGCACACCGCTCATCATCGAAACCACGCCTGCAATGGAATCTTCGTCCACAATGATCCGATGTTCACTCAACTCTCTCCGCCATTCTTCTTGCAACGTTTTGAGTTCTGCCTCACTTTGGAGCATGCGATCACGCAAACCTGCAGCCAGTTCATATTCTTGGCGCGCAGCAGCAGCTTCTTTTTCCTTGCGCAAGTTTTGCACCTCCAGCTCTTTGGCTGCAATAGGCTCAGGCACACGCACATTCAGCAGGTGCACTCGACTACCGGCTTCATCTAAAGCATCGATTGCCTTGTCGGGCAACGCGCGATCGCTGATATAACGCTCTGTCAATGCCACACAGGCCTCAATCGCCGCAGGAGTATAGGTCACATTATGATGATCTTCATATCGCTCCTTGATATTATTGAGGATTTGCAACGTATCTTCCGCGGTGGTCGGTTCGAGTTGTATTTTTTGGAAACGGCGATCCAACGCGCCATCCTTCTCAATACTCTTCCGAAACTCATTGATCGTTGTAGCACCGATGCACTGCACTTCGCCGCGTGCCAAGGCCGGTTTCAAAATATTGGCGGCATCCAAACTACCGGGCGCACTACCCGCCCCGATGATGGTGTGAATTTCATCAATGAAGAGCACCACTTCGCGATGCGCCTTCAATTCGTCGATGAGTTTGCGCAGTCGGTCTTCAAACTGTCCGCGATATTGCGTTCCTGCCACTATCGAAGCCATGTCAAGCGAAACCAGTCGTTTACCGGACAGCAGGTGAGGCACTTTATTCTTCACAATCAGTTGCGCCAAGCCCTCCACAAGAGCACTCTTTCCCACACCGGGTTCACCGATCAGAATCGGATTATTCTTTTTACGGCGCGTGAGGATTTGCGCCATGCGTTCGATTTCATCATGGCGTCCGACAATCGGATCCAACACACCCTCTGCTGCAGCCTTGGTCAAATCCACCCCATAATTATCTAGAATCGGC
Organism: uncultured Prevotellaceae bacterium; assembly: GCA_963517315.1. Classification (GTDB taxonomy): domain Bacteria; phylum Bacteroidota; class Bacteroidia; order Bacteroidales; family Bacteroidaceae; genus Alloprevotella. The sequence continues at coordinate 52,734 of CAUQEF010000007.1, forward strand.
GTGTCCTTGCCCGACGTTTTTTCGGTGGTCGTGTCGTTTCCCCGACGCCCGCTCTGTCGCGGATCGCCGCCGGCGGGTACAGCCTCGTCCCCATCAGGCATATTAGAAGCCATGGGAGCACGGCCGGCAACATTGCGGCTATCTTTGGCGATGAACTTCATCGCGCTGTCGTAATTCAAGTTGTACGATGCGAGCACTTTGCAACCGTCGTTGGTTTTGTCTCTCAGCATGGCCAGGAACAAATGTACGTCCGTGGCATTATTTTCTCGTTGCAAACGCGCTTCGAGTTGTGCCAATCGCAAAATACGATCGACATCACGCGCCACCTCCGTATCTTCTACGGCAGTGGTCTCCTCATTGGAAGACGGTGCGATCTGTGCTTCCAGCGTGTTGCGCAGTTGTTCTGTGGAAATGCCAAACTGTTCGATCACTTTTAGGGCCGCACCCTCACGATCGTTGAGCATGCCGAGCAAAAGCGTCACAGCACCCACCTTCTCTTGGTGTGTGCGGCGTGCTTCTGCCTTGCCGAGCGCAAGAACACGGGCTATTTGTGGCGATAAGTTTTGCGTCATAATTAGTATTGTATATGCGTCTATGAAATAGCTATGCAAATGTACGAAAATTTGCGGTATCGTAGTCGTTCCTTTTGCAAATTATATGCACAGCGGCGAAAAACACGGGAGTTTTCTTGGCAGCTTGTCAAAAATTCCCTACTTTTGCAGCGTTTTGTGGCGTCGTCCTGCCATTCTGACAGCGACAAGGCGTCGCATATCCCATAAACACAATACTCACTCAATTCAATCACATCCCTATGATGAATCAGTATGAGACCGTTTTCATCCTCACTCCCGTTTTGTCTGATGTTCAGATGAAGGAGACGGTCGAAAAATTCAAGGGTATCCTCGCTGCCAATGGCGCAGAGGTTATCAATGAAGAAAACTGGGGCCTCAAGAAGTTGGCTTATGCCATCGACAAGAAGAGCACCGGTTTCTATCAGTTGCTGGAGTTCAAGGCTGACCCCACCGTTGTTGAAAAACTGGAAATCGGCTTCCGTCGCGACGAGCGCGTTATCCGTTTTCTGACTGTAAAACTCGACAAATTTGCTGCTGAATACGCCGCAAAGCGTCGTTCTAACAAAAAGGAGGACTAATCCATGGCACAAGCATCTGAAATTCGCTACTTGACTCCCCCTACCGTTGACGTCAAGAAGAAGAAGTACTGCCGTTTCAAGAAGAGCGGTATCAAGTATATCGACTACAAAGATCCCGAATTCCTCAAGAAGTTCCTCAACGAACAGGGAAAAATCCTTCCCCGCCGCATCACCGGTACGTCGTTGAAATTCCAACGCCGCGTAGCTCAGGCTGTGAAGCGTGCTCGTCACCTTTCGCTCCTCCCCTACGTAACTGACTTGATGAAATAATTAAAAGAGGAGGTATACACATGGAACTCATTCTCAAAGAAAACGTGCAGGGTCTCGGTTTCAAGAACGAAATCGTCACCGTGAAAGACGGCTATGGCCGCAACTTCCTCATTCCCACCGGCAAGGCAGTCCTCGCAACAGCTTCTGCTAAGAAGGAACTTGCAGAGACGCTCAAGCAGCAAGCTCACAAGCTCGAAAAGATCAAGAACGACGCTATCGCATTGGCTGAGAAGATCAACGCAGTAGAGGGTATCAAGATCGCAACCAAGGTGAGCGCCACCGGTGCCATCTACGGTTCGGTTACGAACCTCCACATCGCCGAAGAACTCGCAAAGCTCGGTATCGAAGTGGATCGTAAGAGCATCGTCCTCAAGGATGTCAAGGAAGTGGGCGCTTACAAAGCTGCCGTGAAACTTCACAAGGATGTAACCGCTGAGGTGGCTTTCGAGGTTGTTGCCGAAGAAGCTTAATCAAATACGGTCTCCGTCCATCACACAAAAGCCGTGCCTCAACACTTGGGGCACGGCTTTATTTTTGTAGCTTTGCCGCTTTCAAACGTTCTGCCCCATGCGCTATTTCATCACCCTCTCATACGACGGCACCAACTATCACGGTTGGCAAGTACAACCCAATGCCGACAGCATACAAGCTCGCCTCAACGATGCGCTCACCAAGCTGCTTCCCGTCCCCACGGAATGCGTGGGAGCCGGTCGCACCGACACCGGCGTGCACGCCTCGATGATGGTGGCTCACTTCGACACCGATGCCACAATCGACCCCGAGCAAATGGTATTTCGCCTGAACCGCATTTTGCCGCAGGACATCGCCGTGCAACGCGTGCAGCAAGTAGACGAACGCCTCCACGCCCGCTTCGATGCCAAACGAAGAACCTACCATTACTTCGTCTACGGACACAAAGATCCCTATCTCCGCCACTATGCGGCTCGTCTCACTTTCGCTCCGGACTACGAACTGATGAACCGTGCAGCGGCAATCCTGCTCGAAACCGACGATTTCACTAGTTTCTCAAAGGTAAACAACGACCAAAAGACCAACCTCTGCCAAGTGACGCACGCTCGCTGGACGCAAGTAGAGGGCGATCACTGGCGCTTTGAAATCACCGCCAATCGCTTTTTACGCAATATGGTACGCGCCGTCGTGGGCACACTGCTCGAAGTGGGACGCGGACGCATGTCACTCGACGAGTTTCGTGCCGTGATTGCCGCCAAGAATCGCTGTTCAGCCGGAGAAAGCGTACCCGGCAATGCGCTTTTCCTCGTAGACATCCAGTATTGATTTTCATTTTTATCGACTTTCCTTCATGACGTGGTTCTTTCTCGCCGTTGCTTCTGCTGTCTTGCTCGGCTTCTACGACGTTTTCAAAAAGCAATCGCTGCGCGACAATGCCGTCATCCCCGTTTTGCTCATCAACACCGCGCTGAGCAGCCTTATTTTCCTACCGTTGCTCAGCGGCAGCCAACTCGCTTGGATTTCGCCCGAGAGCCGCTGGTATATTCCCCCCGCACCATTTGCTCACCACCTTTTTGTGATGGGAAAAGCCGTCATTGTTCTCTCTTCATGGGTATGTGGTTATTTCGCCATCAAGCATCTGCCGCTCACACTCGTTGGGCCTATCAATGCCACCCGCCCGGTGATGACACTCATGGGCGCATTGCTCATCTACCACGAGGAGTTCAATACTTGGCAGTGGGCAGGTGTACTCTTGGCCATCTGTTCCTTCTTTCTTCTCAGCCGCAGCGGCCGCAAAGAGGGCATCCACTTTTTGCACAATCGCTACATTTTGCTGCTTGTTCTCGCCGCCGTGCTCGGTGCATGCAGCGGTTTGTACGATAAGTTCTTATTGGCACCGGTCAATCGGGGAGGGCAGGGACTAAATGCCCTATTTGTGCAATCTTGGTTCAATTATTACCAACTTGCACTGATGCTCCTCATTTTCTTCTTCCTCTGGTGGCCGGCACGCCGGCACACCACAACATTCAGTTGGCGCTGGAGCATTGTGGGCATCAGTCTTTTCCTCACAGCGGCCGACCTCTTCTATTTCTACGCGCTCTCCATTCCGGGTGCACTCATAGCCGTCGTCTCGATGACTCGCCGGAGCAGCGTATTGGTGAGCTTCCTTTTCGGAGCTTTCCTGCTGCATGAGCACAATCTCCGCTCAAAAGCCGTCGATCTCGCCCTCGTCTTCCTCAGCATGCTCTGCCTTTGCATGGGCGCCCTCTTCGGTTGACAAAAAACTCTCAGGATTTTCTCTGTGTTCACTCTCGTAGGAAAAGCATCTCCCCCCAACTCATTCTTCGTCACCATCGAATTTGGAGGGTAGGGCACTTTTCTGAAAAACAAGGGGAGTTTTCTTCAAAAGTTGCGGCGTATTGAAGAAAACTCCCCTTGTTTCTCTTCTCCCCTCCCAACTTTCGCTGTTCACTTCGCCTCCATCAGCCGTATCTCCTCTTCTTCAAGGCGAAAAACCTCGCGGTGCTCCGCGTCTTTCTTCTGCTCTCTCCCACCCACATCAACCGGATGAGAGATTCGTGCAACGATCATTGAGTACCGCACAACAATGAAATCAACTTCCACCAACCACATGAAAAAGAGGGAATGCTCCGAACGGAACACATTCCCTCTTTCATAGAAAACAGGTACAAAAGCCTTCGCCCACCTGCTATTCTCCGCTAAATGTACAACACTTCCGGAACGATGCTCACGCCAAATTTAGACTTCACGTCAGCTTGGATTGCTTCGGCCAGCTTCACCACCTCATTGCCCGTGGCATGGTCGGCATTGATGAGCACAAGCGGCTGCAAAGCATGCACGCCGGCACCGCCCATGCGTCGTCCCTTCCAGCCGCACTGCTCAATGAGCCAAGCAGCGGGAATTTTTGCCCCTTCGGGCAAGGAATAATGCGGCATGTCGGGATAACGCAACAAAAGCTCGGCGAGTTGTTCTGCGGAAACCACAGGATTCATGAAGAACGAACCGGCACTGCCCACTTCCGCGGGATCGGGCAATTTGGATCGGCGCACTTGAATAATGGCTTCTCGCACCTGCAACGCACTTGCTTCGCCGGGAGAAATACCCATCGCCTCCAAAGCACGCGAAACGGCCGCATGCGTCAAAATAGGGGCAAAGTGTTTGCGCAAACGAAAGACAACGTGCGTCACCGCAAAGCGATGCGCACCTTCATGTTTGAAGAAACTGCTTCTATAAGCGTATCGGCAATCGTCATGAGAGAACACGCATTCTCTCCCCGTGGCTATCTCAACCGTCTCTACCCGCTCAATGCAATCACCGGCCTCCACTCCGTACGCGCCTACGTTCTGCACGGCACTCGCACCGACTTCTCCCGGAATGAGCGAAAGGTTTTCCAAACCATAATACCCGTGTTCGACGCAATAAGCGACAAAATCATCCCAAGGTTCGCCGGCCCCGACGCGCAAGAGGAGCTCTTCGCTCGTCTCGGCGAGGACTTCCTTGCCCATGATCTTACTGTGCAGCACAACACCGTCGTAATCCTGCACAAAGAGCAGATTGCTACCGGCACCGATGTGCAGCCACGGCGTGTCTCCGAGTGTCGTGATGATCTCTTTGAGCTGCGCCACAGAAGCATACTCCTCAAATCGTGTGCACGAAGCATCAATGCCAAAAGTGTTGTGGTGAAGAAGAGAGTAGGGCATAGTCGTATTTCGTTATGTCGTGTTATTGGGTCGATTTCGTTGAATTGTAAACGGAATTACTGCCAAGCGTCTATAAAAGTAGCGTTGGAGCGGCAGCAAGCCGGCTTCACTCCATGGTTAATTCTCAAGCCGCGTGAGCATCCACTTGCCGTTGCGACGGCGGAAGGTCAATGTACTCGTTAGTCCGCTGGAGGGTGAAGAGATCGAAAGCACGCGCAGATTCGTATTCTTGAACGTCTGGCCGTAAAGCACGTTGGTCAGTTTGTTTTTAGGCAATTCGGGAGCAAAATCCGGCCATTGGGATGCAGAAATAAAGCCTTCGATACGCTTGAAATTATCCTCATCGAAAGTCGAAAAACTCAACTGCCGCGCAATGTGTGCACGCTGAAAATCCGTATCGGTGGAGAAACGCTGATAAAACGCATAGAAATCGCTATTCGCGCTGCGTTCCATCTTTTCTTCGGTGAGTCGGGTCAAACGCCACTCGGCATTTTCTCGCAGAAAGAGAAAACTCTTGATGCGCTGCTGCAGTAAGTCCAACTCTTCCACCACCACGCGGTTCACGCTGGTGTCCTTGGCCATGCCGTCCCCTTTGGCGCTGTCAAAAATGAGCGTATAGGTTTCTCTGGCCGAATACATGCGATCGTATTTCCAGGCGGACTTTTGAATGACAGACCGCTTGTCGTCGACAATGTGTTCCAACGGGAACACGATACGCGAGCGCTGAAAACGCGGCTTCTTCATAAAAGCAAAGGCAAAGTCGTCGAAAAATTCGTCGGCCTTCTTGGGGATGGGCGTTTCTGCCACGGCAGGCACAGAATCTACCATGACGCTATCGCTCTGCACGGTATCGCCCACCTCTTCGACGGGGGTAGCCGGTGTCTCCGTACGGCTCTTACAGCCCACGGCGCACAGTAAACCAACGAATAGGGGCAAAAGGAGAAAATTTATTTTCATCAGATGTTACTAAATAGCTCGACAAAGTTACGGCGAATCAAGAAAACAACAAAGAAAGCGAGGCAAATACACCTCGCTTTCTTCGTTCTTTGTCAATAAATATGGGGAAAGTTCCTTCCGATATGCGCACTATTCTTTGTAGCCGATGCCTTTCCACCACGCGTCATCGCCTTGCAAATACTTGGCGAACCAAGCCATGATGGTTTGTTGCCATTTCATGCGCTGATGATAGTCGGTAACCACGTGGTTGGCGCCTTCGATCTGAATGTACTGGACAGGGCGCCCCAAGATTCGCAACGCCGTGAACAGTTGCTGGCTTTCATTGGTGGGCACGTTGGTGTCGGCCGTACCGTGGAGGAGGAGCAACGGCGTGTGAATCTTGTCTGCGTTGAACAAAGCCGATTGTTTCACATACAGGTCGGGATTGTTCCAAGGATAGGAGCCGTACTGCGCGGTTTCGCCGTAGGTATGTCCCCAATATCCGCCACCCCAATAGGAGGCGATGTTCGAAATACCGGCATGACTCACCGCGGCGGCAAAAATGTCGGTGCGCGTCTGGAGATACTCGGTCATGAAACCGCCATAGCTTGCGCCCATACAACCGATTTTCTTCGCGTCGACATAAGAATGCGCAGCCGTGAAGGCTTTCGTGGCTTCGATGATGTCATCGGCCGAACGCTTTCCCCATGTGTTGATGTGGCGTGCCGCAAACTCCTCACCGAAACCGATCGCACCGGAAGGTTCAAGGGCAAGCACCACATAGCCCATGTTGGCCAAGACTGAAAGCGGGTAGTGGAACTCCAATTCGCGGGTGGTCGGTACGCAACCTCCGTAATAATACACCAACATCGGGTACTTCTTCTTCGCATCGAAGTCGGCGGGCAAGAAGTAAAAACCGGCCACCGTGTCACGCTCTGCGCGTTTGTAGCTCCATGGCGTGCAAGAAGCCACACGCACATCGCCCAACGCTCCGGCAAACGACACTTCGCCGAAGGGTTTGCACTTAGGGCGCGCCGACGAGAGTTCCGCCACATAGGCGTTGCGAGACGTCGTGCCCGTTTGTCCGAAGAAGACAGCACGCGGCACGCGAGTTTCCGACAACGAGAAACGCTGAACGACCGAAACCGGGAGTTCAAAGCGGAATCGCTGACCGGTACGGGGATCTAAACGCCACAAAGTTTCGTCATAACCATCTGTGCAACGCATATAAATGTTGCCATCGCCGGCGTTCCAATCATATTCACCCACCGAGGGAGCAAAGTCCTTGAGCAACGCCGTGGCCTGCTTCGTTGCAGGATTGTAGAGATAGAGGCGTTTGTCGAAACTCTGTGCCACTTCGCCCTTGGGCAACGCACTGCCGATGCCACCGAAAGCCGAAGGACTGCCTTTGAACAGCAAGAGTTTGCCATCGGGGCTGTAACTGCCTTCGTCCAACCAAGGTTGCGCCGTGAGCAGGGTGTCGACACGCCCGTCTTCGAGGTGCATTTCGAACACATCGACGTGGTCAAACGGCTTTTTCGTCAAATCATGACGATTGCGCGTGAGCAGCAAACGTTTGCCATCGGGCGAAATATCATTCAGATGCACACTCTCGCGACCGTAAGTGAGACGTTGCGAAAATCCGTTGGCAAAATCCACCAAATAGAGCGCACTGCGATCGCGCCAACCGGGCTGGCGATCGTCGGGAGCATAGAGTTGTTTGAGTGGCCCGTCGGTGGTCGGTCCGTCTTCACCGCGCGAAATGATCGCAAACTTCGCCGTGGGCGACAACGTGAGCGAGCCTTCGGGCAATCGCGTGGCAAGTGTCTGCTCATTCATCGTGGCCGGATCGAGCACCACGAGGTTCGTCCCCCCGTCCGTGTTACGTTTGAAATACAACCGGTCGGTTTTCGGCATCCACGAGCCGTGCAAGTATTCGGCTGTGCGGAGCAGGGTGCGGCCGTCCTTGAGATCGGTGAGCACCGACGAATAAGCCGTGACACCGTCGCGTCGTGTTTCGATATAATGGGTCAAGACATAACGCCCTGTGGGAGAAATGTCGGCATTGTAGTAGCGCTTGCCGTGTACCATATCATCGAAAGCAAACTTTCGCTGATCGGTCACATTCGTGCGCAATACATTCAACGAATCTCCCGTCAGACTCACATTGAAGGTGTCGCGCGCATGACGATCGGCATAGACCATCAAAGTCACTTCGCTGCGTCCCGGCCAAAAACGAAGGTTGCCGTCCGTCACTTTCACCCCATTCAAGAAGGTGTCGTAACGCTTCAACTGCGGAGTCTGCAAACGAGCCGTGCGCCAACGCTCAGTGTCTACCGTGAAGCGCAGTACACTCACCGCATTGCTGTCAATCGCCGCACCGGTGGTCAGACGACGCAACGATTGCTGTCCGCGTTTTTTGGCGATCAGCGCATTTTGTTCCAGCACTTCTGCGGGATCGAAAGGCCGATCGGCGAGGTTCACACTATCGGTCGCGAAAGGACGACGCAAAGGAAAGCAACCGGTGAGTTCGGCCGAAGATACTTTCACCGTGTCTGGCTTCGTCGCTGCACCACCGTTCGCCGACTTCGCCCAAACCGTCGTTGTCGCTTGCAGACCGGTGAGACCGCACAATAATAAGGGGAGAAAATGTTTCATGAAAATAGGTATCTATAAGTGGACAGAAGAAGCACCTCTTCCTCTGCAAGGTAGCAATCTACAAAATCCGCGTACCTTTCGAAAGAAAGGCACGCAGATTTATCTATGTCTTACGCGTTTAGTTCACGCTTCGCGGCCAAGGCTGCAAAGTCTTTGCGGCGAAGCACAAAAGAGTGGGTGAGGTAGCGATCACGCACCACCTCGTTTTCGGCCAATTCCTCGGGCGTGCCGTGGAACAAAATGCGGCCTTCAAACAACAGATAGGCGCGGTCGGTGATCGAAAGCGTTTCTTCCACATTGTGGTCGGTGATCAGGATACCGATGTTGCGGTCTTTGAGCTTCCACACGATATACTGAATGTCTTCCACTGCAATGGGATCTACACCGGCAAAGGGCTCATCGAGCATGATGAACTTAGGGTCGATGGCCAGACAACGAGCAATTTCCGTTCGACGGCGCTCACCGCCCGAAAGTTGATCGCCGAGGTTCTTGCGCACCTTCTGCAATCGAAATTCCGCGATCAGCGATTCCAAATGCTCGCGCTGCTCCTCACGACTCTTTCCGGTCATTTCGAGCACCGAAAGAATGTTGTCTTCGACACTCATCTTGCGAAAAACCGAAGCCTCTTGCGCCAAATAACCGATACCGGCTTTTGCGCGACGATAAACCGGGGCTTTCGTGATTTCTTTCTCGCCAAGATAAATATGCCCGCCGTTGGGCACCACCAAACCGGTGGTCATATAAAACGACGTGGTCTTTCCGGCACCGTTAGGGCCGAGCAAACCCACGATTTCACCTTGATGAACTTCGAACGAGACATCGTTCACCACTGTTCGTTTGCCATAACGCTTCACGAGTCCTTCGGTGCGCAGCACGAGGTGCTCAGCATCACGTGCCGTTTCGAGGGAGTCCAAAGTTTGATCGGCAGGGGAGAGCACACCGTCCGGAGTCGGGACGCTCATTTGTTCGTTGCTTTCTAAATCTTCCATGAAATAAACAATGAAAGGATGGCTGCAAATATAAAAATAAAAGGAGCGACTCTAAGAGCCGCTCCTTCATTGCGAAGAGGTACCAAGCAGATTCGAACTGCTGTAGCAGGTTTTGCAGACCTGTGCCTAACCGCTCGGCCATGGTACCGTGTCTTGATTACGAGTGCAAAGGTACTACTTTTTCTTGAACCGGCAAGAGTTGACCGCGTTTTTTTGAGTTTTGCGTTGCATTTTGCGCCTAAATGACCTTTTTCTCTGGCTTCAAAAGCTAATCAAACATACGCATCACGCACAACAGTCAAAATTCCAACTCTTCATCCATCACCATTGATAAGGCGGTGTCAAGTCTTTCAACTCCAACTTCTGCCAACCTGCACTCCTATTCTTCTCCACCGTCTTAGTGTCCTTAACGCTGCGCTTACTGCGAACAGGAAGTAAAGTATACAGCGTGTAAGAAAAACCATCCGCCCAGTTCAAGTGACTGAGCATCAGGCCCACAATGCCTTCAGGCCAAACCAAATCCCTCACCGGCTCATCTTCTTTATCGATGAACAAGCCATCACGAGGCTCAGCTTCCTTATGGAAATAATGACTCAATCTCTTGATTAATTCTATAGGAAAACGTGATAATGTCTCCCTGCTGTAAGGATTCCAACGATGCGCTACGACCAGGGAGAGTTCAAACGTCGCATCCAAAGCAAACAAACCATGAGTGAAGAGTAGACGATGCTTATCTTTATTGACTGCCATCATACGAAGCCGAACGTCTATATCCGATTGTACATCTACGATAAGTGGCGAAACTCGACTCTTGAGCTTAAGCATCAATTCGCCCATCACTGCATTGCCCGGAATGTCTTCAAGCGCCCAATCGGGGCGTTCATACAGCCCTATGGCATTAAGGCGCTGCAAGATTTGCCGAGTTGCTCCTTTAGCCACATCCAGCGGGAAAGTATCTAAATTCACATGCATTCGATTAGGGTCTGCACCTAACTCAAGCAAATGCTCCAAAAGTTGAATATCTTCATCGATTGCAGCACACCATTGAGGTGGGACTCTTCCCTCGGGGTTATCAATCAAAGCCCCTCGCTCCAATAGCCACAAAGTACAAGACTTCCTTTTATGCATTACAGCACGAATAAGCGGTGAGACCCCATTGTGACAATAGTTAATATCAAACTCCGGGAAGCGTTCCAGCAACCATTCCAACAGTTCGGTGCTATGCCACGAAGCTGCAGTGCAAGCTAACACGTTTCCGTGGCTTCCCAAGCTGCGTTCGTGCGCAAACAGTTCAGGGGCTTCATTTGCAATTCGTTGTACCTCCTCTAAATTTCGATCGTAGCAAACCGCTTGAATTAAGGATGTTTCTAATAATGCCTGTCTATCCATATCTTTCACTATTTTCTTTGCTTCTTCTCGCGTACGACCATAGGAAGAGAAGCCGTAAGCTCCACGTTCTTCCCCTAAAGCAATCCTTGCCCGCTCTTCATCAGACGCCCCCTTAGCGTGCACACCACCGAACGCGATTTGTTTACGGTAATAATCCATCATCATAAACCTGAGTTTGGTCTTGGGTGGCTCGCTACCTTCATACGTCCATTCGTGCAAAGGAACATCTCCGTCCCACAGGAAGCGTGTGACACGGTGGAAAATGCTTCGTCCCCAAACGCTGATTTTTGCCGTACGACGACCGAGGGCATCATACTCGAAGCGAAGATGTACGGGCTTACCACCCATATCCTTCTGCTCGTTGTTTGATACCGCTATGAGTTGTCCCGCTCCATCCCACTCGTACGTCCAAGTCTGAGACTCGGTGAAACGCTTACGCTTGATATAGTCGTAGCGTTCGACTACAACTGACTTGGCGCGCTTGAGGAGGAAGCTTTCTTCATTGGAATCTTTGTTGGTTCTGTTATTCTCGTTTCGCTCGGAACTCCACAAGTTTCTTTTCGATGAAACGAAAATCGTTTATTGCCTTATAGGAATCTTTAGCTCTGTCATATTTGGCTCGCCATCTTGTAATTCCATACGCATAAAATTCTATCCCTTCGGGGGTAAAGTCCCCCCAAAGCAACTCGGTGTCATCATTTGCGAGTTCTCCAGGCCCCAAAACCTCTCTTGTTAACATTCCGTTGTCCTGAAGAAAATGAACTATATTTCCAAAGAATATTCGCTGGATAGTATTATATTCTTCACCTCTAGAAAAATTACTAGCGGTAAACCATCCACACTTTACTACGATAAAGTTTGGATCCATTTGATTACGTCTATTCATATCAGTGGAAGCTAATTATATCATTATCTAAATCTACGTCGATTCGAACTGTTTGCACATTCGAGATGTCATATTGAATGTTTCTATTCATAGGATTTATTGTTTTATGGTGATTCTTATCCACCCAACATTAGAGTCTTTTGCGTGAGCAATCGCTTGCACACGCAATAATCCCACTTTGTGATATCTCAGGTCTTTTCGGCTTATATGTAACTAAAGAGTCTACTGCGTTATGTGTACACACTCCTCCTGATATGACCAAATCGTTCCCGCGATTTCATCAAACTTATTTACAGGAAGCCTCTTGAGTTGGATTAGAGACTTTCCACCATTTCAGTCGCCAAACTCGGTCGATGAGTTTATACTGAGCGGATAAGGAAATGTTCTCATCAATATCCCACCGCAAGTCTTGTTCCTTGACGTCATCAACATCTGCAAAGGTCTTTAAGTTCGGTGGACCAAATTGTGCCATCGTTTGCTCGTAGGTGTAGTTTTCAATAACCGATAGCCTCAAGCAACCATCCTCATCAGGTAACCAAAGATGCTCTATGAGGAAGAGACGCATATCTTCAATCAAGTCTTCCAAGACAGGCTCCAAGGTCGATAGCTTTTTCTTGTATCTCCTGAGTTTATCACAGAAGAACGGGAAGAAGTATCGCCCCATAATCAGTCGTTGCATAGATTTATTGCCTTTGTAAGGCCTAAAGTCATCCAAAGGCATCATTAGATCAAAACCTAACCAGCGATACTTTTTGTAGAACTGGACATGAGAGCGAATTCCTATCAATGTATACAAAGCCCTAAAACAGAAGAGTAGATCAAAATCCAACATAGGGTATTTATCAATCAAGATCCTAGAGAAAGCTTCGCATTCATAACAGATTTCTCCAACCTCAATAAAGCCAGGGCTATCTGATGTAACTTTTACCATATTCGCTTACATTACAATTAGTGGGTACACTTATTACCAGGAGGTTTCATCCCAAATCTCAGCTCATGCTTCTGAATACGATTAGTCTCATATACCATAAATGATGATTTCGCAGATTTATTAGGAGAGTGTTGAAGAGTCTCATATTTCAAGCCCATTTTTGCTAACCATGTTTGAGAGTATATAGTTTGAATAGGGGGCTTATTCTTTCGAATTCTGAACTGTGTAGTTTCACCAATCTTCCATGTTTCACCAGCTCTCAGATACACTTTCCCAACAGGTTTACTATGCCCCCATTCATACACATCATAAAAGCCATCTTTTACTGCTACTAGTTTGTAGACTTCAGCAATTAATCCGAACGGATCAATCCACCCGTTGGTATCGTGGACATAGGCATAAAGGTTTGTTAGTCCAGCCTCTAATCTTGGGAGATGTACATTCCCCACTCAGAAGCATAGTAGCGGAAGCGATTGTAGGCGAGCTTGGTCTCGACATCGTAGTACTGCCCTTGAAAGAGGAAGGGGACAAAGTTCGTTTCCGCCTCTTCCATACGAACACGACCATAGATGTCGAGTTCGCGTTGCCACACTCGATTTCCCTCTTCATCATAGGCAGCCGTAGGCGTACCGAGATGGTCACAGGCAATGGAGTAGCTACGCTCTCCGACAAACTTTGCCATTGGTACAAACGTACCCTCTTCAAAGAGCCATGTCGTTAGTTCGGTTTGTGACTCTCCCTGGGGATTGTAGCGATGTCCCTCCTTCGTGAGTTTCGTCTTGGGTGGCTCGCTACCTTCATACGTCCATTCGTGCAAAGGAACATCTCCGTCCCACAGGAAGCGTGTGACACGGTGGAAAATGCTTCGTCCCCAAACGCTGATTTTTGCCGTACGACGACCGAGGGCATCATACTCGAAGCGAAGATGTACGGGCTTACCACCCATATCCTTCTGCTCGTTGTTTGACACCGCTATGAGTTGTCCCGCTCCATCCCACTCGTACGTCCAAGTCTGAGGCTCGATGAAACGCTTACGCTTGATATAGTCGTAGCGTTCGACTACAACAGACTTGGAGACGCGCGTGAGGAGGAAGCCCTCTTCATTGTGATGATACGTCCAGTCTTGGTCTTCACGAATACGACCACCCTTGTCGTACTTTACCTTGCGGAAAGGATAGCTCTCATCTGGGTAGAGATTACCAATGCGGTCGGCTACCTAGGGACATTACTCAACAACTCAATCATATATTCCCCTGTATGAATATGAAATGCATCATCTTGGTCAGAAATAAAACATCGAATACCAACATCCCTAACTATATTTAAGTTTCTCTCTAGGGATGTTTTCTTCACTTTCATCCAGAAATATATCTCACAATGCGCAGCTGCAATATATATAAACTGACTAGATTTCATAATACGTGAACTTATTATATCAAAATACGCTCGCAGTACTTTGCTCTCGTCTTGAGAAACAGGAGTGGCATAGAGGATATTCTGAGTGGATTCAATTATCTGGAATAACTCTTTATACTCTGGAGTCCCGGGATCATACACCTCAACAATACTAAGATAGTTGAAGCTCTTCAGAACAAAGCCTCTTGCATTTCTAATCTTTAGTACCTCAAGCTTATTCATATCTTTGTCTTAATGTTTTTTACTCCCTCTTAGGAGAACTTCTCCTTCTTCTGGTATATGTCCAGCATGTTGATTATAACATCCTTTTATCAGAGGACTAGAATATCTATCTAAATCAGTAGCTGTATGTAAATGAGGTGGTCGTCCAAACTTGTCGTCAGCATGTAGGATAATGTATTTCCCTTTGTGTTCACCTGTAAAGGCCCAAACAGTTCTATTCTCTGATAAAGAATCAAATACTTTAGTAGCTATAGGGGTATTTACCTTCTTACTAAATATCAACACTCATAACTAGTCCTTTTTATCTCTTAAACATACCACTATAATCAATCTCAGATAAGTCTCTAACATAAGAAGATGGTATCTCTCTAACTGGAGTTAGGTGAAGGAAGAAGCCATACCTCCCTACATAACGACTTTGATCTAGATTTTTTGCTCCAATTATCTTGAGAGCATAAAGTCCTCTCTCAAGGTTAAGACGAATACCTTTACTAGATTCGACCAATTGGCCATCCAGAAAATAAGATGATGGCAATGTGTCTTGATTTGCATACAAAGAGTAATTCCATTCTTGCATGGCTTCAAAGCTCAATACCCAAACATCGCCTTTCAAAACATCTATGTAGAATTCTCCCCATTCTCCTAGAATCTCCCAATCGGCTAAACACTCTTCATTCCCATCCATGAGAATACTAATGTTATAATCATACATATAAATATGTGGGATTGGAATAAAAAAGCCCTTTTGAGTGAACTCATAAAATATCGTTGGATTCTTATCAAAGAATGAGAGCATCTTCTTGTTTCTTATTTTAAGAGATTTCCTCATTTCTTCAAACCCTAATACAGAGACAATCGCCAATCCATAGCCTAGCGATTGAACATGTGTAATCTTCATTTTCTGTGACATTAGTGCGTAATACTTAAATGCTTCTTTACTTCTTTCATGGCTTCAGCAGGAGTAAGATTGCCTAATGTAACTCCATCTATTAGGAGGAACCCATTATGCTCAAGCTTATTAAACTGAGAATATGCTTTTTCCATTGAGTCTAAAGCATCATCAAGCGTTCCTGAATAATTCATACGGTTAGGTTGTAGAGGAATTCCATTATCAGCTAAAGCTCTATGCATATCTCTATGTAGAATGCTTGTCCCTTCAGTTTTCTTCGGATGCCATCTTATACCCTCGATTTTATCCCGAATCCCTAGCTTAGTTCCCAGTGCTCTAGGAAATAAATGATGCCCAATACCAGAATGTAATATATCTGAGTATAGGCCCAACAGGTCTATCCACCCGTTGGTATCGTGGACATAGGCATAAAGGTTTGTTAGTCCAGCCTCTAATCTTGGGAGATGTACATTCCCCACTCAGAAGCATAGTAGCGGAAGCGATTGTAGGCGAGCTTGGTCTCGACATCGTAGTACTGCCCTTGAAAGAGGAAGGGGACAAAGTTCGTTTCCCCCTCTTCCATACGAACACGACCATAGATGTCGAGTTCGCGTATTATAAACAAAATTAGGCATTTCTCCCGGCACCATGAAATAATGACCGATATTTCATCAAACTTTTATTCAGACGCACGCGATGTTTCCTCTTGTCTCACGCAAACAGCCGAAGATAGGATGCCCTCGCACCGATGAACCTTCGATGAGAAAGTATATGTACATTCCTCAATGGCTATCATATACTCCGAGCCCCCCAACGCGCACGCGTAGGCGCGCGTCCGGCTTTTTTCGTTTTTTGCCTTCACCTCTTCACCCTGAGAGGGTAAATAACTGATGAACAGACCTTTGCGGGTGAAGGTTTCACCTTATTTCCCTTCACCGGTGAACGCTAAAAAAGGCACAAAACTTCACCCACAACATGCGAAGAATCAACTCAATACGGGTGAAGGTGAAGGGTGAAGGCAAGAATTGCGAACTCGTTGAGTGCGCGATGTGCAGGCGCGTGTCTGCTTGGACGTACCTACGCGCACGAGGGAAACTGCCCACGGCCGGGTAGAGCGAAAGAAGATATGACTTTACTCAAAAAGGAGTGGGGTTTGAAGTGAAAGGAGTGGAGAATCGAAAGAAAGTCCACAAGTTTTTATATCCACATCCCTACAATCGAAAAATAAAACCATTTTATCCGGCAAAACTTCGCAAGTTCGAAACAAAATAGTTATCTTTGCGATTGATAAAACACATTTCTCCCTTTTTACCGTCCGCTTTGCGGCGTCCATATAGCGTGAAGTCTTTGGCTTGTGCCCAATGAATCAACGCAAGCGTTCTTTGGCTTAATGAAAACCCATACACTCAACCGGAGGGAATGGAGCATGCAAGATCGAAATCAGATGCGCTGCCGGAAAAAGACGCATTTCGTAGGACTGGAGTGTCTGCTCAATTATCGACCGACGTGATCGTTTGATGTCCGGAGTGAAAAAACGACTAAAACAAAAATCCCTCCCTCGACCGAGGCGAGAGAGGGAAGAAGAGAGTGGCAGTGAACCGTCAACCGCCGAAGTCGTCGAACGAGATCATGTCGCGTTCCACTCCGAGCGAATCGAGCAGATCGAGTACCGTCTTGGACATCATGGGAGGTCCACAGAGGTAATACTCAATGTCCTCGGGCGCTTCGTGCGCCTTGAGGTAGGTGTCGCCCATCACGGGAGCAATGAAGCCCGCGGTGTACTTCACACCCATGGCATCTGCCTTGGGATCGGGACGGTCGAGCGCGAGGTGGAAGTGGAAGTTGGGGAAATCCTTTTCGAGCTGGAGGAAGTCTTCGAGGAAGAAAACTTCGTCGATGGCACGTGCACCGTAGAAATAGTGCATTTCGCGGTCGCGCACGTTCTTCGTTTTGAGCAAGTGCATGATTTGTGCACGAAGGGGAGCCATACCGGCACCACCGCCGACCCAAATCATTTCGCGCTTCGAATTGTAGCGCGGGTGGAAATCACCGTAAGGGCCGCTCATCATGACCTTGTCGCCGGGCTTCAGGCTGAAGATGTAGGAAGAAGCGATACCGGGCATCACGTCTACGAAACCAGGGCCTTGATCTTTCGGTTTGAAAGGAGGCGTGGCGATACGCACGGTGAGCGTGATGATGTCGCCCTCGTCGGGATAGTTGGCCATGGAGTAGGCACGGATCGTGGGTTCGGTGTTGACGCACTTCAAACCGAGGAGGCCGAACTTCTCCCAAGCGGGGAGATACAAATCGCCGATCAAGCTCTTGTCGATATCCTTGTCATAGTCCATCGAGAAAGCGGGGATCTGAATCTGCGCGTACGAACCGGGCTCGAAATCCATGTGCTCGCCGGGAGGCAGCTGCACCTTAAACTCCTTGATGAAGGTGGCAACGTTGCGGTTGCCGATCACGGTGCATTCCCACTCCTTGACGCCCATCACACTTTCGGGGACTTTGATGGCCAAATCGCCTTTCACTTTCGCTTGGCAGCCCAAACGCCAGTTGTCCTTGATTTCTTTGCGGGTGAAGTGCCCCTTTTCGGAGTCGAGAATCTCGCCGCCGCCTTCGACAATCTGGCACTTGCACTGTCCGCACGAACCTTTACCGCCGCATGCGGAAGGCAGGTAGACACCGTTCTCTGAGAGCGTGGTGAGCAGGCTGGCGCCTTGCTCCACTTCGAGCGTTTCTTTTCCGTTGATCGTGAGTTTCACGTTGCCGGAAGGAGAAAGATAGTATTTGGCGATGAGGAGGATGACCACCAACACAATGATGATGGCAAAGAAGACGCCAATACTGGTAAGAATAAGAGTTGTATCCATAGGGTAGTGGAAATATCCGATTTAGATTTTGAGACCGGAGAAGCACATGAAGGCCATTGCCATCAACCCCACGGTGATGAACGTGATGCCGAGACCTTGGAGCGCCTTAGGCACGTGAGTGTAGGCCATTTTTTCGCGGATGGCGGCAAGGGCTACGATGGCCAAAAGCCAGCCGATGCCCGAACCGAGTGCATAGACGAGGGCGTCCCACACGCTGCTGATGGCTTGTGTGCTCGTGGCGGGATCCATCAGCACGCGCTGCTGCATGAAGAGCGACGCACCCATGATGGCGCAGTTCACCGCGATGAGGGGAAGGAAAATACCCAACGCCGCGTAGAGCGAAGGCGAAAAGCGTTCGACGGCCATTTCCACCAACTGTGTGATACCAGCGATGACGGCAATGAAAAGAATGAACGAGAGGAAGCTCAAATCCACCCCTTCAACGATGCAATCGGGGTTCAACACGTAGACTTGCAGGAGATAGTCGATGGGGACGGTCACCAGCAGCACAAAGGTGACTGCGATGCCGAGCCCGAGAGCCGTTTTCACGTTCTTCGATACGGCCAAATAAGAGCACATACCGAGGAAGAACGCAAATATCATATTGTCCACAAAAATCGAGCGGACGAAAAGACTTAGCAGATGTTCCATATCTATTTGTCAGTTGTCATTTGTCCTGAATCGATCATTGATTGCGGCGATCGTTGATAGCACGATGCGCCCACACCACACAACCGCAGATGATGAGTGCCATGGCGGGCATGGTCATCATACCGTTGTGGAAGAACGCATTGTCTTCGAGGCCGGGGATGGGCACTCCGAAGAGCGATCCCGAACCGAGGAGTTCGCGCACGAAGCCAACGACTACCAAAATCCAAGCATAGCCCAAACCATTGCCGATGCCGTCGAGGAAAGACTCCCACGGGCCGTTCATCATGGCGAAGGCTTCGAGGCGTCCCATCAGGATACAGTTAGTAATGATCAATCCCACGTAAACAGAAAGCTGCACGCTCACATCGTAAGCGTAGGCTTTGAGGATTTGGCTCACCACCGTGACAAGCGCCGCCACAACGACGAGTTGCACAATGATACGAATACGCGAAGGGATGGTGTTACGGATGAGCGAAATGATGACATTGGAAAATGCCGTAATCACCGTCACTGAAAGTCCCATCACAATGGCGGGCTTCAACTGCGAGGTCACAGCCAGCGCCGAGCAGATACCGAGCACCTGCGCCACGATGGGGTTGTCGAGATTCAAGGGCCCGGTGAGGACTTCCTTGTTTCGTTTAGAAAAAAGACTCATAGTGTTGTCGTCCTTAGGGGTTATTGATGATGAGCCGAGAAATAGCGCTTGTAGGGCAAGAGGCTGGTGGCAAACATGCCGGTCACGCCGTTGCTCGTGAGCGTGGCGCCGGTGATGGCGTCTACTTGATGCTCGGGATCTTCGATCTTTTTGCTGAGCGCGAGTGCGACGTGGTTGAATGTGCTGTCGGTGAACACTTTCTTGCCGACAAACTTTTGTTGGAATTCCTCTTCCACGATGCGCGCACCGAGACCGGCTGTTTCACTCTCGTGAGTGAAATAGGCACCATAAACGGTTTCGAAATCCTTCTTGAGGGCAAGATACCCAGAGATACCGCCCCAAAGTCCGCGACCATAGAGGGGGACTACGTAGATGGTGTCGTTGTTCACCTTGGCGACATAGAGGGGAAGGCGCTTGGCGTTGTCGTCTTTGGCCGTGATGTCTTTCGATTCGACGTCGAAGCCACCTGCGGTGTCAAGCACCTCTCCTTTTACATTGAGCACAGGAGCTGCCACGATGTTTTGCTTGTACGCTTCTACGACATTCGCCGTGTTGCGGATGTTGAGCGCAGCCAAGATCTGTCCGCGCTTGTCGTTGGCGATGTTCTCATCTTGCTTGCTTTTGAGCGCAGAAGCGACAAACGCCAACAAGAAGGCGGCGAAGATCACCAGCACCGAGGCGTAGACGAGCGTATATACGTTGCTGTTGGTATTGAGTTTCATTGTCTTGATCGCTTTATTGTTGTTTGGCGCGACGCAAGCGCTTGTTGATGTTGCGCTGCACGAACACATAGTCGATGAGCGGTGCAAACATGTTCATAAAGAGGATGGCGAGCATCATGCCTTCAGGATAACCGGGATTGAGCACGCGAATCGTGATCGCCAATGCGCCAATCAAGAATCCATAAATGAACTGTCCTTTTTCAGTGCGTGCGGAAGTCACGGGGTCAGTGGCCATAAACACCGCGCCGAAGGCGAAACCACCGAGCAACAAGTGCTCAACACCGAGCTGGGCCGAAACATTGTCGGCCGCGCCGAAGCTCTTGAAGAGCAACGCTACGAGTGCACCACCGACAAAGACGCTGAACATCGTGCGCCAGGAAGCAATGCGCGTCCAGAGCAGGAGAGCAGCTCCCAACATGATAGCGATGAACGAAGTCTCACCAATGGAACCGGGCATCAAACCGGTAAACATTTCGCAAACCGAAGTGGTAACGGGGTGGTTGGCACCGGCTTGGCCGAGGGCAGTGGCTGCCGTGAAGCCATCGGGTAGGTTTTGTCCCAATCCCAACACTTGTTCGGTGCTCACCCATACGGCATCGCCACTCATCTTCGTGGGCCATGCGAAAAAGAGAAACGCGCGCGTCACGAGTGCGGGGTTGAAAATGTTCATACCCGTACCGCCGTAAATTTCTTTGGCGAAAATCACCGAGAAAGCCACGGCCACGGCCAACATCCACAGGGGAGTGCCGACGGGAACGATCATCGGGATGAGAATACCCGACACGAGGAAACCTTCTTGGATTTCTTCTTTCTTCCACTGCGCGACGATAAACTCAATGCCGAGACCGACGATGTAGCTCACCGCGATTTTGGGCAGCGTCACGGCTAAACCGTAGAAGAAGCAAGCCCAAAACGAACCATCAACGCCTGCGGCTTTGTAGTTTTGGAAACCAATATTGTACATTCCCACAAGCAGTGCGGGAACCAGCGCAAGGACGACGAAACTCATAATGCGTTTCGAGTCGATGGCATCGTGCACACTTACCCCTACGCGAGAGGTTCTGTTGGGCACTACGGCAAATGTCTCGAGTCCGTCGAACACGCTGTGAAAGGCTTGCAGCTTTCCTCCCGGTTCGAAGTGCGGACGGACGTTGTCAAAAAACTTTTGTATCATTGTCGTTGGTCAGTTTCTATGCGTTTTCCTTGCGGAGCAAATCGAGTCCCTCGCGTACGATGCGCTGCAACTCGAGTTTCGACGAGCACACGAATTCCGCGGGAGCGAAATCCTCGGGTGCCACCTCGTAGATGCCCAGCGCCTCTTGACGATCGATGTCGCCGGTGATGATCGCCTTGATCAAATAGGAAGGATAGATGTCCATCGGGAACACACTTTCGTATTCGGCCGACATAATCATGTGGCGTTCTCCGCCTTTCACGCGGCAATCGAGCGTGTAGTGCTTCTTTCCGCCCAGCCATGAGAAGTAACTGCGGCTCGTTGAGAAGCTGTCGAAGCGTGGACGAATCCAACCGAGCACTTCGTGCACGTCGTCTCCCTCGGGAATGGCGGTCACTTCCGTCACATGCGCACCGAGGAAATCTTCCATCGTCGCTTTTTCACCCACCAGCGGGTTGCCGTTGATGATACGTACATTGTGCGTTGCGGGCAACAGCTGTCCGTCGAGAATGGACGAAAGCTTTGCTCCCACTTTCACACGGGCATATTGCGGAGATTCGATTTCGCTACCGCCTACTGCGATGGTGCGCGTGAAATCGAGCTTGCCCGTGCGCAGCAATCGTCCGAGGAAGATCACAGCTTCGGGAGCCATCGTCCACACCGTTTCACCCTTGTTGACAGGAGCTACGCGGTTAATCTGCACTCCCACGTTGCCGGCGGGATTCGGTCCGCGGAAGCAAGCCACGGTGACCTTCGGTGCACTGATGGGGAGTAGGGGAGTGTTGAGTTGTTCGTCGTTCACCCCGAGATGCACGGGGGCGACTTTGGCCAAGGCAGCAATACCCTGTTTAAAATCTTCCTCTTGTCCGGCAGCCACATAAGTGAAATCTGCGGCAAGCGGCATGGAAGAAAAAGCACTCACGAAGATGTCACGGGGTGCCACACCGGGAGTGGGCACCACATCGTAAGGGCGTTGACGAAGATAAGCGAAGAGTCCACTTTCGAGCAACAGACTGACCATAGCATTGCCTTCATCGTTCGGCAGTTCGAACTCTTTGGCCACTTGCACACTGTCCGGCTGAATGCGAATGCTCAGGAGTTTACGGCGCTCGCCGCGCTCCACAGCGGTGATCGTTCCGCTCACCGGCGAAACGACCTTCACTTGTTCCGTTGCTTTGTCCACAAACAACGGCGTACCGACGAGCACTGCGTCCCCGACTTTGACAAGTACCTTGGGGGTGATGCCTCCAAAGTCAGCCGGTCGCACAGCATACTCTGTCGAAGGAGCCACCTCCCGCGTCGACCGATGCGCTTCACCGGTCAGTCGCAGGCGCAACCCCTTTTTGATCTTGTAAATGTCCATATAGTGAGAAAAAATTATTGCAGAATGCTTGCCACCTTTCGGTAATAACACCATGACACAAAGGCAACGCCCGCCTTGCGCGCGCCGCTCGTGCATACGAATGGCTTTGCAAAAATAGTTAGTTTTTTCGTTTCTGACAAGTACCGAACGACCTAAGCGGATGATTCAGTTTAAGGTGGCAAGAGAAAACACAACCTCCACACCATCCACATGCCCCGAGAAGCAATTCTCGCAAGACATTGATTATCAAGCAAATTAAAAGTTGATATACGGCAAAAACAAACCGCATATCAACAAAAACTATTTTCGTTTTTATTTTTCGCACGCTCGTCTTTCATGAATCGCCCCATCGTTTCATGAAAGACGCTTTCCTTGTACACATTCCACGCAAGACGCCTGCACAAAACACACTCAAAACAGACAGAAATTACACTCCCGGAATTTACAACGCAACAAAAACGAATACACAAGGCGCAACTATTGCGCAATACATCTTGCAGATAAACAAATAATTATATACATTTGCCGCAGACACGCAGGACAACAAAAGAAAACGCAAAACCGCAGAAAATGCGCACCCTACTTTTTTTCATAAAATCCTGTCAAACCTCTCAATCCCTCTCCACCACCTCCTCTTTCTCTCCATGACGAACAAAGAATTAAAAGCACTCCGACTTTCCCTCCGAATGAACCAAAAGGAGTTTGCCGAAGATTTCGGCGTAAGCCTACGCACACTGCAAGCTTACGAATCGGGATTCACTCCAATACCGGACGCCCGAATACGCGCCTATCGAGCAGAACACCCACAAAATCAGCCCCACACAACACAGCCCCCTTCAGAGCCTCACAAAGAAGAGCACAGGCAACTCACATTTGACGATCTCTTTGCATCAACCGATCTCCCGACCGACAATACAGCGACAGAAATTGCTTTGCTGCGCGAACGAGTTGCCCGATTGCAGCAACTCGTCGACGAAAAAGAACGCACGATTCAAATTCTGCTCCGACAACTTCCGCCGCCAAAACGATAGCCCTGCCGGCAACACCCCTCTTTTTCCTCATTCGACGCACGCACACCGCGCTACGGCACGACAGTATCCAAAAAGTCCGCAGGTTCTCAGAAAAACCTCCCAACTTTTGGCGAAAAGTCCTCTGTTTTCCGATACAACTCCACGGGTTTTCCAAGTTTGCACTCCACGACCCGCCCTTCGTGCCCACTTCCCCAGCCCTTCATCAGAAGATTTGCCAACCTCAGGCGAAAAATAGGCGGAGAAGTTCAAAAGATCCGACTTTTTCGATACAGAGCAGCAGCTTTCGCCCGAAAAAGTGTAACTTTGTACGAGAATCATCATTACGCAACTCGCAGACACACTATGTCAGAATACAAAGATATCAACGCGTTGAACGCCAACATCGAGGCGAACTCCGGTTTCGTCAAGTCGCTCACCGAAGGCATGTCGCGTATCGTGGTGGGGCAGTCGCACCTCACGCAAGCCCTGCTCATCGGCCTTCTCTCCGACGGACACATCCTCCTCGAAGGGGTGCCGGGCTTGGCCAAAACCCTTGCCATTCGCACGCTCGCCGCACTCATCGATGCCGATTTCGGACGCATTCAGTTCACTCCCGACTTGCTGCCGGCCGACGTGGTGGGCACATTGGTATACAGCCGCAAAGAAGATGCCTTCAATGTGCGCCGCGGCCCGATCTTCGCCAACTTCGTACTGGCCGACGAAATCAACCGTGCGCCCGCGAAAGTGCAAAGTGCATTGCTTCAAGCCATGCAAGAGCGCCAGGTCACCATCGGCGACGACACCATGTCGCTGCCCGATCCCTTCCTCGTGATGGCCACACAAAACCCCATCGAACAAGAAGGCACCTACACACTCCCCGAAGCCCAAACCGATCGTTTCATGCTCAAAGTCATGATCGACTACCCGAGTCTGGAAGAAGAACAACGCATCGTTCGCGCATCGATGAGCGGCAACATCGGCGACACGCCGGTCACTCCCGTTGTGGATCTCGAAACGATACGCCGCGCGCGCCAGTTGGTGAAATCCATCTATGTGGACGAGCGCATCGAACATTATGTGGCCAATTTGGTTTTTGCCACGCGCTATCCCGAACGCTACGGTCTCGACAAGCTGAAACCTTACATTGCCTATGGCGGTTCTCCGCGCGCCAGCATCAGTTTGGCTCTCGCCGCGCGTAGCCTGGCCTTTCTCAACCGTCGCGGCTATGTCGTGCCCGACGACGTCCGCACCTTGGCCGGCGATGCGCTCCGCCACCGCATCGGACTCACCTATGAGGCAGAAGCAGCCGGTGTCACCGCAGATCAAATCATCGGCGAAATCCTCTCCAAAGTCGAAGTGCCCTAACCCAGCTCCACATGGACGACAAAGTGCAACAACTGATGCAGCGCGTGCGCCACATCGAAATCAAGACGCGTGCACTGAGCGACAATGTTTTCGCCGGGCAATACCATTCGGCCTTCAAAGGACGCGGCATGTCGTTCGCCGAAGTCCGCGAGTACCAACCCGGCGACGACGTTCGCGACATCGATTGGAACGTCTCGGCACGCTTTGACCGCACCTATGTGAAGGTCTACGAAGAAGAGCGCGAACTCACCGTGATGCTTCTCATTGATGTGTCCGGTTCGTTGGAGTTCGGTTCGGAAGAACGCACACAACGTGACTTGGTGACGGAAATAGCCGCCACACTTTCCTTTTCGGCCATTCGCAACAACGACAAAATCGGAGTTTTGTTTTTCAGCGATCATGTCGAAAAGTTCATTCCGCCCGCCAAAGGCAAAGGCCATATTCTGCGCATCATCCGAGAGCTCCTCACCCTACGCCCCACCGGCAAGCGAACAGACATCGGCGGCGCGCTCGAATACTTCATGCGCGTGATGAGAAGACAGAGTGTCGTTTTTCTCCTTTCCGACTTCGTCGACGACAAAGACTACAGTCATCCATTGGCCATGGCTCGAGGTCGCCACGATGTGGTTGCGCTGCAAATCTTCGACCGCCGCATGGCCACACTCCCCGACGTGGGGCTCATGAAATGGGAGGACGCCGAAACCGGCCACCTTCAGTATGTCGACACCTCTTCGTCTGCCGTGCGCAAAGCCTATGCCGAGCACTGGCAACAGCGCATGGATCGACTCCGCCACCTCTTGAACCGCAATCGAGTAGACCATGTCTCGATCGACACGGCCGGCGACTATGTTCAGCCGCTCAAAGCCCTTTTCGCGCGGCGCAGCCGCTGATGCCGATTGCACGCTTCGCTCCGGACAATACGATGTTATCCCGGCTGCATTCCCTCCTCTCACCACAGTTCCACACATGTATAGAACGCTTCTTCCCCTGCTCTTGGCCTTGCTGTTCGCCGCTCCCGCCGTCGGACAGCAAAACACGGTGAACGCCGTGATCGATGCCACCGAAATGCTTGTCGGCGAACAAGTGGTGCTGCACACCACCGTGAATTGCAATGCCGGATCGCGAGTGCACTTCCCGGGAAAAAACGGCACCTCCCTCACACCGGGAGTGGAAATTGTGGAGATTTCACGTCCCGACACCACATTGCTCAACGACGGCAAGCGCTGGCAAATCACGCGTGACTACACCCTGACCGCCTTCGACAGCGCTTTGTATCGTTTACCGGCTATCGAGGTCGAAGTGAATGGAGTAAAAGTTCAATCACGCGGTGATATTGCGTTGAAAGTGAACACAATAGATGTAGATCGCAAACATCCGGACAAGCTTCGCTCGCCCAAAGGGCCGGTCGAAGGCATCTTCGTGTGGAATGCTGCGCTGTTGGGGTATAGCTTCCTCACATGGTTACTCTTCGCCGGTATCATCGCTTTGGCGCTTCGCCTTTCCGCTCCGCGCAAGCGCACCAAGGTCATCACCGTTGCGGCTCCCCCTCCGGCACACGCTGTGGCTATGGAAGCCATTGCCCAATTGCGCAACACCACCCCCGAAAGCACGGAAGATCACCGGCATTATTTCACGAAACTCACTGATATTCTGCGTACTTACCTCCACGAGCGTTTCGGTTTCAACGCCATGGAGATGACCACGCAGGAAATTATCGCCCAACTGCAAAAGCACACCGACCCTCAGGTGCTGTGCGAAATGAAGGAACTCTTGCAAACGGCCGACTTGGTGAAATTTGCGCGCCTTGCCCCCGCACTAAGCACAAGAGAACGCTCCCTCCTGCAAGCGGCAGATTACGTGCGCCTCACCCAACTCGCAGACAGCGAAATCCCCAAAACAGAAAAGCGAATTGTGCCCATCGAACAGCGTACAGAAAACCGCAAACGTGCCTTCTACTTTGCCGGGCTTCTTCTCTGCATCGCAGCACTCTTTGCTTTGCTCTTCCACCTCTGCGGCATCTTGTGGCTCTTTCTGTTTTAATGCTCTGACTATCGGACTGCTATGACCTTTGCCCATCCCGATTATTTCCTATTGCTCCTCTTCTGCATCCCGATCATACTTTGGTATGCGTTGCGCCGCCACCGCCAAGAGCCCTCTCTGCGCGTGGCCGACAGTTCCGCTTTGTCCGCAGCTCCATTCAGCTTACGCGCGGCGGCAGTTCATCTGCCCTTTGTGCTGCGCATGCTTGTTTTCGCTCTCGCCATCACCATCTTAGCACGCCCACAAACGACCACCGCATACAGTGAGCACGAAGTAGAAGGCATCGACATCATGATCGCGATGGATATTTCGAAAAGTATGCTCACCCCGGACTTAGAGCCAAACCGCATCGAAGCGGCGAAGCAGGTGGCCTACGAGTTCATTGCCAGACGCAAAAGTGACAACATCGGGTTGACGCTCTTCGGAGGTGAAGCTTTCACGCAGTGCCCGATGACTACCGACCACGCGACCTTGCTTTCGATGTTTCGCAATGTCACCTCCGACCTGCAAACCAATGGGTTGATCGCAGAGGGCACGGCCATCGGCATGGGATTGACCAACGCAGTGAGTAAGTTGGCCGAAAGCAAAACAAAATCCAAAATCGTCATCCTGCTGACTGACGGTACGAATAACACCGGCGAAATCTCTCCGCTCACAGCAGCCGAAATTGCCAAACAAAAACAGGTTCGTGTCTACACCATTGCGGTCGGCAAGTCTGGCAGTTTCCGACAACCGATCAGTATACTCTCGGATGGAAGTTACTATTACGCCACGGTGAAGAGCGACATGGATACCACCACTTTGCGCGCCATTGCCCAAACGACCGGAGGGAAGTTTTATGAAGCCGCATCGAAAGATCAACTGGAGAAAATCTATCAAGAGATTGACCGGCTGGAGCGCACCAAATTCATTCAGCAAAATCACGGTCACAAATTCGAAGCCTATTCTCCCTTTGCTTGGGCGGCATTTGGGTTGCTCCTCTTAGAAATTCTCCTCAGACTCACTTGGCTGCGCCGCATTCCGTAAAGTCATGTTCAAATTTGCTCATCCCGAATACCTCTATTTGCTGCTGCTCATCCCGGCACTCATCTTACTCTACGCTTACACAGCGTGGAGAGCACATTTGCGCAAAAAGCGGTGGGGCGATGAGCACCTGTTTCGCAAACTGACCAAAGACAGCTCTCGCACGCGCCCATTGCTCAAATTTGTACTCCTCCTATTGGCCGTAGTTTGTGGAGTGCTGATGCTGGCTCGTCCTCAATACGGCACGTCCGCTTCGGGAACGAAATCGCGCCGCGGTATCGAGGTGATCTTTGCGCTCGACATTTCGCAATCGATGTTGGCACAAGATGTGATGCCCTCTCGCTTAGAGCGCAGTAAGCTGTTGATTTCCAACCTCATTTCGAGAATGGGAAATAACAAGATCGGCATCAATGTCTTTGCCGGTGAGGCTTATCCCATTCTCCCACTGACAGGCGATTTTACCAGCGCCAACTTTATCCTCGATAATGTTCAGACCAATATGGTAACGCTCCAAGGGACAAACATTGCATCGGCAATCAATCTTGCCTATCGAGGATTTTCCTACCGAAAATCGGTGGGAAAAGCCATTGTTGTCATCACCGATGGAGAAAACCACGAAGAAGGAGCTGAAGAAGCGGCCAAGGAAGCTGCCAAATACGGATGCCGTGTCTACGTGATCGGGGTGGGGAGCGCAACCGGAGCAGAAGTGCCCACTCCCGAAGGGCTACTGCGCGATGCCTCGGGTCAAATTGTACACACCGCCTTAAATGAATCGGCCTGCATCAAACTGGCTGAAGCCGGAAAAGGGGCGTACTTTCATCTCGATGAAAGTAGCAATGCACAGACTTTTTTGCAGAAAAATCTCGAAACTCTCCAACGCGCTGAGAATGCGTCAGATTTCTCCGACACTCCGAACGAATTATTTGCGGCAGCAACATTATGTTTTATAGCAATCCTTCTCGGGGAGCTTTTTCTCTCTGAACGACAAAGGAGTTGGACACAGCGCATCAAACTCTTCAAAAGCAAGTCGCGATGAAATCTCTATATCTTCGATTGTGCCTCATCGGCCTATTCTTGTGCAGCGTTTTAACAAATACGGCTCAAACTCCTGAATGGATCAACTTGCACAAGGGTAATAGTGCTTTCAAAGCGGGCGATATGTCGACCGCCGAAAAGGCTTATCGGCAAGCTTTGAAAGCAAATCCTCACAGTGCCCGCGCGGCATTCAACCTCGGTGACGTCTATCTCTCTAAAAAAGATGTGCAAAATGCCTTGAAATACTACGAAGTGGCAGCTCAACAAGAGAAGACGAAACTGGTTCGTGCCATGGCCTACCATAATATGGGCTACATTCACCACGTGGCACAGGACTATACTCGCGCCATCGACTATTATAAGGAGGCGCTGCGCAACAATCCTAAGGACGACGACACACGCTATAACTTGGTGCTCTGTCAGCAACAGAAGAGACAAAAAGACCAACAAAAACAAAACAAGAACGCTAACGACAAGCAGCAACAACAAGACAAACAGGGCAAGAACGATAAGAACTCTCCCGAATCCAATCAGCAACAACAACCGAACGACCGGAAAGAACGGCCGGAACAACAACAATCCGGGATTTCAAAAGAAAACGCTGAACAATTGCTGAATCTCTCGCGGCAAAGTGAACAACAAACACGCCGTAAAATAGATCATGCGCAACAGCCACGAGTCAAACAACTTGACAAAAACTGGTAACTCTCTCAAGCACTCCGCACTACAGCACTATGCTACGCACACTCTCGATTCTCATTTTATCGATTTGGGCGGTTTTCATACAAGCTCAAACACGTTTCTTTGCACAAATACCGCAGAAAGCAGAGGTAAATGGTGAACTTCGCGTCCAGTTCGTCCTCACCGGTGCAGAAAGCGAGGGCTTTACGCCCCCAAAATTCACCGACTTTGAAATCTTAGCCGGACCCGGAGTATCGACTTTTTCCAATTCATACACGCAAGGTGGACGCTCAAGCTCACAAACTTCGACCACCTATACCTACATACTCAGACCTAAACGTAAAGGAACGTTGACTATTGGGGCAGCCACGGTACACCTCAATGGAAAAATTCTTCAAAGCACACCCACCACCGTGCATGTCAGCGGAAATGCCAAAAGCAATGACACCCATACGGGAACTTCCTCTCAATCTGCTCCGACTTCGGCAAACATGCAGAAGGCCGGCAGCAAAATACGCCCCAATGATCTGTACTGTACCGCCGATCTTAGCAAAAAAGTGGTCTATGAGCAAGAAGCAGTGATGCTGACTTATCGGTATCACGCGAGAAATGACGTACAACCAGAACACATCACGCTCACACAAAAGCCCGATTTAAAAGGTTGTTGGAATCAAGAAGTGTCGCAATCCCCCAATATTCATCCCCAAGCTGTCACGATCGGCGGAAAAATGTATGTCGTAGGTTCGCCTTTACAATACCTATTATTTCCACAACAGCCCGGCATGCTCTCGATTGCTCCCGCAACATTCATCTGCGATGTCCCACAGCAGGATGATGCAATGGATGAAATCGACGCTTTTTTCAATGGGGGAAACATTACCTACAAGAAGGTTGAAATAACTTCAGCCGCCACTCGGCTACGTGTTCTCCCACTCCCGCTTCCCAAACCTCAGCATTTTTCGGGTGGAGTAGGGCAATTCCGAATCACAGCAGAATTGGTTTCGCCTCATCTACGCACCAATGATATCGGAACGCTGCGCATCACAGTAACCGGCACGGGGAACCTCAAGTTGATCCAAACCCCGAAGGTATTCTTCCCCGAGGAATTTGAAAAATATCCCCCCAAGGTGACAGATAGTGTCCGGATAACTGCCGAAGGGGTAACAGGAAATATGCAATTTGACCACACATTCGTCCCGAAAAAAGTGGGAGATTATACGATTTCTCCGATTGAATTGGTCTACTTTGACCCAAATTCTAAACGCTACGTCACGACGAAAACAACTCCCATCGCCCTGCATATCCTGAAAGGCGAAAAGAGTCTCGAAGAAACAAATGCGGAGCTCGAGCTGAGAAGCTCAGATATTCTCCCCATACAAGCGGGTACTCACACTGCTTATCGGCATTCTGCATGGAATCACTTCGGGACAATGCCTTTCTTTGTGCTTTTCTTGTGCCTCGTGGGGAGCTTCACCTTCATCTACGCCGGCCTCCGCAAATATTTAGCCCTCCATCGCGACACCACAGAGTTGCGGCAGGGCAAAGCCGCACAAATGGCATTCAAAGCACTCGAAAAATTGGAGAAATCTTCCAAGCAGTCTCCAAAGAACAACCTAACTACGGAACTAAAATCGATACTTTTGCAGTATTTCGCTGACAAGCTTAGATGCGATCGGTCTACACTCACTCACCAAGTCCTGCAAGACCTGTTATCGGCCGGTGGCTATCAAGAAGAGCTTCGCAAACAAACGGAGACACTTCTCCGACAGATTGATTTTCTGGAGTTCGCGCCGGGCACAAGCGCCACAGATGCCTCGACCATGCTCAATGAAATAAAATCACTCATCACGGCAATCGAAAAATCCTCCCACTAATCGGCTATGCGTCACTTCATTTTGTTTTTCTTGCTCTTCATTTCTACAGTTTTCGGCCTCCCCATTTGCGCAACATCGCCAACCGAAGGTGACCGAGCTTACGAAGCGAAGAATTTTTCTCAAGCGCTGCAATACTATGAGGAAGAAGTTCACTCTGCACCTTCGTCTTCTGCCTATTATAATTTAGGAAATACATACTATCGCTTGAAGAAATACGGAAAAGCGATATTGGCCTACCGCCGTTCTCTCCGTCTCGATCCGGACAATGCGGACGCTCGTCACAACCTTGCACGCGTAGAAGCCAATTTGCCCTATCGTATCCCTACTGTCGACGACAGCCTTTGGAATGCTCTCCTCTCTCGATGGATTGATGTGCATAGTATCTCTTATTGGACGTATGGTGTTTTCATTTTTCTCCTATTCTCTTTTGTGGGATTTGGACTTTGGCGTTTATCCTACAAGATATTCGTACAAAAGATGGGATTTACAAGCTGCATCATTGGAATCATAGGTTTCACCTTTACCACTTTTTCTGCCTACCGCGCGCTTTCCTTATATAAGGATACCTCTGCAGCGGTAGTCACGGCCACTTCCCTGCCTACAAGCATCAACGAAAGTGGAGAAGGTAAGCCCGGGCCGACATTACTCGAAGGGACAACGGTTCGTATTCTCAACCGCCCCGCTCAACACACCCTTCATATTCTCCTTCCCAATGGAGTTTCTGTTTTCTGCAAAGAAGCGGGGCTTAGTCCCGTCGTAGAAAATCGACAATAAAGGCTTCATTTTTCAGAAAGAGGATACCTAAAAATTGAAGTAGAAAAAGTATCTTTGCCACGAAACTAATTTTCCACCAAAAGCAAGCTACTCTTTTATGGACTTTATGTACCTTGGAATTCTTGGCTTCCTGCTTATTTTGGCGATCTTCGATCTGAGCGTCGGAGTGGCCAATGATGCAGTGAACTTTCTCTCACCGGCCGTAGGCGCGAGAGCAGCCAAATTCAGAATCGTACTACTCGTTGCCGCCATCGGCATCTTTATTGGGGCTTCGACCTCAAGCGGAATGATGGACATCGCCCGACACGGCATACTACAGCCCGCGCATTACAGTTTTGCGGACGTGATGTGTGTCTTCCTTGCCGTAAGTGCCACCGATGTCATCCTACTTGACATCTTCAACACGCTGGGCATGCCCACTTCGACCACCGTTTCGATGGTTTTCGGCTTACTTGGCGGTTCTACTGCACTGGCATTGAAACACATCCTCAACGAAGGTTTGGCCTATTCCCAACTTATCAACACAGACAAAGCGCTTACCGTTATTTTCGGTATTTTTCTCTCCGTTGCCATCGCATTTGTTGTCGGACTTGTGGTCATGTGGATCACGCGCATCGTATTTACCTTCAATTATAAGAAGCATCTGCGCTGGACCATCGCCATTTACGGAGGACTCTCCATCGCACTCATCTTTTTCTTCTTGATGACCACGGGATTCAAGAACTCGCCGATCGTACAGAACAGTGATTTTGGGCATTTCGTACAAAATCATCCCGTACAATTGTTTATTTACACGACAATCATCGCAGCCGTATTTGTAGAAATCCTGCATTTGCTGCGCGTAAATATCTTCCGTCTCATTATTCTTTTCGGAACTTTCTCTTTGGCCATGGCCTTTGCGGGCAATGACCTTGTGAACTTCATCGGTGTTCCCTTGGCTGGTTTGGAAAGTTTCCTTGACTTCACAAATCACGCGAACGGAGCAACGGCTGCCACATACAAGATGGGCGTACTCGCCCAAGATTCCACGCTCCCCGGCGTACATCTTTTCCTTATCGGCGCAGGTGTAATCATGACTGTGGCCATTTGGACTTCGAAAAAGGCACAGCAAGTCGTACAAAGCACCATCAATCTCTCGAGTCAAAACGAAAGTGAGGAAGTTTTCTCCTCCTCCAAGGTGGCGCGTACCACCGTTCGCAACGTACTCAACTTCAACAGCAAAGTAGCGCGCTACATTCCCGAAAGCGTACAGCAGTGGATCAACGGACGCTTCAACAAAGACGAAGCCGATCAAGAAGAAGGCGTTGCTTTTGACCTCGTTCGTGCCAGTGTCAACCTCGTATTGGCCGGTTTGCTCATCACCATCGGTACTTCTTTCCAACTTCCGCTCTCTACTACGTACGTAGCCTTCATGGTTGCCATGGGTTCATCACTCGCCGACCGTGCTTGGGGACGCGAGACTGCTGTTTACCGCATTACAGGTGTGATAACCGTTGTCGGCGGTTGGTTCATCACTGCCGGTGCTGCATTTATCATGGCTTTCCTCATCGGCACACTCAACAATGTCGGCGGTGTCATCGCTATGGCGGGAATCATCTTGTTGATCGCCTTCACGATGATCAGCAATAACCGCCGATTCAAGAAGAAACAAGAGCAAGCAGAGAATGTCGACGTGCTTTTCCGCCAAATGGTCAACTCTCGTGACAAGAAAGAGGTCTGGCAACTTCTTTTGCGCCACACGCAAGATACCCAAGTCCACCTCATTGCAGCCTCTCGCGAGATTTTCAAAGGCGTGACTCACGGTTTGACCGCCGACAGTGTCCGTTCTGTCCGCACTGCCGACTCAAAGCTAAAAGAAGAGCGGGAGATGTGGAAGCGCTACCGTAGAAAAGAAATTTTGGGCATGCGCCGTGTAGACAGCCTTGTGGCCGTTG
Organism: uncultured Prevotellaceae bacterium; assembly: GCA_963517315.1. Classification (GTDB taxonomy): domain Bacteria; phylum Bacteroidota; class Bacteroidia; order Bacteroidales; family Bacteroidaceae; genus Alloprevotella. The sequence continues at coordinate 87,339 of CAUQEF010000007.1, forward strand.
AAAAGAACACATGGTTCTATCTCGGCACGAACAGTATCTCTCAAATACTCTATGGCTTGAAACGTATGTCGGAGCCAATCCTCGAACATGTAGACAACAACTTCAATCCGCTCCCCGACGCCTACGTAAAGGAATACCTCCCCATCATCGAGCGCACTGACCATCTTTTGGAACAGATTCAACAGTGCATCGACCAAAATGACTTTTCTCAAAGCGATCAAATCCTCGTTGAAGGAAATGCACTCAAGAGTGATATTTCAGCCATCCGTCATTCATTGCTTGAACGGATTCAAAATGACGAATCGAGTCTGAAAATTGCACTTCTCTACCTGAGCACTCTTCAAGAAACTCAGGAAATCATCTCCAACGCGCGCCATCTGCTTCGAGCCGCCAAGCGTTTCTGCGCATAGCTCAAGCCCTGCACGCCAAAACTCCATCGTCCTCTCCTACTCACCCCAAGGGGGCAGGAACAGTACTTGGAACTATTTCCGATCTTTGTTCTGTTGTAAGCTTCATTGTTCTTTGTTTGATTCACTATTTCACCACAAATATAAGAACTTTGGAGCTTACACATGTTTTTAGGACTGTATCGATAAGAAAGCTCTCACTTCCCTAAAACAAATCGCCTCCCCACAATCATTTGTGGGGAGGCGTTTTTTATTATCCTGAAATGATTTATAAAACCATTAGAGCGGATGCTCATCCAAGAAGGTTTTCACTTCAAGCGCAGCCTTGCAACCCATGGCAGCAGCCGTAATCGCCTGACGATAAATGGGGTCAGCCACGTCACCCGCGGCAAAAACTCCGGGAATGTTCGTGCGCGGCGTCTGTCCTTCGGTCACAAGGTAGCCCGTCTCGTCCATATCCAATTGTCCCTTGAACAGTTCGGTATTCGGGTTGTGACCAATAGCCAAGAAGAAGCCATCGATCGGCAAATCATATTCACGTTCGTCGGCCTCGCCCTTGCGGTGCACCACATGAGCGCCTTCCACGCCTCCATCGCCGTACAAGCCCAGCGTATTCGTTTCGAAAAGCACTTCAATCTTTTCGTTGTTCAACACCCGATCTTGCATCGCCTTGGAAGCCCGCAGGTAAGGTTTACGCACAATCATGTACACTTTCGACGCCAACCCGGCCAAATACGTTGCCTCCTCGCAAGCCGTATCGCCGCCACCCACGACAGCTACCACTTTCTTGCGATAGAAGAACCCATCACAAGTGGCACAGGCAGACACACCAAGCCCTTGATACTTCGTTTCATCGGGCAATCCGAGATACTTCGCCGTTGCACCGGTAGCGATGATCAGCGTATCGGTCAAGACTTCGCTCTCATCGTCGAACGTCAACGTGAAAGGACGCTTCGACAAATCAGCTTTCACGCACACCTTGTTGCGCACTTCCGCACCGAAGCGCTCAGCCTGCTTGCGAAGGTCCTCCATCAACTGGTTGCCCTCCACGCCTTCGGGATAGCCGGGGAAGTTTTCGATCTCCGTCGTTTGCGTGAGTTGTCCACCCGGTTGAAGTCCTTCGTAAATCACCGGAGAAAAACCGGCACGACCGGCATAAATGGCAGCAGTGTAGCCCGCAGGGCCGCTGCCGAGTATGAGAGTTTTGAGATGTTCCATAAAAAAACGTCGTAATTATGAGATTAACGGAGGTCTACCACCTCCACTTTGGGAAAGTCTTTCGCATTGAAACGGAAAAATCCGTCTGCTTTCTTTGCACCGACCTGAAGGCCGGAAATCACAATCGTCGTCCACGAAGAAGCTCCCGTGCGAACTCGCACTTGCTGTGGGAGATTTGACGACTTAGCCACCATGACATACGCCTCTTTGATCGAGTTCTTCGCATTGGTAGCCACCAAATGCACTTCATACGCGGAACCTTTGTCCGTCATTGTGGCATTATAGCCACGTTTGTAGAGGTTCACGAAATTCATCGGATTCATCGATGCCACTTCGGCGGCCGAAGGGGTCGTGACGTTCACTTCGCCCGAGCCTTGTGCCAGCGCCCATTCCGTTTTGCCGTCGAACCAAATACGAGCTTGGGGCGACGTAAGCACAAATTTATTGCCCTGCGCCACCAACGTGCCGTTTTGTTTGCCCATCGCTCCACTTGAAGAGAAATGAGCCGACACCGCACCTCGACTCAGTTGCGAAGCCGCTTTGTCTAATACGTTTTTTGCAGATTGTGCCCAAGCACCGAGCGCGGTGAAGGCACAAGTCATCATTAGCATTCGTAGTTTCATATCAATCAAACTTTTTTCCTTGAGCTTTCAGTTGCTCCAGGATCTGTTGTAATTCCATTTCAGACTGAACATAGACCTCTCGAGGCTTCGAACCGTTGACCGGTCCCACGATGCCTGCCTCTTCCAGCTGATCCATTAGTCGTCCCGCACGATTGAAGCCAATGCTGAACGTACGTTGAATCTTCGACGTACTGCCTTGTCCCGTGCTCACCACAAAATGAGCCACCTGTTCAAACGTGCTACCACCGGGGCCTCCGAACGTCTCGGGCGAATCACTGCTGTCTTCCGCCACCAAAGGTAACTCATAGGGGTAGGGATAACTCTGCTGTTGCGAGACGTAATCAGTGAGTTGCTCAATTTCCGGCGTATCCACAAAGGCACATTGCACACGCGTGATTTCGCTACCCGCCATAAAGAGCATATCGCCTCGCCCGATGAGGTTATTCGCCCCCGGACGATCGAGAATCGTCTGACTCTCCACACGTCCCGACACCTTAAAGGCCATTCGAGCGGGGAAGTTCGCTTTGATCTTACCGGTGATGATGGTTGCACGCGGTGTCTGCGTGGCAATGATCATGTGCATGCCCACGGCACGTGCCAACTGCGCAATGCGCGCGATGGGCAACTCTATGTCCTTACCGGCCGTCATGATCAAATCACCGAATTCATCGATGATCACCACCACATAGGGCAAGAAGCGGTGACCGTCGTTGGGGTTGAGATGACGCGAAATGAATTTCGCATTGTACTCCTTGATGTTCTTGCAACGCGCCCGCTTCAACAAGTCGTAACGGTCATCCATCTCTTGACAAAGACTCTTGAGCGTTTGCACCACCTTCTTCACATCGGTGATCACCGGCTCGTCACTGTCGGGAACTTGTGCCAAGAAATGGTTAATGATGGGGTTGTACATCGAAAACTCCACCTTCTTCGGATCGACCATCACCAATTTCAATTCGGCCGGGTGCTTTTTGTAGAGCAACGACGTAATAATCGCATTCAAGCCCACCGACTTACCCTGACCTGTGGCACCGGCAACGAGCAAGTGCGGCATCTTGGCCAAATCGACCATGAAGACCTCGTTCGTGATCGTCTTGCCGAGGGCAATCGGCAATTCAAAACTCGTGTCCCTAAACTTCTGCGTATTCAGAATACTCTCCATCGACACGATCTGCGGGTGCTGGTTGGGCACTTCGATGCCAATGGTGCCTTTGCCCGGAATGGGAGCTATGATGCGAATACCACTTGCCGCCAACGACAGGGCTATATCATCTTGCAGGTTCTTAATCTTCGCAATACGCACACCCGGTGCCGGTGTTATCTCATAGAGTGTCACCGTCGGGCCAACTGTAGCCGAAATGCGCAAGATTTTCACGTCAAAACTGCCCAGCACCTCAATGATGCGGCGCTTGTTGGCATTTTGTTCCTCCATATCAATCGGACGATTGCCTACATCGCGTTTCTCCAACAACGAAAGCGGCGGAAACTTGTAGCGCGAAAGATCGGCTCTCGGATCATAAGGTCCCAAAGCCTCCACATCCGACACCGTCTTACTGCCCGCCTCGTTTTCCGTGTGCACCTCCGCCACCGACAATTCGGGTTCGGAAGGTTCACCTGCGCCGGACTGTTCGTTCACCGGAGCAGGGGAGGGCAGTGCCTCCGCCGATTCCCCACTCGCAGGCTGCACGACGGCAGAAACCTCGAATTCATCGTCCACATCGAGTTCAATTGCAGCGGCGGGAGCGACCGCTTGCTCATCATCGTCAAGCGGCTCTTCGTCCATGTCGACCGTCGTCGTCGAATCGTGTACTTCAATTGGCTCGATTTCATCGTCCGTTTCGCTCTTGTCGTCCACTTCTTGCTCAGTGTCGACATCGGTTTCATCGCTGTCGCCCGTTTCTTCGTCCTCTTCATCGTCATCCGTCTTGGCCGAAGCGAAAATCCAACCCCAAAATGCAGAAATGGCCGCAAACACCGTGATGAGCACTTGGATGAACCAATAACCCACATACGACAAGGTGAGCAACGCCAAAATAATCCCGGTTGAAATCAACCCCACATAGTGTTGGATATATTCGAGCACGAACTTCCCGTGCAAGCCTCCCAAATCGAAAGGCAACATCTCCACCATCGACCGGGGCAAGAACACTTCTTGGAGAAAAGCCAAATCGACACTCCCCACCACCATGATGATCGTGAGATGAATAAAGACTTTCCAAAGGCGAATCACTCTCGGATCATCCACAAACAGCTTAATAGCCACCGTGATACCAAAGACGGGAATCAAGATACTAAACACCCCAAAGAGGTTGTGCATCATATAGTAACTGACATAAGCTCCCAATGTACCGGCATAGTTGGCCGGATGCACCAATCGCCCACTTTCCACGCCGGCTTGATCTTCACTTCCGGTGAAGCAATTGGAGGCAATGGCCAAAATGAGGAAAATAGAAACCAATGCAAAAAGCAGGCCAAACAACACTCGCGCAAAGTCGATTTTAGACTGCACTCCCACGACCTCACGCAGCTCTTGTTTCAGCTCACTGCGCCGGCTGTCCAACGTCTTTCTGCCTTTCGCGCGCGATTTTCTCTTGCTTCCTGTTGTTTTTGTTTTAGATGCCATAGTCTTTGGTTTGTAATTAGAATTGGAGGTACAAGGTATTTTTCGTCCCTATCGACCATTTGCATTCTTCTTTCATTGTGGACGCGTATAAAATTCGATCATTCTACGCAGCGCACGGCGGCACACTCCGCAAAACTCGGGCACCTCATTCGTGCGCATGCGACAATTCACATAAGGCCGATACACACCTTTCGACATGTAGCCTCCACCTTCATACACCCCGATGCGGTGCATATCCAATTCGGCGAGACCTTTGGACGATGTGGGGATTTTTGTCCCGCGGGGCAGCATGTCTTGCCATTTGCTGCCGAAATCGGCGAGCGTCGTGATGTTTTGTTCCCACGGCTCCACGTCCGAAGAATAGAAGTTGCTGTATTGGTCGTCATAGAAGTATTCATCGGCCAATCCTCCGAAGGAATGGCCAAATTCGTGCACCGTGACCGGCAGAAACAGACGGTTTTTCGCAGCCGAAAGCACGTAGCTGTTGTAAATGCCACCCCCGCCGTATTGTTCCGTATTGGCCAAGATAATGATGTGCTCATAGGGCAAATTGCCCAAAGCATCGTGCAAGTTTTTGAGTTTCAGCGTCGTGAGGTATCGTTCGCTGTAAAACGTGTCGAAATGCGACGACAAAGCCGTTTGTTTCCACACACCGGCGTGCGGAACGCTCACCCCGTTGTCGGCGCTCGCGAGCGCCACGGCACGCACATTGAAACGATCGCGATAATCGCTAAAAGGCGCATATTTCATGATTTCATCGCACGCGGCTTTCGCCTTGGCAAAAAACTCTTCTTGCGCCTCTGTCGTATAGCCCTCGCCCACAATCACGAGATCGATGCACGATTCCATCGCATTGCCACGATGAATCCAGCGCCACGGCGCTGCCGGTGCCGAAACGGGGCGAATCAAGATGTCGTCGACCTTCACCGGATGCGTCATTTGGCACACCGTCCGCCCCTTACTGTCATACAACGATACCGTCACCCGAACATCTCGACGCGGGAAGGGTAGGAGAAACACATTTTCAAAGGAGCGGCGCACCTGCGTCGCCTCTTCACTGCTCTGCCACTCCTGAAATAGCGTACTGAACGAGTGCCGATAGAGCACACGCCCGTCCAGAGCGTCGCGCATCACAAGTTCGCCGTTCCCTTTTAGGGGCACTTGCTCCATGTTCACCTTTCGCCCCGCCCAACCGGCGAACGATTTCAACTCATCGACCGCAATGCTTTGTGTACTGTCAGTGCCGGCAAAAACATAGTCGATGCGCAAGGTCGAATCGCGGAAATGGCGATCAAAGGCAGACTGGGCTTTACCGACAAAAGCGGAACAAATGAGAAGGAAGAACAAGAGTGAGCGTATCATCGTGATGAAATATGGGGCTAAACGATGCGAATTTACGATTTTATTGGGAGATACTCCCACTTCTATCCCCCGAAATTGTAGGCAAATGCGCCTCCGCTTCACGATTTCCACTTGCAGTGCACCATTACAGCGCCATCCCCCCGTGCCCCACACGCCTTCTCGCCGCTCGTCCCCCTCTTCCTCACTCTTACATCCGACTCTCCACCCACCCCTCTCTTCTCGACGAGCAAACCACCTCATTATCACGCCAAAATCCTCGATTTCATCATCTTCTTTCTCAAGGTCTATACAAAAGTCGCCGTCTTCTTCTAAAAAACGCCCAACTTTCGCAAAAAACATGGGGACTTTCGCGCGAAAGTCCCCATGTTTTTACAGGCTCCTGCGCGAAAAATGGCCGAATTCATCGATCGGCGACAAAAAGCTCTGCTTCACCGACTTATTCTCGACCGCAAACGTATTCAAACCTCACCACGCTCGTTTACGCATCTCGGCTTGCTTAATCAAGACAGGACTTGTTTTCAGCCGAAACAATCGCCCCTCTGCGTCCCCCTCACAACCGGGCACACGGCAAACACCGCCGGCCTCCGTTTCTCACGCATTTTCGGGAAGACAACCTCCATCCACAGCAAAAACAGCTCCACTCTCTTCCTTTTATCGGCTCAAGGCTTTGTACATCAGAGAGAAATCGTTATTTTTGCACATATTTCGGGTCAGAGAAGCCGTGAGGCTGTGCTCGCCCCTCACCAATAGAACGTTATAACGCATGCCTAATTTAGTAGCCATAGTGGGACGCCCCAATGTCGGGAAGTCCACTCTCTTCAATCGACTCACCGGAACCCGCCAAGCCATCGTCAGCGACGAGGCCGGCACCACGCGCGACCGCCAATACGGCAAGTGCGAATGGGGAACGCGTGAGTTTTCGCTTGTAGATACCGGCGGCTGGGTCGTCAACTCCGACGACATCTTCGAAGAAGAAATCCGCAAGCAGGTGGCGCTCGCCACCGAAGAGGCCGATCTCATTCTGTTTGTCGTCGACGTGCAGAACGGCATCACCGACCTCGACACGCAGGTAGCCAACATCTTGCGCCGCGCTAAAACACCCGTCATCCTGTGCGCCAACAAGACCGACCAGAACGAAGATCGCTATGGTGCGGCTGAATTTTATGCCCTCGGCCTGGGCGAACCCTACTGCATCTCCGCCGCTTCGGGAAGCGGCACGGGCGACCTTCTCGATCTGATCCTCGAAAAGATGCCTGCCGACCGCATCGACGAACGCGATGCCGACATTCCCCGCTTTTCTGTTGTCGGCCGCCCCAACGCCGGTAAAAGTTCACTTATCAACGCTTTCATCGGCGAAGACCGTCACATCGTCACCGACATTGCCGGCACCACGCGCGACTCCATTCTCACGAAATACGACAAATTCGGTTTCGATTTCTACCTCGTGGACACCGCCGGTATTCGCAAAAAGAACAAGGTGACGGAAGATTTGGAGTTTTACAGCGTGATGCGTTCTATCCGCGCCATCGAAAACTCGGATGTGTGCATCCTACTCATCGATGCCACCCGCGGTATCGAAAGCCAGGACATGAATATCTTCCAATTGATCCAGCGCAACAACAAGAGTTTGGTGGTGGTGGTCAACAAGTGGGACACCGTCGAGGAAAAGAGCCAACAAGTCATTTCGCACTTCGAGAACACCATTCGCGAACGCATGGCGCCCTTCACCGACTTCCCCATCATCTTCGGTTCGGCACTGACGAAACAGCGTATTTTCAAGGTGCTCGAAACCGCCAAGGAGGTGTATCTCAATCGCAACCGCCACGTGGGCACTTCGGCGCTCAACGAAGAGCTGCTCCCCCTCATCGAGGCCTATCCGCCCCCCTCGATCAAAGGAAAATACATCAAAATCAAATACTGCGCTCAGATTCGCGACACGCAGATTCCCACCTTCGTGTTCTATGCCAACCTTCCGCAGTATGTTCGCGACCCCTACAAACGCTTTCTCGAAAACAAGATTCGCGAGCGCTGGAACTTCTCCGGTTGCCCGATCAACATCTTCATTCGCCAAAAGTGATTTCGGCTCTTCGCAGCACGCCGCTCTTCGGCGCGCTGCTCCTCCTTTCGCTCTTCGGCTGTAAGTCGGCAAAGTCTTCTCCCGCAGCCGAACCGCCTGCACTGACCCTCGGCGAGGTGCAACGCGTATATAATCTCTATCTCACGGCGCAATATCCGGCCTACGTGGCCGAAATGGCGTCGTGCGACAATGCTCCGGAGAGCCACCGCCGGCAAATGGCTGACTTGCTGCGCACACACGCCTATCGCAAAGCCCTGATGACCGGTGGCACCCGCGATGCCCGTGTCCTGCGGTTGCTCTCCTCGACGGATCGCCGCCAAGTGAATGCCTTCGTGCGCGTGAACTATAAAAACAACACGCACGAAGAGGTGGTGCTCTCGTTCGTTTACGTGAATCATCGTTGGCGGTTACGCTAAATCGCCACCCAACACCTTATTTTCCCCCTCAAACTCCCCCCAGCCCCCATGGAATTAAACCTCCTCACCGCCGTTTCGCCCATAGACGGACGTTATCGCGGAAAAACGGAAGCGTTGGCACCTTATTTCTCGGAATACGCCCTGATGAAATACCGCGTGCGCGTTGAAATCGAGTATTTTATCGCACTTTGCGAACTTCCGTTGCCTCAACTCTCGACGTTCAATCACGATCTTTTCGAGCGTTTGCGCGCCATCTACACCGATTTTTCAGAAAGCGACGCGCAACGTGTGAAAGCCATCGAGAGTGTGACGAACCACGACGTGAAAGCCATCGAGTATTTTATCAAGGAACAATTCGATGCCATCGGTGGTTTGGAGGAATACAAAGAGTTTGTACACTTCGGCCTCACTTCGCAAGACATCAACAACACGGCTTTCCCGCTGATGCTCAAAGACAGCCTCGAAGCGGTGTATCTTCCGATGCTCGAAAGCGTGATTGCCGCCCTCGAAGCGCGTGCCGACGAATGGGATGCCGTCCCCATGCTGGCCAAGACGCACGGCCAACCGGCTTCTCCCACCCGTTTGGGCAAAGAGGTGCGAGTTTTCGTCTATCGTCTCCAACAACAGTTGGCACAACTCCGCGCTTGTCCCGTTTCGGCGAAGTTCGGCGGTGCCACCGGCAACTACAATGCGCACCATGTAGCCTATCCGGAACATGATTGGGCGGCCTTCGGCGATCGTTTTGTGAGCGAACGTCTCGGACTCACCCGCGAACGCTTCACCACACAGATTAGCAACTACGACAACCTCGCAGCCCTATTCGACGCGATGCGTCGCATTCACACCATCTTGATCGACTTGGATCGCGATTTCTGGCAATACGTGTCGATGGAGTACTTCAAACAGCAAATCAAAGCGGGCGAAGTGGGCTCAAGTGCCATGCCACACAAAGTCAATCCCATCGATTTCGAAAACTCGGAAGGCAATCTCGGCATCGCCAACGCGATTTTGGAGCACCTGAGCACAAAGTTGCCCATCAGCCGCCTGCAACGCGATCTGACCGACTCTACCGTCATCCGCAACATCGGCGTACCGATGGGACATGCACTCATTGCCTTTGCCTCCACGCTCAAAGGACTCGGCAAACTCCTGTTGCGCGAAGAAACGCTGTACGCAGATCTCGAGAACAACTGGGCTGTGTGTGCAGAAGCCATCCAAACCATCCTCCGCCGCGAAGGCTATCCACATCCCTATGAGGCGCTCAAAGCCTTGACCCGCACAAATGCCGCCATCACAGAACAAAGCATCTCGGAATTCATTGATCAACTGAACGTGAGTGACGCCGTCAAAGCCGAGCTCCATCGCATCAATCCGAGCAACTACACCGGCATTTGATTCCTCTCTGTTGGCCGTGAGGCCGACTCCCATTTATTTATGACCTTACCCTTACAAACAAACGACAACAAATGAGCGATTTCGATCAACAACATGCTGACGGAGCCCGCCGCGACGGCTATTCTTCGTCTAACGGAGGACACAACGGCGGCCGCAGCCCGCGCCAACGCTTCACCCGCAACAACGGTGGAGAACGTGCCTCATACGGCAATCGCGGAAACAACGATAACGGACGCAACGGTGGCTATGATCGCCAGAGCGGCTACAATAATAATAACAACTCTCCCCGTCAAGGGGGCTACAACCGCGCCGGCGGCTATGAACGCCAAGGCGGCTATCGCCAAAACAGCGGAAACTATGATCGCACTGGTGGTGGCTATCGCCGTCCGAGCGAAGGGTTCCGTCGTCCCACCGGCGGTTATCGTCAACAAGAAGGCCACGAAAACGGTGGCTACCAAGGTGGGTACGAACCGCGTCGCGGAGGATACACGCCTCGCCCTCGCTTCGTCGACGGCAACACCGGCGGAGCCTACGGCAACCGCGGATATGGTGACGGTAACGGCCGTGCTCCCCAAGGCGGTGGCTACGGCCGCGGAGCGCAAAACGGCGGTTTCCGTAAGCCCAACACCAAGCGCTTCAACCCGGGCAAGCAACGTGTAGACTACAAAGAGGAGGCTTACGATCCCAACCAGCCCATTCGTCTCAATAAGTTCCTCGCCAACGCCGGTGTTTGCTCGCGTCGCGACGCCGACAAGTATATCCAAGCGGGCGTGGTCACGGTGAACGGTGAGATCGTCACCGAATTGGGACACAAAGTGCTGCGCAGCGACACGGTGCTCTTCCACGACCAACAAGTGAAGGCCGAAAAGAAGATTTATGTCCTGCTCAATAAGCCCAAAGGCTACGTGACAACGAGCGAAGACCCCCAAAACCGCAAAACGGTGATGGACTTGGTGCGCAACGCCTGCATGGAACGCATTTATCCCGTGGGACGTTTGGATCGCAACACCACCGGTGTGCTGCTTCTCACCAACGACGGCGAAATGGCTTCGAAGTTAACGCATCCGAAGTTCATGAAGAAGAAGATTTACCACGTCTATCTCGATCGCAACGTGACGGCCGCGGATCTTCATCAGATTGCCGAAGGTATTACTCTCGAAGACGGTGACATCCGTGCCGACGCTGTGGAATATGCCAGCGAAACCGACCGTAAACAAGTGGGTATTGAAATCCACTCCGGCAAGAATCGCATTGTGCGCCGTATCTTTGCGGCGCTCGGCTACAACGTGATCAAGCTGGATCGCGTGTATTTTGCCGGACTGACGAAGAAAAACGTAAAACGCGGCGATTGGCGCTACCTCACCGAGGAAGAAGTGCGCATGCTGCGCATGGGTTCATTTGAATAACTTTCAAACCAATGAAAAGAACGAAGATAAAGGAGCTGTTGCAACGCACCGATTTCGGAACAGAAGTGTGCGTAAAAGGCTGGGTGCGCACCCGTCGCGGCAGCAAAAGCGTAAGTTTCATCGCCCTCAACGACGGATCGACCATCAAGAACGTACAAATAGTGGCCGACGTTGAGAAGTTTGATGCCGAACTGCTCAAACTCATCACCACCGGTGCTTGCCTTTGCGTAGAAGGTACGCTCGTGGAAAGTCAAGGTGCGGGACAAGCCGCTGAAATTCAAGCTACCAACATCGAAGTTTACGGTACTTGCGGCAGCGACTACCCCATGCAGAAGAAAGGACAGACGTTTGAATACATGCGTCAACACGCCCATTTGCGCCTGCGCACCAACACGTTCGGTGCCATCTTCCGCATTCGCCATCAAATGTCGATGGCCATTCACACCTACTTCCACGAGCACGGTTTCTGTTATTTCCACAGTCCAATCATTACGGCCAGTGACTGCGAAGGTGCCGGACAAATGTTCCAGGTAACGACAAAGAATCTCTATGATTTGCACAAAGATGCCGACGGAAAGATCGACTATTCCGACGACTTCTTCGGTCAAAGCACGGGATTGACCGTGTCGGGACAGCTCGAAGGTGAGCTCGGTGCCACGGCACTCGGTGCGATCTACACCTTCGGCCCCACGTTCCGCGCCGAAAACTCCAATACCCCGCGCCACCTCGCGGAGTTCTGGATGATTGAGCCGGAAGTAGCGTTTATGGATCTCACGGAATTGATGGATCTCGAAGAAGACTTCATCAAGCACTGCGTGCGTTGGGCACTCGAACACTGTGCTGACGACCTCGAATTCCTCAACAAGATGATCGACAACACCTTGATCGATCGTCTGCGCTCGGTGATCGACACCGAATTCGTGCGCCTGCCTTACACAGAAGGTATTCGTTTGCTCGAAGAAGCCATTGCCAAGGGCAAAAAGTTTGAATTCCCCGTATATTGGGGTTGCGACTTGGCTTCCGAACATGAACGCTATCTCGTGGAAGAGCACTTCAAGAAGCCCGTCATCATGATTGATTATCCGAAGGAAATCAAGTCTTTTTACATGAAGACCAACGAAGATGGCAAGACTGTGCAAGGCACCGACGTGCTCTTCCCGCAAATCGGTGAAATCATCGGCGGTTCGGTTCGTGAAGAAGACTACGATACGCTCGTGGCTCGCGCCGAAGAAATGGGAGTTCCCCACAAAGACATTTGGTGGTATCTCGACATCCGTAAATACGGCACGTGTCCGCACGCAGGATTCGGTCTCGGTTTCGAGCGCTTGATGCTTTTCGTAACCGGTATGCAGAACATCCGCGACGTGATCCCCTTCCCGCGCACGCCGAAGTCCGCTCAATTCTAATTCCCACACACATTCTCATTGGCTCTCCGGCTGCGATGCTCGTCGCGTCGGAGAGCTTTTTCCTTTCTGCCCGCCTAAGATCTTATGAATATTATCATCGTACGCAATAATTACGGTGATTCGGCGTTAATAGACAAAGTATCTGCTCTCAGCTACGATTTTCTGCCGGAAACCGCGCAACTCCGCAACGAGCGTCCGCTCTTCTTACCGGATTTCGCCAACCCGGCGCTGGTAAAATTGTACCTTGCTGTGCGCATCTGCCGTCTCGGGCGCAACATCTCCGAACGATTTGCTCACCGATACTACGACGCTGCGACAGTGGTTCCACATTTTTCTGCTCCCATGGTCGGCGACACAGCAAATGATGGCAACCAACTGCCCGTCGCTGCCACAGCAGGCTTTGACAATGCACTTCCCACCGGGCATTTTGTTCCAACCGATCGTGCCGCCTTGTCTCAATGCGAGTTTTCCCTCCGACTAAATGGCGAGGAAAAGCTCAAAGGGCAGGGAAACGCCTTGCTACAAGACGCAGATCTCCTCATCGCTCAAATCAGTAAATACCACACTGTACGCAACGGTGACCTGCTTCTGCTCGGCGCACCGCAGCATCACCTACTTCTCGGCTCGGAAGGCCGCGTAGAAACCTACCTGAATGACGAATGCGTCCTCTCTTTCAAAATGAAATGAAGACCTTCGCCCGGCTCCCTCATTAGCTCACGCCTATGCCCCTCCTCCGCTCTTATCTTCTACTCGCTTCGCTCTCCACACTCCCGGCAATGGCCGACGAGCAAGCCTTCTATCATATCACCGCGCAGCAATGTTCCGTGATAGACAGCCTTCCCGTGTTTACCAAAGAGTTGCGTCCCACACAACTTGCCGGTGATTACCGCATAGAACTGTTATTTCCCGAATATCGCGAACTCACAGCGGCCGAACGTGCCCTTATTCCGGAACTACGCAGCAAGTTGGGCACTCCCACTACGCCCGAAATCCGGCAAATGACGCTTGTTGACCGCGGTATGCCCGTGCTCTCAGTGTCGTTCTCTCCTTTTGTGCACAAAAACGGCAAATGGAAATACATTTCTTCTTGTCAACTGCGCGCAATTCCGGTAACTTCAGCTCCGCTTTCCACACGAGGAAGTACAAATACCGACGAACGCTGGACGACGCAATCCGTACTCTCACAAGGAAAGTGGGTAAAAATTCGCGTAAAGGAGGAGGGCATCTATCAAATCACTCCCGATTTACTGCGACGCATGGGCTTTTCCAACCCAGAACGCGTGAAAATTTATGGTTATGGAGGCTTGCAGCAAGACGAAATCCTCGCTTTCGACGCAGAACCGGCCACCAAGGATTCAAGACGCGTGGCCGATGATCTCACAGAAGTGCCCACACTGCGCAACAATGACGGGAAAATCCTCTTCTGGGCGGAGGGAACGGTTCGTCGCACCTACGATCAGTACAAAAAACGCTGGACACTCAGTCAAAACAGCTATTCGGCTTACGCATATTACTTTATAACCGAAGGAGATGCTCCGCTTACAGTCGAAAAACTGCCCTCTATCGCTGCAGACAGTAAGACACCGCGCACCACTGTGCCCTATGCAGTGACGCTCGACACGGACGAAGCGGGATTTTACGAAGGGGGACGCCGCTTCTTTGACGGACACGACTTTGTCCAAGGCAATTCTCGCAATTTCAAGGTCAATGTTCTTAATTTAGCTCCCACTTCTGCCGATACCCTCCCCATAGAAATCTCATGGGGCGCTTCATCGGCCACGGGAACCACCACCGCCGAGTTCAAACTCAACGGAGAAAACCTCGGACGTGCCGCCATCGGCTCATATTATAGCCTCACAGAATCAGCGCGCGCCAACACTTCCGTATTCGAACACGCCATTCGTCCCGGCGAAAACACCATTAATATGGTGACCACGCAAGGTAATCACGCCCGGTTGGATTATATCACGATCAACTACCCACGTTTGCTCACCGTGGCCGATCGTCCTTACAGCTTTTCGCCCCAAACCGACGTAACCACCACCTTGCAAGCCGGTGGAGTGGGAGAGTACACCCAAGTTTGGCGCATCGGTCAGATGGGAAGTCCCACAGCAGCGTTGACACTTACGTCCAAAAGCGATGGAACTGGGCAATTTACCACCGATACCCCCCGGCGCCGCTTTGTCATCTTCAACACGAACCGCGATTTTCCCCAACCGGAGATCGTTGGCAACGTGGCTAACCAGAATTTGCACGCCGACCGCGACATCGATTATGTGATTGCTGTGCCCACCGGCGGAAAACTCACCGCACAAGCCGAGCGATTGGCCGAAATACATCGTCGGCGCGGTTTGACGGTTAAGGTGATTCCGGCGAATTTGCTCTACAACGAGTTCTCTTCAGGCACACCCGACGCCAATGCCCTGCGCCGCTATCTAAAAATGCTCTATGACCGTGCCTCCACTCCCAACAAGGCACCGCGTTATCTCCTATTGATGGGCAAAAGTCCCTGGGACAATCGATTCGTTACAGAAGAATGGAAGAATCAATCCGCCGATGACTATCTTCTCGCCTACGAATACGACGCATCCACACAAAGTATCGGTACGGTCAGCAGTTTTGTGACAGATGATTTCTACGCCTTGCTCGATGACGGCGAAGGGAAATACATTTATTCCGAAAAAGTGGATCTTTCCACCGGACGAATGGTTTGTACCACCGAAGAGGAAGCAAAAATTCTCGTTGACAAAGTAGAGCGCTACCTCAAAAATGAAGATGCCGGCCCATGGAAAAACAAAATTGTGATGATGGCCGATGACGGAGACTCCAACGAGCACGCCGAAGATGCCGAACGCGTTTCCACCGCCATCGCACAAAACGGGAAAAAACGCTTCACCGTCGACAAAGTCTACTGGGATTACTACACACGCGTACCGGGAGCCACCAGTTTGACCTATCCTGCTGCCTCCGCAGCCATCGAACAATCCGTTGCCTCGGGTGCTGCGCTTTTTAATTACAGTGGTCACGGCTCGCCCACCGTTATTTCCAACGAAAAGACCCTCGTCCTCGACGACTTCAAACGCTTCTCCGCACCGCATCTTGGCTTGTGGGTATTGGCATCTTGCGAAATTTATCCCTTCGACTCTCGAGAGAGCAATCTCGCGGACATATTTCTCTTCCGTCCGAACTCAGGGGCGGTGGCCTTCATGTGTGCGACACGCGCCGTTTACGCCACCCAAAACAACGCCCTCAACATCGAATTTTGCAAACGGCTGTTTTCTCGAGATCAACAAGGGCAGCTCACCTCGATGGGCGAAGCCTTGCGACAAGCCAAAAACCAACTTATTTCTTCTCAGTCCGATCTAACGATCAACAAGATGAAATATGTGCTATTCGGCGACCCGGCCATTCCGCTTTCTATCCCAACCGGCACCGCCGTGCTCGACAGTATCGACGGAAAAGCGTTGGCCACAACCTCCAATGTACGTCTCTCCGCGGGGCAAGTGGTGACTTTTTCCGGTCACATAGAGGACAGCAACGGTAATTCTGCTGTAGATCAATCCTTTAATGGAACACTGATGGCAGAAATCTACGACCGCGACGAAGCACGCACCTGCAAAGACAATGACGGCAGCGCAGCGCGCGTCGGCAGACGTCCACTTTCATTCACCGCCCATGGGCACAAAGTATTCCGAGGCACAACACGAGTAGAAAACGGCCATTTCACCATTACCGCCTCCATTCCTCGCGATATTAGTTACAGCAACGACGCTGCCCGAATCAGCTTTTACGCCGTCAGCGACGACAAACAGACGGAATGCAACGGCATCAATTCGAGCTTCCACCTCAATGGAACCGCCGCACAAGCCAGCCCGGACACAATAGCCCCCAAAGTTGTCGCCTACCTCAACGAGGTCGAAACACCGGAATATGGCATTGTCAATCGCAATCCGACCCTCATCGCCGACATCTCCGACGATTCGGGAATCAACATCTCAGGTACCAGTATCGGTCACGACATCGAGTTCACACTCGACGACGACCTTTCGAGCACCGTAAGTCTGAACGAACATTTCACTTACGCTCCCGGCTCCTACAATAGTGGACAGCTCGTCTATCGTCTCCCAACTCTCGCGCCGGGACTCCACACGATGACGCTCCGCGTTTGGGATGTCAACAACAACTCCACCACACAGCGCCTCGGTTTCATCGTGTCTGATGGAGCAGGGCAGAGCACCCGTGTTTATTCCACGGTCAATCCCGCCTCCACCCACACCACCTTTGTAGCAGGCTTCCCCGCAGTCGAAGCACACGAGGCGACTCTCGTATGGGAAGTGTATGACCACACCGGAAAAGTCGTTTGGACTAAACATAACACCATTGCCGCAAAATCAGGCACCGCAGCCGTCGCTTGGAATCTTCGCTCAAATGACGGATTACTCATGCCCGAAGGCCTCTATGTGGTCAAAGCCACCATCAAATCCCCCGGACAAAAAGCGCAACAAGCCACTCAAAAACTCATCATCGTCAGACCCTAATTTCGCCGCAAGGCCTTCCACTCAATGAAACGCATCCTTTTTCCCCTTTTCTTCATCGCCGCCACCGGCGTAGCCCATGCCGACGATGACATTCGCGATAAATTCAATCCGGTCCACACCGCCGTCATCTCTCAAACCATCGCTTCCGATGCGCGCGCCGCAGCGCTCGGTGACATTGGTGCAGCCACCGATCCGGATGTCAACTCCCAAAGTTGGAACCCCGCCAAATACCCCTTCACCGTCTCTCGCGCCGGAGTTTCGCTCAACTACACGCCATGGCTGCGCCAACTCACCGAAGGCATCGCCCTTGTCAATGCCGTAGGGTATTCGCGCCTCGGCGACTATCAGGCCCTTTCCGGTTCGATCAAGTACTTCACCGTCGGCGAAGTCCCCCTCCAAAACAACAGCGGCAGCATTCGTCCCTACGAATTTGCCGTGGATTTGGCCTATTCGCGCATGCTTTCTGAGCGTTTCTCCGCTGCCGTGGCCATGCGCTACATGTATTCCGATCTCACCGGCCACTATTCCAACGAAGTCACCCCCGGGTCGGCCTTTGCCGCCGACGTAGCCATGTATTGGAACAACTATGTGAACCTCGGTGCCCGCGAGTGCAACCTCGCCCTCGGTCTCAACGTAAGCAACATCGGTTCAAAAATCAATTTCGGCTCTGAGTATTCCTATTTCATCCCCACCAATCTGCGTCTCGGTGCCAATCTGCTCATCCCCGTCAACGAGTTCAATCGTTTTTCCATCACGGCCGATGCCAACAAGCTCCTCGTTCCCTCACTTCCTCTGCGCAAGGACAACGAAAACAACGAGGACTACCAGCAGCGCATCCGCAAAGACCACTACGACATCTCCCCCATTTCCGGTATCTTCAAGAGTTTCGGCGACAGCGAACGCGGTTTCAAAGGCGAACTCGAAGAGATTCAGTGGAGTGTGGGTGCCGAATACATCTACAATGACAAATTTGCCCTTCGTGCCGGCTACCATCATGAAAGCGAAGCACAAGGCAACCGCAAATACTTCACCTTCGGTGCCGGTTTCAAGATGAACGTCCTCAGCATCGACGCCGGTTATGTCGTTGCCACCACACCTTCCAATCCCCTCGACCAAACCCTTCGCGTCTCTCTCGCCTGTGACATGGACGGTCTTCGCGAA
>CAUQEF010000008.1:0-103427 GCA_963517315.1 uncultured Prevotellaceae bacterium
CCGCGGCGAGAAAACGTCTGTGCAACGAGCGTTTTCGCCAAGCCGTGCGGGCGTGCCGCCGAACGAAGTGACGTTTGCCCATGCCCGCGGCGAGAAAATAGCCGTAAAACGCCGCCTTTCGAGGCATATTGCCCGCATCGCTCTTCGGAAACCGAAGTCTGTTGTTCTTTCGCCGCGCACCACTTTCAAAACCCGCCGACTTTTTGCGAAAAGTGGGGAAGAAAGGGAGAAAAGCTCCCTACTTTTTTGAGAAACTACGGAGGTTTTCTTTGGCGGCCGTGCCTCTCTGTTTCAGCTTTGCGGATTTCTCGTTGATGGCAGGCGTATTGGAGTGCAGAGCTGGGGCGTGTCGAGAAAAATGCGGATACATTTGCTGCTCATTTCCTCATTTTTTTGCGAGGAGACAGGTGGGGAGGCTCCACGTTCTGCCGGAAAATGAAGCCAATGCGGGAGACTTCCATAAGTTACCGGCCAAAGTAAATTTTCTGAACAGCCTTTTCAGTAGAAAGCCCTGCGCTTTGGTTCTTTTTCGCAAGAGAGGAAGACTTTCGCTCTCGGGAGTGAACGGAAAAAGTCGGGACATGCGCACGACATGTACTGACTTTTTGTGGAAGAAGTAAAAGTGTTTTTGCTTAATCGAAGAAGGTCTTGCCGGACACGGCGAAACCTCCGCTGCAGGTGAAGGCCCGGAGATCTTTGTCGGCGAGCATGTTTTGGTTACAGGCAATGCCTCTGTGGAGTTTGGACACGCTGTGGAAAGGCATTTGACCGCCGGTGCTGAGACGCAGCAGGAGCAGACCGATATTCGTTTTGCAAGTCACGTGAAGAGTTGTTTTTTTGAACGGAAATGAATCGTTTTCCGGAATTGACAACCGAAATAATGCACAATCTGTGTAGCCGTCGAATATCCGCCGCGAGCCGATGTGAGCCGTCGGTGTGTTTGTGTTGTTTTGGGACGACACAGACAGTGATGTGTCGGCAAAAATGCAATTTGATGAGCGCCGGCTGCGCAGCAAGGTGCGTAAAAAACGCGAAAAAGCCACCGTTGTGGGTGGCTTTTTCGGAGAATAGGGTAGGGGAGTGCAAAGGAATGCACAACGAACCTGCCACTTGTTTGAGAAATGAGTGGCAAAGTGTTGTCGTTCAATGCTTTTTGCTTAGTGAGCCTCGAGCCAATTCGTGCCGCTTCCGCACTCGGCGAGCAAAGGCACGCGCATGCTGTAGGCACGTTCCATCTCTTCGACCACAAGGCGGCGGACGGTGTCGAGTTCGCGGTGGGGAACGGAGAAATTGAGTTCGTCGTGCACCTGTAAGATCATTTTCGTGTCTAACTTTTCCTCGCGGAGTCGGCGGTCGATGGCCACCATGGCCACTTTGATGATGTCGGCGGCCGTGCCTTGGATGGGGGCGTTCACGGCGTTGCGCTCGGCGTAGCCGCGCACCGTGGCATTGCGCGAATTGATGTCGGCGAGGTAGCGACGGCGCTTAAATTCGGTGAGGATGTAGCCGCGTTCCTGTGCGCGTTCGATGCAGGCGGACATAAACTCCTTGACTTTCGGATAGGTGTCGAAGTAACTGTCGATCAGCTCCTTGGCTTCTCCGCGCGGGATGCCGAGACGCTCCGAAAGGCCGAAGGCAGAGATGCCGTAGATGATGCCGAAGTTGGCGGTTTTGGCCTTGCGACGCTCATCGCGCGTCACCTCTTCGATGGATTTGTGGAAGATGCGCGCGGCGGTGGCGGCGTGAATGTCGTGACCGGCGTTGAAGTCGGCGATCATGTGCTCGTCGCCGCTGAGGTGGGCCATGATGCGCAACTCAATTTGGGAGTAGTCGGCGCTGAAGAAGGTGCTGTCTTCGTCGGGCACGAAGGCTTTGCGAATCTCGCGCCCGTCTTCTCCGCGAACGGGGATGTTTTGCAGATTCGGGTTCGACGAAGAGAGGCGACCGGTGGCCGTAACTGCCTGATTGAAGGAAGTGTGGATGCGACCGGTGCGCGGGTTGATGAGTTTCGGGAGGGCTTCGACGTAGGTGGAGAGGAGTTTCTTGAGCGCGCGGTGAGCCAAAATTTTCTCCACGATGGGGTGCTTGTCGCGCAGCGTCTCGAGCACTTCTTCGGAAGTGGAGTATTGACCGGTTTTGGTCTTCCGCGCTTTTTCCGAAATCTTCAATTCCTCAAAAAGCACGGTGCCCACTTGCTTGGGTGAGGTGATGGTAAATTCGTGTCCCGCGAGCGCATGCACTTCTTCCTCGAGTGTTTGCAATCTCGCGCGGAAGTCGTCGCCGGTCTGTCGGAGCGCTTCGGTGTCGAGGCGCACCCCGTTTTGTTCGATGCGAGCAAGGACGGGCAAGAGGGGCATTTCGATTTTCGAAAACACGTCGGTCACATCGCACTCGGCCATCTTTTCGCGCAGAATAGGGTAGAGGCGCAAAGTGACGTCGGCGTCTTCGCACGCATAGTCGCAGATTTCGCTCGGCGGGAGGTCGCGCATGTTTTTTTGTTGGCGACCGGTGCCGATGAGTTCCTCAATGTGGATGGTGCGGTAGTGGAGATAGGTCTCGGCGAGGTGATCCATGTTGTGGCGCTGCTCGGGTTCCACGACATAGTGCGCCAGCATGGTGTCGAAGAGCTCACCCTTCACTTCCATACCGTAGTGGGAGAGGATAGTGAGGTCGTATTTCAGATTCTGCCCGACCTTGATTTGCGCTTCGTTTTCGAAGAACGGGCGGAAGGCGTCGACAAACTTTTGGGCTTCGTCATGATTTTCGGGAACGGCGACGTACCACGCGCGTCCGCCCTCGACGGCGAAGCTCATTCCCACCATTTCGGCGCTCATCGCCTCAATTCCCGTCGTTTCGGTGTCAAATGCGACAGTCTGGAATGTCAAAAGTTTTCCGCAAAGTGCTGTCGCATCTGTCAGATTATCAATGAGAATGTATTCATGTTGTGTGTTGTGAATCGTTTCGTGGCTGCTTTGTGGATAAATTGTTGACAAGTTGTCCGATTCTGCGCTTTGCTCAGCGCCTTGCGGAGTGAACAAATCAGGCTCTCCCGCGCTATAATTGTTAGCATTTGTTGTTTCACCGAGAAAACGCTGGATGAAAGTGCGAAACTCGCAGGCTTCGAAGATGCTTTTGAGTTTTTCTTTGTTCGGCTCGCGGCGTTTCATCGCTTCGAGGTCCAGCGTGATGGGAACGTCGGTGACAATCGTGGCGAGGAATTTCGAGTTGCGAATGTCTTCCACGTGGTCGCTCACTTTCTGCCGCAACGAACCTTTGAGTTGTTCGACGTTGGCGATGAGTTGTTCGACATTGTCAAATTCGGCCAAGAGTTTCACGGCCGTTTTCGGTCCGATGCCGGGACAGCCCGGGATGTTGTCGGCGGCATCACCCATGAGGGCGAGCATGTCGATGACTTGAGTGGGGTGGGCGAGTCCGTATTTTTCGCAGACGGCTTCGACATCCAATTTCTCCAATCCGCTTTTTCCGGAAGAGGGGCGGCACATCGTGATACCGGGTCGCACGAGTTGGGCGTAGTCCTTGTCGGGGGTGACCATGAGCACGTCGAGTCCGGCCGCTTGTCCCTGAAGGGCGAGCGTGCCGATGACGTCGTCGGCTTCAAAACCCTTGACTTCGCAAGCGGCGATGCCATACGCTTCGAGAATGTCTTTGATCACCGGCACCGCCCACTTGATGCCGGCCGGCGTCTCCTCACGTTGCGCTTTGTAGTCGGCAAAGGCTTCGTGGCGGAAGGTGCCGCCGGGCGGGTCGAAGGCGACAGCAAGAAAATCGGGCTGTTCGGTGCGGAGGAGTTCCTCCAAGGTATTGACGAAACCAAAGACCGCGGAGGTGTTTTCGCCTTTTGAGTTGATGCGGGGAGAGCGAATCAAACCGTAATATGCACGGAAGATAAGTGCATACGCATCGAGGAGCATCAATTTCTGCATGTTTCTGAGTTTTGAACTTCAAAAGTACGCATTATAATCGGCACTTTGCTTGTTTTTTCGTACTTTTGTCGAGTAAATGCGGGACGTGTCCGTATCCCTGCCGTGAATGTCGCGGCGAGCGAGCACAAATATGAATTTGCTGTTCGCCATTGATTAAGCTTATGACTGAACTTGACCGTATCAAACAGCCGATTGTCGAAGAATTGTCGCGCTATGCCCAACTTTTCGACAGCGTACTGACGCACGAAGAAGACTTTATGCGTCGGGTGTTGGACTATGTTCGCGGCCGAAAGGGGAAGATGATGCGCCCTATCTTGGTGCTACTTTTGGCCAAAGAGTTGGGCGAAATTGGCGAATCGACCTTGCGCGCGGCAGTGGCGCTCGAGTTGCTGCACACCTCTTCCCTGATCCACGACGATGTGGTGGACGAAAGCGAAGAACGTCGCGGAAAGGCCAGTGTCAGAAAGGTTTACGACAACAAAGTAGCGGTGTTGCTGGGCGATTATATGCTGGCACAGACCCTGCGGCAGTCGGCTTTGACGGGGCACATCGGCATTGTCGACGCGGTGGCGCGCCTCGGCGGCACGTTGGCCGAGGGCGAAATTTTGCAACTCTCGCACGTTGAGCAGGAAAGATTCTCTGAATCAACGTATTACAGTATTATTCATCGAAAAACCGGTGCACTTTTCGAAGCTTGTGGGGAATTGGCGGCGCTTTCCATGCATGCCGACGAAGATTTCCTCCGCCGCGCACGTCAATTCGGTAGCTGGATCGGTCTCTGTTTCCAAATTCGTGATGACATCTTTGATTATTACGACGACGAGGCCATCGGAAAACCGCGAGGCAACGACTTGGCTGAGGGAAAGCTGACGCTTCCGCTGATTTATGCTTTGAAAAACGGAGGAGATCCCGAGGCTTTGGCCTGTGCACAGCGGGTGAAAGCCTTGGAAGCGACGCCGGAAGATCGCGCCTTCCTCATCGATTATGCGAAACGCAACGGCGGAATGGCCTATGCCGAGCAGGTCATGGAAGATTATCGCCGCCGTGCTTTGGAATTGCTCGACGGTTTTTCAAATACAGCCGTGCGCGATGCGCTGAAAACCTATGTAGACTTTGTGATAGGGCGAAACGTTTGAGCGTTTCGCCTTTTTTATATGTGTGAGCAGTCGTTGACTGTTTGCTTCTCCACGGGGGAGAATGAAAACGTCAAAAAGTGTTTTCTCTTAGATTCTATTTGTTGAGAATGAGCGTGTTATATGATTTGATTATTATCGATTTTTCTATTCGCCCCCTTTGTATAACTCCTTTTTGTCGAAGGAAATCCACACAACGATGCCTCGTTTGGCACTAAGGTACTGCCAACGAATCGTTAGGTGCGCTTGCGCTGGATCATCGCCCAGCGTTATCGCGAATCCGATGCGAGCATGGACGAAAAAGTCGTGGACTTTCGTGCAAAAGTCGGGAGCTTTTGAGAAAAAGTTCCCCATTTTCTTGAGCAAGTTCACGACATCCGGCACGGAGGTGTCGAAGAGTGAGCTGATTGCGCACGAGACTCAAAGCCATAGAGGCGAATCAGAACGCCTCACTCCACTGCCGCAAAAAGAAAATAGCCCCTCGACAGGTTGTTGTCGAGGGGCGATTGTTCATTGTGCTCTGCCTTGGCCAATGCCGAGGAGAGTAGGGGAGATTAGTAGTTGCCTTTGTTGTTGAACGGCGTAATGTCTTCGCCGACAATGGCAGAAGCGAGAAGATTGGCGAGGCGGCTCGTGCCGATGCGGAAGTGTCCTTGCTTGATGTAGTCTTCGCCGAGGGTTTCGGCCACGATGGTGTAGAAATCTACGGCTTCATCGACGGTTTTGATGCCGCCTGCGGCCTTGAAGCCCACGGTGCGGCCGGTCTGTTCGCGATATTCGCGGATGGCGGTGCACATGACGAGCGCTGCTTCAGGGGTGGCGGCAACGGCAACCTTACCGGTTGAGGTCTTGATGTAGTCTGCCCCGGCGTACATTGAGAGAATAGAGGCTTTTTTGATCTCGGAAGCGGCTTTGAGTTCGCCCGTTTCGAGGATCACCTTCAGCGCGTGGTCGCCGCAAACGGCCTTCATTTCTTCGATTTCATCGGCGCAGGTCTCGTAATCTCCGCTTTGGAAAGCGCCGACCGAGAGCACCATGTCGATTTCGTCTGCGCCGTCTTTGAGCGCAAGTGCAGTTTCGGTTGTCTTCACCTCGATGAAGGTCTGAGAAGCGGGGAAACCACCGCTCACGCAAGCCACGCGCACGCCGTCGGCTTGGAGGTTTTGACTTACTGTCGCTGCGAAATTGGGGTAAACACAGATGGTGGCCAAGGGCGGGAGGTCGGGATGTTGATCACTCCAACGGTTTACACTTTCGGTGAAACGCATGACATTCTCGTGAGAGTCGGTCACCGTGAGCGTGGTGAGCTCAACCGTGGAGAGAAGGGTGCGAAGCACTTCGGGCGTGTTGTATTGCTCACGATGGGCAGCGACGAGTTGGCGCACGTCTTGGGCCACTTTTTCGTCGTTGAGACAGAGGTCATACTTGGCAAAAGCCTGTTCGTAAACGTTTTGTTCGTGATTGTGCTGGTTTGCACAATCACAGTGGTTGTGTTCAGACATATATTTTCCTGGTTATGCCGTCACAACTGTGCGGCGGCTTGGTTATAAAAAGAATTCATGGTGTGTAAGACAGAAAAGGAGATCTATTCTTTTCGGTGCGTGTCCATGGTGATCGTGACCGGACCGTCATTGAGAAGAGAAACCTGCATATCTGCACCGAAAACGCCCGTTTGGACTGTTTTTCCCGTCGCCTTTTCCATTTGCGCCACGAAGTGTTCGTAGAGCGGAACGGCAATTTCGGGACGGGCAGCGCGGATATAGCTCGGTCGATTCCCTTTTTGTAAGAAGCCATCAAGGTAAATTGGCTGACAACGAGGAGTTGGCCGTCTATGTCGACGACATTGCGGTTCATCACGCCCTTTTCATCGTCGAAAATGCGAAGGGCGGCAATTTTTTTGACCAACCATTCGGCATCTTCTTGCGTATCGGTGGGTTCAATGCCCAAGAGGATGAGCAAACCCGCTCCGATTTGGCTGTGGATCGCGCCGTCAATTTCGACGGATGCGCGAGCTACGCGTTGAAGAACGACTCTCATATATGCAAAGTTAGTGTTTTTATTCTATTTCTTCGTGCAATTGCCGATAAATGTTCTCTCCACGTTTCATTCCGACAAGATTTTGCAACTCGTTGAGCGGTGCTTCTTTGACGCGTTTGACGCTGCCGAAATGGGAAATGAGTTGCTTTTTGGTCTTTTCGCCCACGCCTGCAATGGCATCGAGGGCAGAGGCGGCTTGTCGCTTGGAGCGTTGTTGACGATGGAAGGTTATAGCGAAGCGGTGCACCTCATCTTGCATGCGTGTGAGGAGCTTAAACAGCTGGCTGTCGAGGGCAATCGACACGGAAACGGGGGGATTGCCGAAAAGCATCTCGCGGGTGCGGTGGCGATTGTCCTTGGCCAAGCCGGCGATGGGAATTTGCAGACCGAGGCGGTCTTCCACGATCTCGCGGATGGCTTCCATTTGTCCGACTCCACCGTCGGCAATGATCAAATCGGGGAGTGCTTCTCCTTCTTCGGCCAGTCGTGAGTAGCGGCGCTCGACGACTTCGCGCATCGAGGCGTAGTCGTCCGGCCCGACCACGGTCTTGATGTGGAATTTGCGGTAGAGATTCTTCGCGGGCTTGAGTTTCTCGAAGACCACGCAGGCGGCCACGGCGTCTTCGCCCGAGATATTGGAGTTGTCGAAGAGTTCGATGCGCATCGGCAGGGTGGGGAGTCCCAACTGCGTCTGTATTTCTTTCATCAGGCGCACTTGCTTCTGTTCGGGATTGAGCTTTTCGGCTTGTTTGAGGCGGTCGAACTTGTATTGCTTCACGTTTTGCCGCGAAAGGTCGAGGAGTGTGCGCTTGCCGCCCATCTGCGGCACCACTTGCTTTGCGTAGTTCTCCGGAAGCTCCACAGGGAAGGGGAGCACAATCTCGGGAGATTGCGAAGAGAAGCGTTCGCGCATCTCGACAATGCCGAGGGCGAGGAGCGCCTCGTCGGTTTCATCGAGCTTTTTCTTGAATTCAAACGTAAATGACTGTGTGATGGCTCCGTTGACGACGTGGAGGAAGTTGATAAAGGCGATTTTTTCGTCGCTTTCGATGGAGAAGACGTCAATATCGTAGCTTACATTGGACACGACTTCCGATTTTGCGCGGAAATTCTCCACGAGATCATACTTCCTCTTGAGGGCGGCGGCTTCTTCAAATCGGAGTTGCTCGGAGAGCGTGGCCATCTCTTCGCGGAGTTTTTGCGCTACTTCTCGCGTGTGTCCTTTGAGAATTTCGCGACAGGCCTCGATGTTGCGCAGGTAATCTTCGTGCGATTGTTTGCCGAGCACGCACGGACCGGCGCATTTGCGGATGTGATAGTTCAAACAGAGGTCATATTTCCCCGTTCTCACCCCTTCTTCTGTCATCGGTTGGTGGCAAGGGCGCGGATGGTAGAGGCGTTGACAGAGATCCAGCAGGGCGTACATCGTCGGGAGGTGGCTATACGGCCCATAGTAGGTGGCTCCTCTGCGTTCGCGGTGGCGCGTTTTGAAAATGCGGGGGAGATATTCGTTGGAGACGGCAATGTAAGGATAGGTCTTGTCGTCTTTGAGCAGTACATTGTAGCGCGGCTTGTATTGCTTGATGAGCGAATTTTCAAGGAGTAGCGCATCTTCCTCCGTATTCACTACGGTGTAGGTGATGTTGCGGATCTTCGAGACGAGCAAGGCGGTTTTTCGGCTTTGTTGCTCCTTATTAAAATAGGAAGAGACGCGGCGCTTCAGGTTTTTGGCCTTTCCGACATAGATAATCGTCCCTTCGTCGTCATAATACTGGTAGCTGCCCGGCTTTTCGGGCAGGTTGAGCACAATTCCTTTGAGATAGGCTTCCAGAGCTTCGCGTTCTTCGTGCGTCATGTCGGTCTATGTTTGGGTGAAAGGGAGAAATGTCGAGAAAGCGGGGCGGCAGTTTGACGAAAACGGGACGTGTTGTCGCGCGGAGGCGAAACACGTCCCGAAAGTAGGGGCAAAGTTTAGTTATAGAGCGTGAGCAATGTGGTAAGCTCGGCTTTGTTTCCCAGAAATTCGCGTCCTTCCAGACCCTCCATGCGGAGTTCGATGAGGAAGTTGACGTAGATCTTTTTCACACCGAAGGACTCTACCAGATCAATCGCGGCCTTCATCGAACCACCGGTGGCAAGAAGGTCGTCGTGAATGAGGACTACGTCGGAAGGGGAGAAGGCATCGGTGTGAATCTCGATGGTGTCTTCGCCATATTCCTTGGAGTAGGTTTGAGTGCGTGTGTCGCCCGGTAGTTTTCCGCGCTTGCGGCACATCACAAATCCCGCGCCGAGTGCGTCGGCGAGGATGCCGCCCATAACGAATCCGCGGCTCTCGATTCCTACCACCTTAGTTATGCCTTTGTCGGCGTAGAGGCGCACCAATTCCTCTCGCATTTCTTTCAGACAGGTGTAGTCTTTGAAGAGGGTGGAGACGTCTTTGAATTGAATGCCGGGCTTGGGGAAATCGGGAATGTTGCGCAGATGCGCGAGCAACAATTCTTTTTTCATAAAGCGCTGATATTGGGATTGATATTTGTTGTTTGTTTCACGTGGAACGCAGCTCTTTTTGTCGAAAATGGACGGTTTCATCGAAAAATGAGGCTTTTCTCTTTTGAGCCTGCGTCAAGGGTTGAAGTAAAAGTGGAGCACCTTGTGCTAAGTTGTTGACAGGGCGCTTTTCTGTTGTCTCTTGGTTGAGGGAGGGGAGCAGTGTTTTCGGTGGAATCAACGTCCCATGAGAACGAGAAGCACGGAGATGTCCGAAGGCGAAACGCCGGGGATGCGCGAAGCCTGCGCGAGAGTCTCCGGATCGATGGCGGCTAATTTTTGGCGCGCCTCCGTGGAGAGTTGAGTGAGGGCGGCGTAATCAAATTTTCCGCGGATGTTCAAATCCTCGAGCCGCTGCATTTTGTCAGCCAATTGGCGTTCGCGGGCAATATAACCATCGTATTTAATGAGCACCTCCGCCGCTTCGAGCGTTTCGTCCTTGTCATTGGCGAGCGCGTCGAGCGCATTGAAGAAGGTGTCGACTTCCGGCACATTGCGCAAGGCTTGGAAGTCGGCGGCTTGCAGCTCCGGTCGCGCGATGAGTTCGAACAATTTTGCGCCGTGCTTCAACGGTTGCGAGTTGCACCGCTCGAGTAGCGCATTGGCTTCCGAGGGTTTGATGTTGGCCGCGCGTGCCGTGTTGAGCAACGTCTCGATGGCGGTCTGTTTTTGGCGGAAACGCTCCGAACGCTCGGCAGTGGTCGTTCCGAATCGCTCAGCATAGGGCGTCAGGCGCGCGTCGGCGTTGTCTTGGCGGAGGAGTATGCGGTATTCGGCACGCGAAGTGAACATGCGATAAGGCTCATCGACACCCTTTGTCACCAAGTCATCGATGAGAACCCCGATATAGGCTTCGTCGCGCCGCAGTGTGAAGGACGAATTGCCCGCACAACGCAGCGCGGCGTTGATGCCCGCCACCATACCTTGCCCGGCCGCTTCCTCGTAGCCCGTGGTGCCGTTGACCTGTCCCGCGAAGAAAAGCCCCGCCACTTGCTTAGATTCGAGTGTGTGGTGCAGTTGAGTCGGGGGGAAGAAGTCGTATTCGATGGCATAGCCCGGGCGATAGACGCGCAGATCTCGGAAACAAGGGATTTGTTTCAAGGCTTCGATTTGCACGTGCATCGGCAACGACGAGGAGAAACCATTCAAATAAAGCTCATTCGTATCGATGCCTTCCGGTTCCAAGAAGAGGGGATGCGATTCGCGGCCGGCAAAGGTCACCAGTTTTGTCTCGATCGACGGGCAATAGCGTGGGCCGATGGATTGGATTTGCCCGTTGAAAAGGGGGGAGTCTTCCAATCCCGAACGCAGCACGCGGTGCACTTCGGCGTTTGTTTCGCACGTCCAACAGTGAAGTTGGGGAAGCGGGCGTTGCGGGGAGATGAAAGAAAAGCGGTGAAAGTCGTCTTCGCCGGGTTGCACCTCCATTTCGTCGAAATGCACCGAGCGCGCGTCGATGCGCACCGGCGTACCAGTCTTCATACGCAGCGACTCGATGCCCAAAGCCGTGATGGCCTCGGTGAGAAACGTCGAAGCCGGTTCGGCACACCGTCCGCCTGCCACCGTTTTTCGGCCGATGTGCATCAATCCGTTGAGGAAGGTGCCGGCGGTGATAACGATCGATTTGGCATAAAACTCCGCTCCCCAAACCGTTCGTACGCCGCAGGCCTCGCCATTGCGCGTGATGATTTCGGAAACTTCGTCTTGCCAGATGTCGAGGTTGTCGGTGTTCTCCAAGCGTCGACGCCATTCGGCGATGAAGCGAATGCGGTCGCATTGTGCCCGCGGACTCCACATGGCCGGTCCTTTCGAACGGTTGAGCATGCGGAATTGAATGGCGGTAGCATCCGTCACTTCGCCCATTTGTCCGCCGAGCGCATCCACCTCACGGACGATTTGTCCCTTGGCGATGCCGCCGACGGCCGGATTACAGCTCATTTGGGCTATTTTGTTCATGTCCATCGTGATCACCACGGTGCGAGCACCCATGCGCGCAGCCGCACAGGCTGCCTCACAACCGGCATGTCCGGCACCGATCACGATGACATCATAATGAAAAGTCGTATCCATAACTATGCAAAGATAATGATTTTGTGGCAGATAGGCGACTGACAGCCTGACGGCGGGCGGCTATGAAAAAGCCCCTTCGCGCGCCGAAAGTCCCGGCGAGGTGAAGGGGAGAAGAGTTGCCTGTCGATGAAATCGGACATTATGGGCGATTCGTACGACAAGGGACACTCTACAAGAGCGTCGGAAAGTTTTTCGGTTCAGAGACCAAATTTTTCGTTCAGCTCCGCACAATCGGCCAAACGACCGTTCACCACCGACACAATATCGGTTTGCGCGCGGACGCAAACTTGCTCTTTGGCATAAGAGGGGTCGGTTGCTGCGCGAACCGGGTCGACACTGCGCACAATCTCTTGGAGGAACGAATAGCGCAACCCGCGTTTTTCCATAGCCAAGCGCACTTCAAAATAGTCGCGCGGTTGGAGGGAGCGTTTGAATTTGAGTTCGGCTTGCGCCACGACAACGTCGATGCCGCGGCGGTGAAGATCGGCAAACTCTACGCCGCGCGATTCGATGAACTCGTGCCGGCATGCTTCGAAATAGTGGAAGTAGTTGGCATTGTTCACAATGCCCTGAATGTCGCATTCGTAATCGCGAACGCGCATGGGAAAAGAAAAAATGAAATCCATGATAATAGTATTTATAATGGGTTGATAGG
Source organism: uncultured Prevotellaceae bacterium (assembly GCA_963517315.1). Lineage (GTDB taxonomy): Bacteria > Bacteroidota > Bacteroidia > Bacteroidales > Bacteroidaceae > Alloprevotella. The sequence continues at coordinate 12,387 of CAUQEF010000008.1, forward strand.
TAGGAAAAAGCAGGGGACTTTTGCGCGAAAGTTGGGAACTTTTTCTGAAAAACGGCCGACTTTTTTGCGCTACGCGCGCAGTTTCGGCCGACTCATCGCGAGTCTTTACCGGAAACGGGGCTTGTTGCGCTGCTTTTTGGCTCGCCGCGTTGGGGCACATTCGCGCCATTTTTGCGCCGAGCGCATTCGGTGTGCCGCGAAAAGCCTTGTTTTCGGCGCAGCGTGAAGAAATAAATGAAAGAGCGTGAGAAAAGAAGAAGATTGGGGGCGGCGCGTAAATCATCAGCGGTGAGCATTGCGCATGAAGTGAGCGCCAAACCGACAGCGGAGACAATCTTTTCGGTCGCAGTAGTGGAGTTTCAACTGGAGCAACGCCTGCGTGTCGGCCGCATGCCGAGCGGTGAGGCCGGCTTCATGCCAAGCCCGAACGGTGGCATTGCTTTCCGGTTGGAGTTGTTCCAACCATTCGAGTGCTCGTTCGGCGCGCTCGTCGTCATGGTGTGTGCGGGCGTAGGCAAAGAGAGTCGGAATAACAGCGTTGATGAACAAAAGGTCGATCGAGTTGCGCGAAAGACACGAAACTTGCCGGCGGTCTTCTGAGTTTCCCCTTCGGCGTTTTACAAGCCGGTTGTTTCGCGTTGTCGGCTCTCCGGTGGACGATGATTCGATGGAATCGCCATTTTTTAGTTCTCCGGTTATATTGGGAATGTCAACGCATTTCGTGATTTTCCCTTCTTTTTCACCGAAGGTGTAATGCGTTTGCCAATAGGGTAGTGTGTTGAATTTGAATTGGTTACGCAATTCGTCGAGCGCTTCGCACTCTCTCACCGCCGCAAAGGATAAATGCCCCGATACGTAAAGCGCAGCCATTTGCGCCAGCCGAACGTGCGGAAAATTCTGTGGACGAAGCCTCAGAAAACGCCATTCGCTCGATGAAATCGGTGAGATTACAAATTTCTGTCTTAAAAAGTGATATTCTTTTTCGAGACGTAAGAAATGTTCATCGTGTTGTTGCGGAGGAATTGTTTCAGTGTCGAGGAGTCCCGCTTGGCCGAAAAAGAGCGCTTCTATTTGGAAAGCGTTGTCTCGGTGCTTGGCCATGTGCTGCGGATCGAGGGTTGCGGCCCAAAGTTGGAAAGCCTCCGCGTTTTTCCCGAAGCCGAAAGCGCGCGCCAGCGTGATGAAGAACGTGCGCTCCCAATCGCCGGCCGTTTCTCGAAGCCAATATAAGATGCGTTCCGTTTTCTGCTCGAGTCGCTCCACTGCGAGCGAGCAGAGCCACGCCTTTCGTGCAAAATCGTCGATCTCACCGAGCGTTTCTCGGCAAGCAGGGTAGTGCGGAGCCGAGCATAAGGTTTGAAATTGTGCGGTCAAGGCCTCGGGCACGCCCATTTCCCACTGAGGCAAGGTGCGTCCGTTCTCGGTCTGCACGGCGCAATCGGCGATGCGCACCACATGCAGCACCACATTGTTGTAGTTTTCGTCGTTTTCATGGCCGTGTCGAAACCAATCTGAGGAACGTTCGTGGATTTCGACGTTGCCGACCCACAGCTGTCCGCCGATTTTTATTTTCGCATTGAAGAAATCAGGGCCCGCGTCGTGATTGTGCAGTCCCGTGTCGAGGATTTCGAGCGAAAGACCGTCGGCGGTGCGCATCGGCTCCGGGAGAAAGAGCCGGTGCTGCCAGGCATAATGTAGAAGAGCTTCCATGGCGGTGCGCGTTGGTGAGAAACGGCGACAGGAATTGCCCTTCAAAAATAGACAATTGCTGTCTTGTGTTCACAAAAATAGGACTTTCTGCTCAAAAATGCAAGTCTTGTTTGATTTTTGCCGATTTCATCGAGAACCGGCCCCGGGAATGACGCGAAAAAGGCGAAGCCCGGCCGGTGGTTTGCGCTTATTTTCTGATTATCAGGGGACGAGCCGTCGGAAAAAAGCGCACGCAGAATCGCAATAGTCCGTGGTAATTTGTATTTTTGCACGAAATAGTGCCCATCGGTGGCGACGAACCACCTCGTCGCTGCGCGCGATCGGCGCACACAGCGATCTTCAGTAAGCAATAATACGCAACATTAGCATTATCACTGTACGTGTGAAATGAAACAATTCAAACTCCTCAACAACGTCGTGGGTTGGTTGGTCTTCTTAGTCGCCGCCTTTACCTACGTTTCCACGGTCGAGTCCACAGCATCATTCTGGGATTGTCCGGAGTTCATCACTACGGCCTATCGGCTTGAAGTGGGGCATCCGCCCGGAGCGCCCTTCTTTATGCTCACGGGCAAGTTCTTTTCGCTCTTTGCCTCCGGTCCTGAGCAAGTGGCCTACTGGATCAATGTAATGAGCGCCCTGCTCTCGGCATTCTGCATCCTGTTCTTGTTCTGGAGCATCACGCATTTGGCGCGTAAGTTGCTTTGCACCGATGGTGTGGTCGAAACCGTTAGCCAAACGCAGACGATTTTGGCCAGTGGTGTGGCCGGTGCTTTGGCCTACACGTGGAGCGACACCTTCTGGTTTTCCGCCGTCGAGGGCGAAGTCTACGCCTATTCGTCGATGTTCACGGCCTTGGTGTTCTGGCTCATCCTGAAATGGGAAGACAATGCCGACTCTCCGCACGCCGATCGCTGGATTGTGTTGATTTTCTACCTCACCGGTTTGTCCATCGGTGTGCACTTGCTCAATCTGCTGTGCTTGCCGGCCATCGTTTTGGTCTACTATTATAAGAAAACCCCCGATGCCAACCTCAAAGGTTCGCTGATGGCACTCGGCCTCAGCATCGTGTTGGTGGCCGCCGTCCTCTATGGTGTCGTGCCCGGCATCGTGAAAGTGGGCGGATGGTTCGAACTTTTCTTCGTCAATGTGCTGGGATTGCCGTTCAACAGCGGTATGATCATCTACATCCTCGTCTTGATCGGCGTCGTCAGCGCCGCCTTGTGGTCGACCCTCCAAAGCAATCGGGTGCGCACCGTGGCGCTTTATCTCGCCAGTGTGGGCATGCTGGGCATTCCGTTCTACGGCAAAGGCTACGTCATGCCCTTGTTGCTCGGTGCCGTTGTGCTCTGCGCGCTTTGGTTCCTCCTGCAATGGAAGAAAAACGGCCAATATGTGGTGCGCAAGCGCGCGCTCAACACCTCGTTGCTCTGCATGTTGATGCTCATGATCGGCTATTCGTCCTACGCACTCATCGTGTTGCGTTCGGCACAAAACACGCCGATGGATCAAAACTCGCCCGAAGACATCTTCTCGCTCGGCACTTATCTGAACCGCGAGCAGTACGGTCAGAAGCCCCTCCTCTATGGTCAAGCCTTTACCTCGCAGGCTGTGGGTCAGGACAAGGAGGAAAGCGTGCAACGTCACGAGAAGAAAAATGCGAACGAGCCCGACAAGTACGACATTGTCGAGGTGAGCGGCCAGCCCGTCTACCCCTCTGCGCAGAAAATGCTCTTCCCCCGCATGTTCTCTCGCGCCCATGCCGGTCTTTACCAGCAATGGTTGGGCGGCGTCGACACCAAACCCGTGGAAGTTCGCGGACAATATGAAGGTCAATCCTACGATTTCACCGGCGAAATGCCCTCGCAGTGGGACAACCTCCGCTTCTTCCTGTCCTATCAGGTGAATTTCATGTACTGGCGCTACTTCATGTGGAACTTTGCCGGCCGTCAGAACGACATTCAAAGCTACGGAGAACTCGAACACGGCCAATGGATCACCGGTATTCCCTTCATTGACAACGCCCTCTACGGCGATCAGTCGAAACTCCCCGCCGATCTGCGCGAAAACAAGGGGCACAACGTCTTCTACTGCCTGCCCTTGTTGCTCGGACTCCTCGGCATGTTCTGGCAAGCCTACCGCGGAAAGAAAGGCATCCAGCAGTTCTGGGTCGTTTTCTTCCTCTTCTTCATGACCGGTTTGGCCATTATCCTCTATTTGAACCAAACTCCGAGCGAACCGCGCGAACGTGACTACGCCTATGCGGGCTCTTTCTACGCGTTTGCCATTTGGATCGGTTTGGGCATCGCCGCTCTCGTCGAAGGTCTGCGTCGTTTCGGCAAATTACCCCATCTCGCCGCCGCCGGCATCGCATCGGTTGTGGCACTCGCCGTGCCTTTGCAGATGGTCAGCCAGACTTGGGACGACCACGACCGCTCCGGTCGCACCGCCGCCCGCGACTTTGGCATGAACTATCTCTACTCGCTCGATGAAAAGGGCAACCCCGTCATTTTCACCAACGGCGACAACGACACCTTCCCCCTCTGGTACGGCCAAGACGTGGAAGGCGAGCGCACCGACGCCCGCGTTTGCAACCTCTCCTACCTGCAAACCGACTGGTATATCGACCAAATGCGCCGTCCGGCGTGGAACAGTCCCTCACTGCCCATCACTTGGAAGCGTTGGGAGTACGTCGACAACACCGGCCACGACTTCTTCATGGTGCGCCCCGAGCTGAAAGAACAGCTCTTGGTGCTCAAAAAAGATTTCCAAGCGCAGGGTAAAAAAGACGATCCCTTCGAACTGAAGTATATCATCGACAATTTCGTGCGCAATCCCGAGATTGCCTGCGTTCCCACCGACTCCATTGTGCTGAGCGTGGACAAAGCCGCCGTATTGCGCAGCGGCATGAAACTCCCCCACGGCAAGGACAGCATCCCCGAGAAGATGCACATCTCACTTCGCGGCAAGCGTGTGCTCACCAAGAGCGAGATGATGGTCTACGAAATGCTGGCTCACCACAATTGGACGCGCCCGCTCTACATGAGCACCACGCTCGGCGGCGACAACCAAGCCGGTTTGGACAACTACTTGATGCTCGAAGGCCTCGCCGCCCGCATCACGCCCTTCAATATGGGCGGCAATGTGGTGGACACCGAGCGGATGTACGACAACTTCATGAACAAGTTCCGCTACGGCAACGTGGCCGATCCGAAAGTCTACGTCGACCAAACCGTTATGCGCCCCTGCTACACGCATCGCCTGCGCATGGCTCAATTGGCTCAGCAATTGATTAAAGAAGGCAAGCGCGACAAGGCGCTGAAAGTCTTGCAGAAGTGCGAACAAGTGCTGCCCCCGAGCCAAGTGCCCTACGAGGTGTGGTCGCTCGGCATGGATCCGAAAACCCAATTGCTCACACTGCCCGAATGCTACCGCGAATTGGGTAAGACCAAGGAGGCCGAAACCATCTTGAAGTCCGTGGCCGATCGCGCAATGGCCTATTTCGACTGGTACAACAGCTTCTCCGAAAGCCGTCTCTCGTCCATGTCCGGCGACATCATGCAGCAATACCAAATGCTGAGCATGGCCATCGACGGACTGAGCAAGTGCCAATCGCCGCTCGCCGAGAGCTACACCAAGCACATCGATCGTCTTCAAAACACCCCCGCCGGTCGTGTATTGATCTCCGCGATGAACGCGCGCCGTGCCGCAGCCGCGCAACGCTATCTGCCTGAGGACGCCGCCGATTATGTCGGTGAATAATCTATTGCTCCGCGCATGATCATCGAACAACCCGCCTTTTTTCTCCGTTGGCTCTATCCCCGCGCTTTGTGGCGGATGGATCCTTCGGAGCGCGCGGTGTATCTCACTTTCGACGACGGCCCCATCCCCGAAGCCACCCCCTGGGTGCTCGATGTCCTCGACCGTTACGGCGTGAAGGCCACGTTCTTCATGGTGGGCGACAACATTCGCAAGCACCCCGACGTGTTTGAAATGGTCAAAGCCCGCGGCCATCGTTTGGGCAACCACACTTTCAACCACATCAGCGGACACTTGCACGGCATTCGCTCCTACGTGCGCAACGTCGAGCAGGCCAACGAATACCTGCACACCAATCTTTTCCGACCGCCCCACGGCTGGATGAAGTGGAAGCAGTATTTTGCCATTCTTCGCCGCTACAAAGTCGTGATGTGGGACGTCGTTACGCGCGATTACTCCACGCGGCTCAACGCCGACGAGGTGTTTGCCAACGTGCGCCGCTATGCCCGTCCCGGAAGCATCATCACTTTTCACGACAGCCTGAAGAGCATCGACAAACTCCGCACCGCCCTGCCGCAATCCATCGAGTGGTTGCTGGCCGAAGGCTACACTTTCAAAGTTTTCGATTGACCGCCCAACGATCGATGCACACTGCCGTTGGGTTGTCGCGTCGAAACAAAGGGAGCAAGGGCGGCGTTCGGGCAAACCACCCGTGCGAAAGGCACGCGGCGACAACTTTTGCTCGCTGCCGGTGCGTTTTCGTTGCAAAGTCCGCAACCTTTGTCGAAAACACCACGACTTTTTGTCGAAACAAGGGGACTTTCGCGCAAAAGTTCCCAAGAAAAAATCAGCCCATGTCCGATTATCTTCTTTCTCCCGCATATATCAAAGCCGAGGCACAGCGCCTCGGCTTTGTTGCCTGCGGACTTTCGCCCGCCGAACCCATGGATGCCGCGCATGTCGCCCGCCGTGAGCGCTGGCTCGCCGAGGGTTGTCACGGCGAGATGAGCTATTTGGCGCGCAATGAGGAGAAACGCCGCGATCCGCGCCTGTTGGTCGAGGGCGTGCGCACCATTGTGTCCGTTGCGCTCAACTACCACACGCCCGATCCCCTCGGTGCCGACGGCCGTCCGCGCCGTTTGTCCATTGCCCGCTATGCCCGCGGTCAAGACTACCACGAGGTGATGAAATCGCGTCTTTTTGCGCTCCTCAATGCGCTGCGGGCGCACTACGAGAGCGTGGGCGGTGCGGACGCCGAGGCCATCTTTTCCACCGCGCGCGCCTTCACCGACACCGCCCCTGTGGACGAACGCTACTGGGCTTGGCGGTCGGGCTTGGGATGGATCGGGAAAAACACGCAACTCATCATTCCCGGTGCCGGTAGTCGCTTCTTCCTGGGCGAACTCTTCCTGCCTTTCGCCGCCGAGACCTACGACCGTCCCGTGGAATCGCAGTGCGGCACCTGCGATCGCTGCCTGCGCGTCTGTCCCACGCAGGCTTTGAGCCGAGAACTTGGTCTCGACGCGCGCAAATGTCTCTCCTATCTCAGCATCGAGTACCGTGGTGAGACGCTCCCCGAGGGCACCGGCCGCAAACTGGGGCACATGTTCTACGGTTGCGACCGCTGCACCGACTGCTGTCCGTGGAATCGGCTCTCCGTCCCCACCGATGTGGCGGAATTCTATCCCTCTGATGCCTTGGCGGCCATGTCGCGCGACGATTGGCGCGGTCTTACGGTCGAACAGTACCGCACGCTCTTCAAAGGATCGGCCGTCAAGCGCGCGAAGTACGAGGGCTTGATGCGAAACATCCGAGCGGCTTTTCCGACCCCCACCGCTGCGGAAACGAAACCCACGCCCGAGGATTGAATGTCCACGGCTTCATAACGCGTCTTTTCCTCCTTGCTGTGTTCTTCGTGGACTTTCGGCGGGGTTTCCCCGTTTGGGAGTAAAAACACGCGTGTAGGCGCAAAAAATAATCCCCTCGCAACCGGAGTTGCGAGGGGATTTGCTGTTTACAGCCGATAGGCGGCGCGGATCAGTCGGCGATCAGTTGGAATTCTGCTGCCGAAGCGAAGTCTTGTCCGTCTTGGCTCGAAAGCGCCTTGAAGCGAATGTAGCGAGCGCGCACAGGTTGTGCGAAATCGACGCGCTGTTGCTTCGAACCGTTGGGGAAGGCGCCCTTGGCGATGGGCGAACCCCAGTTTTTGCCGTCTTGACTCACGTAAATCTCGTAGTCCTTGATTCGGCCGTTGGAGCCGTCCTGACGGGGCACGTAAACAAAGCCCTTCATGAGCTTCGTGTTGTTGGCGTCAAAGTCCACCCAGTGGGGATATTGTGCCACGGTCACCGAATACATCGTGTGCCAATAGGTCGAAGTGTTGTTGTCCACAATGCGTTCCACACCTTCTCCGCCCGTTTCTTGGCTGGAGCAGAACAAGACGCTGAGGGGTACGTTTTCGATCTTGTGGAAGGTTTGCGTGGCCACGGCCGCCTTGTCGTCCTTGTACCAAGCTTCCACCTTACCGCCGTCGCGGAAGGGCACGGGTGCCTTGTATTCTTGCGGTTTGCCGCCGTTAATGCGGTAAACGATGGTACGGTTGGCATAAGGCGATACGAACGAAAGTTTTTCGTCTCCGCCGCGCGTCATGGCAATGGGGCGTCCGCCGGCAAGAGAAACCTTGGTTGCGCTCGCGGTTTGGCCGTTCGTCACGGGACGAATGAGGAAACCGAAGCGATAGCCCTCGCCCTTCACGCAGTCTGGCTTGAGCGGACCGCCTTGTCCACAGCTGTTGCCGCCGAGTCCCGCCACTTTCGCGTCGAGATGGAGATGCGTGGCGGTAGATGCAGGCAATTGGTGCGGATGTGCGGCGCCCATCAGCTCAAGTGCGCTCCAAGGCAGCGCAGAGGCGCTCATTTGGCCGTCGGCCACGAAGGCCACGCCGTTGCCTTGGGCGTTGGTGAGCGCACACCAGCGCACATCTTCGCGGTTGCCCATCGATTGGGGCTTGGGCAGCATGATGTCTTGCTCACCCACGAGGCCTTCGTGCGCTTCGACGAACTGTCCCGTCTTGCGGTCGCGGTAGTTGTTCACCGGGCCGCGGCCGTAGTAGGCAAAGCGGTTCAATTCCTTCGGCAACTCCATGGCGTAGCCGATGCGCGGGAGCTGTACTTGCGCGTTGTTGGAGGTGATGTAGCTTTGGAGCTCAACACTGCCGTCGGGATAGACGGTGTAAATCTGATTCGTGATGAATTTGAAATCGTCGGGGCCGAAAGGCTTCGACTTGTCGTCCACAATCTTGTAAACCTCGTCTTGATCGCGGTCATAGTTCGAGTAATTGTCGCGTCCGCCGTAGGGAGCTTGGCTTTCGACGGTGAAGCTGAGACGCAACGTGCCGTCTTTCAAAAGCTGCTGCGAGAAAGCGGTGGCTTTGTCCTTGAGATTGTGCAGACCGAGCTGAGGCCAGCGATAATCCATCCAGTTGTCGTTGTCGGTACGGGCGCGGAAGGCGTCGAGCTTGGGGCCGAATCCGGGCTTGATGACCGTTTGTCCGCCGTAGTTGAGGGAGTGTAGGCGGCCGGTGAGCTTATCGAAGGTCATTTCGTAGCCCTTTCCGCTTACCTTCACGAGATTTCCTTCCACCGTAGGCTGTGCCACACGACCTTGTTGCGCGGAAGCGACAGAAGGTGCGGGAGAAGCTTCGCTCACGGGGAGCTGTTCTTCCATTTGCACGTAGCCCTTGTCGGCCCACGGCTGCTTTTCGGCGAGCAAGAACTGAATCTTCACAAAATACTCCTTCGTCGGGTCGAAACGATAGTTGTCGTAGTCGAGGGTGTAGTTCTTTCGTTCGCGAGGCCCGAGGGTGAGGCGCGTTTCCGTGAGCGGACGGTTGATCATGCCCTCAACGGGGCGACCGTCTGCGTAGAGCGACCAGCGAATGTCGTAGCCGGCGAGGTTGGTGAAGTAGTTTTTGTTGAAGATCTCGATGCGTCCGGCGCGCGTGTCCACACCGGTCACGCCCACGTTCTGATACACCTTCTTGACCTCGTAGTATTGTCCCTTCGGGGTGAGGTCGGGGCGCATCACTCCGTTCATGCAGAACATGCCGTCGTTGGGTTTGTCGCCGAAGTCGCCGCCGTAGCCCCAATAGCGCGTGCCGTCGGGCGTATAGTTGTAGATCGCTTGATCCACCCAGTCCCAAATGGCACCGCCCATGATGAAGTTATTGCTCTCAATGATGTTCCAATAGTCAACTAAGTTGCCGACTGCGTTACCCATGGAGTGGGCATACTCCGAAATGTGGAACGGATATTTGTATCCCTTGTCGGTGCCCTGCGCGATGTACTCGGTCAATCCGATAGAAGGGTACTGATTCGAGCCCATGTCCACGATTTCGTTGTTGCGCTCGTATTGTACGGGGCGACTCTTGTCGAATTCCTTGATGGCGTTGTAGGCATCTACGAAATTCTTGCCGGGGCCGGCCTCGTTGCCCAGACTCCAGATGCACACCGAGGGGTGGTTCACGGTGGCGTGCACCATTTCGAGGTTGCGCGCCACGTGTTGGTCGCGGAACTCCGGCACATGGCTTAACGATTCTTTTTCGTAGTGGTATTGGTGGCTCTCGAGGTTGGCCTCATCCTCGAGGTAGATGCCATATTTGTCGGCCAGGTAGTACCAATAGGGGTCGTTGCAGTAGTGGCTGTTGCGCACGTGGTTGATGTTTGCGCGCTTCATCAGCATCACTTCGCGCTCCATTTGTTCGCGCGTGATGGCGTGTCCGCGCTCGGGGTTGGTCTCGTGGCGGTTAACGCCCTTCATCTTGATGGGCTTGCCGTTGAGATAATAGTAACGTCCCGCCTTGCCGAACTCATCGTCCGCAGCAGCTGTTTCTTTGATTTCGATTTTGCGGAAACCCACCACGGTGGAGAAGGTTTCGAGCACACGTCCTTTGGCGTCTTTCAGCTCACCCACGAGCACATAGCGCCAGGGAGCTTCGGCACTCCACTTCTTCACGAGCGCGCCGGCTTGGAGCACCACTTTGGCGTCCGTTTCTCCGTTCTTGTTCACGGCAACAGGCACTGAAGCCTCCGCACCTTTCACGGGAGTGGTGGCTTCGCCGTAGAGGGCTTTCTCGTAGAGTTTGTAGTCCACGCGCAGGCCTTTGACGTCCTTTTTCGTGAGGTTGGCCACCGAGGCGGTGATGTTGAGCGAAGCGTTCACCAAGTTGGCATCGAAGTCGGGGATGGCCACCACGTCGCGCACTTGCACCTTCGGTTTCGCCGTGAGGGCGACGGTGCGGAAGATGCCCGGGAGGCGGAACATGTCTTGGCTTTCGAGGAACGAGCCGTCGCTGTTGCGATAAACCTCAACGGCCACCGTGTTCTCGCCTTTCACGAGATAGGGCGAGATGTCGAACGAAGCGAGGTTGCGCGAGTTTTTTGAGAAACCCACGTAACGGCCGTTGATATAGAGGTAGAAGAACGAATCGACGCCGTCGAAGTTGAGATACACCTCACGTCCGTCCCATTCGGCGGGCACGGTGAAGGTGCGACGATACGAACCCACTTCGTTGCGGTGCTTGTAAGTGGGCCAGTCTTTGCGCGGTTCGCGCATCACGCCGCCTTTCCAGTCGCCGACAGCTATCTTGTGTTGGAAAATCACCCGCTGGTTGGTGTAGATCGGTGTGCCGTATTTCTGCGTACCGTCCTTTTGAATGCCGACCACGTTCCAGTTCATGGGCACTTGCACCTTGTCCCAGCCCGAAATGTCGTAGTTGGTCTTGTAGAAATCGGCGGGGCGCTCACCGGGATTGCCCACCCAGTTGAAGCTCCATTCGCCGTCGAGGCTTTTCCAATAGGGGGAAGATTCGGGCAAGACGTTGAGGGCTTGCTTTTCGTCGGCAAAAGAGAAGAACCACGCGTGGGGGCGCTCCTTGTTGAGCGCGGGCATCGTAGGATCTTCCCACTCTTTGCCGGTGGGCGCCGTCACGTTGCGGTCGTAACGAAAGCCGGGCATCGGGCGATTGTCGGCCTGTGCCGCACTGCATGAGAGCACGGCCGCCAACAAGAGCGCGTGAGTGATTTTTCGATTCATGGGAAGTGGGAATTGAGTATGAGAGTTATTGGGGCAAATATCGGAAAAAAAAATGACTTTCTCCCACTTTATATGGGCGCTTTTTAGGTCGATGTGGCAAAAACGCCCCTTGGAGTTCGGAGGCTTGCGATTGCGCGGCTTTTTGTCGTAACGAATGCGGCCGCCCCTGCTCGGTTTGACGTGGGAAACCGCCCGTGGTGTATCCACGTCGCGGCGGTGAAGGACTTCTCCGGGCGGTGTGCGCGGTGAAGCGGCGGACGTGCGGTGGCGGCAAGGTCGTTTTCAAGCCCAACTCGCTACCGAACGGCGTGTCGGCGTGAGGGAAAAAGCATGAGCGGGCATTGGCGCGCGAAGTCAAACCCATGATAGCACCACAGCCTCATTGTTCGAGCGACAATGAGGCTGTGGACGGAAGAGAGGGCACGAAATCGTGACTGTGGGCGCGGGCTTAGTTGTCGATCATCTGTTCGATTAACTGATAAATGCCTTGTTGGCGGCGCCACGCTTTGTCGGACAAACGATAGTTGACCACCGGCTGCCCTTTGTGGCTGAAGCGGAACGTCAGCGGCTCGTTTTCTCGGAGCAAACTTTGCCATAAAGCATAAGGCACTTGGACGGAAACCCGCAGTTCCCATTTCGATTTTCGCGGTTCTAAGTACAACCGTTCGGCGGGAAAGGTGCAGTGCTTGCCTTGGGCATCTCGAAAGCTGAGGCTATCCACCCTTTGCGGTTGGGGAAAGCGCAGCGAAGCGTTGAGCCGCAGCGAATCGCCGGGGTGGATATCGGTCACGTCGAAGGAGAGTTGGCTGCCTTTGAGCGCCCCTTCCTCTCGGCATTCGGCTTTGTCGGGCAGGACAAAGTACAGCATCCCCAGTTCTGTCGGTTTGGAAATGATGTGTTTGATGAAATTCTCCGCTTGCAAGGGAGCAAGAGCGGCAAGGAAGAAGAGCGTGGACAGCAATAAACGCTTCATCGGAGCAGGAATTTTCGGATGACGTGAGAAAGCGAGAGGAAACAGTCCGTCAGAGCAAACCGAGGCGAGGCCGCCGAGACAAAACCTCTGCGACCTCGTCACAATATAGGGTGCTCTTCGGCACGTTTATTGGCCGTATACGAAAACCGTGTACTTGGAAAAGACGCCGAAGACGGTGGTCTTCTGGCTGTCGATGTGGCTGATCTTCTTGATGCCGGCTCTTTTGGCCGCGGTGTTGATCGAAGCGTCGCCCATGACGAGAAGACCAAAGTAATTCACCGCTTCGGCTGTTCCTACTTTGTTGCCTACGGGATTGGCCGTTGCTGTTTCGCCGGAATAGAGGTCGGTGTACAATACGCCGAGGCCGGCGGGGGTGTTAATCGTTGCGCAGCTCGTGAAAGAGAGAGCCGCCGTTGCAAGGAGCGCGAGAGCAAGTTTCTTCATTGTCGTAAGGGGGATTGATGAGGAGAGGGCGCAGCGATATTCTCGCCGCGGGTGTTCAAGTTTTGTGCGACTCGTTTCTGCTCGTCATAGAGAGGAAGCGAAAGATCTCGTCGGCGTGCTGAACTCCACTGCAAAGGTGGGAAATATATTTGGGCCAAGCAAGGTCGGTGATGAGAAATGTTTGAGATGAAATCCCTCGGCTGCGCGCAGTTCGTGGCGAGGCCGCCGGTCGGCGTGCGAGAGGGAGAGAGACCGCGCGACGAGGCCGGAGAAAAAGTGGCCGTGTTTTGAGCGAAACCGGCCGACTTTTGCGCGAAAGTTGGGATGTTTTTTTCGCTTCTCCGCGGGTTTTGGAGGAGAGGGCGCAGCTGTTGTCGCCGACTCGCCGCCGGTGTCGCTGAACCTGCGCGTGGCGGTGGGAAAGATGGGCGTGCCGTGCGGCATGTTCTCGCCCCGGTGCAGATGATTCGCAGGTCTGACGCGGCGCTTGGCCTGCGGCGAAAAAAACGGCAGCCCCCGCGCCGAGAGAAGGGTGCGGGGGCTGCCGTTGAGGGGAGGAAGAGCGGGCGAAGAGCGCAGGGGGGAAAGTCGCGCGCGTGCCGCCGATCGTTTCGTCGTGCGGCGTCGTGCCGAAAGTGGAGGCGGCGGGGCGTCGTGCGGCGCTGGGTTATCGATTCACCACGCGCGCCGAGATGATGCGCACCTCTTCGAGCGGGCGGTCGTTGGCATCGGTGGCCACGCGCTGTATTTTGTCGATCACGGCGAGGCCTTTCACCACTTCGCCGAACACGGTGTACTGCCCGTCGAGATGCGGTGCGCCGCCGGTGTGTTCGTATTCTTCGGCCATGGCGGGGGTGATGGTGCCCTCCTGACCGGTGGCCTCATCGACGCGGGCACGAATAGGAGCGAGGAGTGCCGGTGTGAAGGTCTTGCCCCAAACGATGTAGAACTGCGTGGCGCTGCTGCGCCGGCCGGGGTTCACGTCGTCGGCCTCGCGCGCCATGGCCAGCGCGCCGCGGCGATGATAGTGATAGGGAAGATCGAATTCCGGGGGGAGGGTTTCTTTGCGGTCGGCTTCGCCCAGCCGAGTGCCGGGAGCGGCGTGCCGTGAGGTGGAGTCGCCCGTCTGCACCATGAAGTCGCGGATGACGCGGTGGAAGAGCAGCCCGTCGTAGTAGCCGGCACGCACCAGTTGTTCGAAATGCCGGGAGTGAATGGGCGTGTCGGGCAGGAGGCGCACGGTGAAGTTGCCGGCGGTGGTGACAAACTCCACGCGAGTGTCGCGCCGCGCTCGGCCGGGGAGCGGAAAGAGGAGGATGAGGGCGAAGAGGAAGGCAAAGAGGCGGAGCATGGTGAGCAAAGATTAGGCGGCGGGGAGTTCTTTCTTCTTTTCTCCCGTGTCGCAGGTGCGGGCGTAGTGGCTGATGGAGAGGATGATGCCGAAATAGATGCCGGTGATGAGGTTCGACGTGCCGCCCTTGGAGATGAGTGGGAGAGGTTGTCCGGTGACCGGCACCAAGTCCACGGAGACGGCCATGTTGGCGAGGGCTTGGATGAGGAGGATGATGCCGATGCCCATCACGATGAAGGCCGGTGGTCGGCCGGTGCACTGTTTGGCAATAAGGTAGGTGCGGGTGAAGAGGGTCATGTAGAGCGCCACTACCAGAAAGCAGCCTAAGAGACCGAGTTCTTCGCCGATGATGGCAAAGATGAAGTCGGAGTAGGCGGCAGAAAGGTAGTCGCGCTGCACCGAACGCCCTGGGCCGCGACCGATCACGCCGCTGCGGGCAAAGGCGATGCGGGCGTGGGTGACTTGTCGGTTCTTGTCGGTGATGACATAATCGCGGGGATTTTCAGGCTGCTTTTCACTACTCTTCATGCGTGACTCCCACGTGCTGAAGCGTTGGGTCACGGTGCTGTTGGCACCAAAGATGATCCAGAACGAAGCCAAGGTGAGAATGGCCAGCACGGTGAAGGCGGCGATGCTTTGCAGGAAGTTGCGCCAAGGCACATTGCCGATGAAGAGAATGACAAAAACCGAGACCACGAGCATGGCGGCGGTGGAGAGGTTCTGCGGCGCGATGAGGGCAAAAGAAATAAAGGTGGGGATGAGCACCGAAAAGGAGATCTTTCGGGTGGTGCCGTCGGCTTTCTGCGCGTTGGCCGTGAAGGCGGTGACATAAAGGATGAGGCAGAGCTTGTTGAGTTCGGAGGGTTGGAAACTGAATCCGAAGATCGTGAGCCAGCGTGCACCGTTGTTGATGTTTTGCCCCGCGAAATAGGTGACACCGAGCAGGACGTAGGAAATGATACCGCCGATGGCTGCGAGGTAAAACAGGTAGCGAAAGTGAATGTATTGCACCACGAAGGCGGTGAAGCCGGCCAGCACTAAGTAGCATGTCTGCCTGATCAGCGGAGAGAAGTAGCTGTTTTCTTTGATGGTCAGGTAACTGCCGGCGCTATACACCTCGATGAGTGAGATGAAACACAGGAAGATGAAGATGGTCCATACCGTGAAGTCGCCGGCAAAGAGGCGGGGGCGTTTTTGGAGGATGAGGTTCATGGGAGGGCGATGGACAGTGGGCAGCGCTTATGCGCCGCGTACAAGGTTTTTGAATTGTTCGCCGCGGTCTTCCATGTTCTTGAACAGGTCGAACGAGGCGCAGCAGGGCGAAAGGAGTACGGTGTCTCCGCGCTGTGCCAGCCGACGGCAGGCGGCGACGCAGTCGGCCATGCTGTGGGTGTCGGCCACGGCGATGCCGTTGGCCTTGGCGAGCGCGTCGAAGACTTCGTGGAGCTTGGTGTTGTCGGCGCCCAAATAGACGAGGGCGCGACATTTGCGCCGCACGAGGTCGTGGAGGGTGGTGTAGTCGTTGCCCTTGTCAAGACCGCCGACGATGAGCACGGTGGGGGCGGTTTGCGCGTCGAGCGCCACGAAGCAGGCATCGACGTTGGTGGCCTTGGAGTCGTTGACATAGTGCACACCGTCGAAGGTGCCCACGCGTTCCAAACGGTGTTCCACGCCCGGGAAATCGGAAAGGCAGCGGGCGAGGGTCTCGACCTCGACACCCGCCGCGAGGGTGGCGAGGGTGGCGGCTTGACAGTTGCGGAGGTTGTGCTTGCCCGGAAGCGAGAGTTGCGAGAGCAGTTGCGAGAAAGCGCGCGGTTGTTCGACCACGAGGCGCGCTCCTTCGCCGAATCCGTAGCTGTCATCGCCCTCAACTCCGCTGCCGTAGGCGGCGAGGCCGCTGCGCTGCCGGTCGGCAAAGGGCAACGGCTGTGCGAGATGCGCGTGACGTGCCAGTTCGGTGGGGATGTATTCGTCGTCGGCCCAATAGACGAAGTAGTCTTCCGGTTGCTGGTTGCGGATGATGCGCATTTTCGATTCGACGTAGCGCTGCATCACGTAGCCGTAGCGATCGAGATGGTCGGGGGTGATGTTGAGCAACACGGCGATGTGGGCGCGGAAGTCGTACATGTTGTCGAGCTGGAAGGAGGAGATTTCGAGCACAAACCAGTCGGGATCGCCCTTTTCGTCGTTCTCAGCCACGCGCAGTGCCATGGAGCGGCCGATGTTGCCGGCGAGCTCCACGTTGTAGCCCGCTTCGCGCAGGATGTGGTAGATGAGCGACGTGGTCGTGGTCTTGCCGTTTGAACCGGTGATGCAGAGGAATTTCGCCTGCGTGTAGCGGGCGGCAAACTCTAATTCCGAAACGACGGGAATACCCTTCTCGGTCAACGCCTTCACCATGGGGGCATCGTCGGGGATGCCGGGGCTTTTCACCACTTCGTCCGCGTCGAGTATCCGTTCGGCGGTGTGCGTGCCTTCTTCCCACGGCAGTGCGTGGGCGTCGAGCAGGCTTTTGTAGTGCGAACGAATGGTGCCGCGATCGGAAACAAAGACTTCATAGCCTTGGCGCTGGGCGAGAATGGCGGCGCCGACTCCACTTTCGGCGGCACCGAGAACGACAAGTTTCATAGTTTCGGGGGAAAAGGGTTATCGAATTTTGAGGGTGATGATGGTCAGTGCGGCCAAAATGATGGTGGTGATCCAGAAACGAACAGTGATCTTCGCTTCGTGCCAAGCGCCCTTGGGCCAGTTGCGCACAAGATAGGTCGAGGTGGGATCGAGTTGCGAATCGAGTCGGCGGAACGAGTCGTGGATGGGGGTGCTCTTGAACACTCGGACGCGACGACCGCGGCGCTTGAAGAACTTGAACACCTGCGTTTGGACGATGACACTCACGCTCTCGAAGAGGAACACGCCGCAGAGCAGGGGCACGAGCAACTCTTTGTGGATGATAATGGCCAATACGCCGATGATGCCACCGATGGTGAGCGAACCGGTGTCGCCCATAAACACCTGCGCAGGGTAGGCGTTATACCAAAGGAAACCGATGAGTGCGCCGACGGTGGCGCAGATGAAGATGACCAGCTCCTGCGATCCGGGCACAAACATGATGTTCAGATAGGAAGCATACTCGACGTGGCTCGAAACGTAGGCCAGTATGCCGAGCGCAATGCAGATGAAGGCGCTGTTGCCCGCGGCCATACCGTCCATTCCGTCGTTGAGATTCGCGCCGTTTGACACGGCAGTGGTGACAATGATGACCATAATGACGAAAACCACCCAACCGGCCGTCTGTTTGTGTTCACCGAGGAAACCGACGAGATCGGCATAGTCGAAATTGTTGTTCTTCACAAAGGGAATGGTGGTCTTGGTGCTTTTGACGGCTTCGCCTTTGTGGATGATTTCGATCTTGTCGCCCACGCGACCGCGCTCCATATTTTCGCGGATCACGGCATCGGGACTGAGATAGAGGGTGAGTCCGACGATGAGCCCCATGACCACTTGCCCCAAAATCTTGTAACGGCCGGCCAACCCTTCTTTGTTTTTCTTGAAGATCTTGATGTAGTCGTCGAGAAAACCGATGATGCCGAACCACAGGGTGGTGGCGATCATGAGCAGGGTGTAGATGTTGCGCAGACGGCCGAGAAGGAGGGTGGGAATGAGGATGGCCACGATGATGATGATGCCACCCATGGAGGGAACGCCCACTTTGTTCACGCCAAAGGGGTCGATGCTGGCATCGCGGGCGGTCTCACCGATGTTGCGACGCTTCATCCATTTGATGAAATACTCGCCGAACCACATGGAAATGATGAGGCCGAGAATCAGTGCAAGGAGTGAACGGAAGGAAATGTAGCTCCACAGCGCCGAACCGGGGATCCCGAATTGTTCGAGTGCACGAAAAAGGTAATAAAGCATGGTGAAAGGAGAAAAAAGTGGGGAAGAGACGATAAAAAGGCCGTTGGTCAGCAGCCAAAGGCGGCTCGTACTTCTTCGTGATCGTCGAAATGGTGTTTGACGCCTTCGATTTCTTGGTAAGGCTCGTGGCCTTTTCCGGCGATAAGGATGACATCTCCGGGCTGTGCCATGGCGGCAGCGGCGCGAATGGCTTCGCGGCGATCGGTGATGCTGAGGGTTTTGGCGCGTTGCTCGTCGTCGAGACCGGCCAACATGTCATGAATGATGTCTTCCGGGCGTTCGAAGCGGGGATTGTCGGAGGTGATGATCACTTGGTCGGATTGTAGTGCCGCTTCTTGCGCCATGAGGGGACGCTTCCCCTTGTCGCGGTTGCCGCCGGCGCCGCAAACGGTGATGATGCGGCCGTTTTTGCCGATGACATCGTGAATGGCTTGCAGCACATTGGCCAAAGCGTCAGGTGTATGGGCGTAGTCGATCACGGCGCTGAAGCCTTTTGGCGAACGAATGGCTTCAAAGCGTCCGTTGACGGGGCGAAGTCCCGACATCACGCGCAGGATTTCGTCCCGATCGGTACCGAGCATCACGGCGGCGCCGTAGACACACAATAAGTTGCTGACATTGAAACGGCCGACGAAGGGGACGCTCACTTCGCGTCCGTCGATTTCGAGGAGCATGCCCTCGATGCTTTCTTCGATGATGCGACCTTTGAAGTCGGCTGCCGCACGTGTGCTATACGTCTTCACATTGGCCGCGCAGTTTTGCACCATAATCATGCCATTGCGGTCGTCGGCGTTCGTAATGGCGAAGGATTCCTTACTCAAACCGTCGAAAAACATCTTTTTCGCGTCGCGATAGTGCTCGAAAGTGCCGTGATAGTCGAGGTGGTCGCGGGTGAGGTTGGTGAAAAGTGCGCCTTCGAAGTGCAAACCGCCGATGCGGTGCTGATGAATGGAGTGCGACGAGCATTCCATGAAGGCATAATCGCAGCCGGCTTCGACCATTTCGGCCAAAAGCGCGTTGAGCGAGATCGGATCGGGGGTGGTGTGGGTGGCTTCCACGGGGCGATCGTCGATATAGTTGCACACCGTCGAGATCAATCCCACTTTATAGCCCAAACCGCGGTAGAGTTGATAGAGCACGGTGGCAACCGTCGTCTTGCCGTTGGTGCCGGTCACGCCGACGAGGCGAAGTTTGCGCGAGGGGTCGCCGTAAAAACGGGTGGCGATCGTGCCGACCAAACTTTCGGTGTCGGCCATGCGAACGAGGGTGAGGGAGTTCGGAGCTTCGACGGGCTCGCACACCAAAACGGCGGCGGCTCCGTTCTCAATGGCCTTGTCCACAAACGCGTGGCCGTCGGTTTGGGTGCCTTTGACGGCCACAAAGAGGAAACCCGGGCGGACACAGCGGGAGTCAATGGCAATGCCGGTGATGTCGGTCTCGAGGTTACCGACGAACTCGACAATTTCTGTCGATAAAAGTAGATCCTTTAAGTGCATGATGTAGGATTATGACTTAGCGCCCTTGGGCGTTTTTTTATTGGGAGAGGGTTCGCGCTTTTCGCTTTTGGAGGCGGAAGAGGAATTTGTGGAGCGCGAACTGCCGGATGAGGCGGTGGTTTTGGAAGATGAGGAGGAACTCTTGGAGGGCGAGGAAGGTATCAACTTTTGTTCCTTGTGCTTCTCATTCGTCGCGGGATGAGATGGGCTTGCTTTCGTCGTTTTTTTCGTTTCGCTACTCGTTTTGGTTGATTGCCGGGGCTTGTCCGTTTCAGCGTGCGACGATTCTTTGGGTTGCTGCGTACTGTCTTTCTTTTCAATGGGCAGACCGTACATGCGTCTGAATGCTTGATCTTCGTTCTCCGAGAGATGTCGTTCGTCGTTGAGCGAAAGCAGTAAGCCGACACGCATTCCGCGTTTGATCTGCGCACCTGGGGCGATGCTTTGCCGCACCACATGCCCGACACCGGTGGCTTTGACGTGCAGCCCCATGCGTTCGAGCCGATAGACGGCATCGCGGAGTCCGTAGCCGATAAGCGACGGCATGCCCTGCGTGTGGCTTTCTTGAGTGAGGACAACGCGCTTGTCTTCGCCCGCATTGCTGCCCCACACAATACCCGAGGCCGTGACGGGAAGTCCCTGCTGTCCCATGCCGAAGGCGTTGAGCACATGGTTGAGCGCGTTGAGATTGCCGGCGGCCATAAAGGGCAGCGTGTGTCGTTGAGCGGTGCTGTCGCGTGCTGCCCGATAATCGGGATTGAGGTCGCGTGCCATCACCGTTTCGGCGATTTTTTTGAACACCGGCCCGCAGTGGGCGCCACCATAGGCGGGAGCCGTTTTCTCAATGCAGACAATCATGGAGTATTTTGGTCGGTCGGTCGGAAAATAGCCGGCAAAGCTCACCAAATAGTTGGCCGCAAAACCGTGTTTACTCCAGATTTGTGCTGTACCGGTCTTGCCGGCTATGCGGAAATACTTCGAATAGGCCGCTTTCCCCGTTCCACTGTTTTTCTCCACAACGCCTTCGAGGCAGGTCTGAATGTCGCGGAGTGTTTGGTCTTTGCACATCTTTTCGCGCAAAACCACTACGGGAAAATCTTTCACCACCTCGTCGTTGCGTCTGATCTCGGTGACAAAACGCGGTTGCACGAGCTTTCCGCCGTTGGCCACGCCGTTGTAGAAGGTCAAAGTGGAAATCGGCGGCACCTGTGTTTCGTAGCCGATGCTCATCCACGGGAGCGTTGTGCCATACCATCGGCTGGGATTGTCGCGTTTGTAGCGAATGCGCGGCACGCGGTAGCCGGGAATGGGAATGTGCAAGTCTTCCATGACGCCGATGCGCTGCAGCCCTTCCACAAACTTGTCGGGATCGCGTCCATAGGCGCGGTCTATGAGGCCACTCACCCCCACATTGGAAGAGCGTTTGATGATTTCCGGCACTGTCATCACACCGTTTCCCCCTTTTCGCCAGTCCGAATCGCGCATCTTGCGGCCGTAGATGTCTTTCACGCCCGATCCGGTGTCGTAGGTGGTGTTCATCGTGATTTTGCCGTCGTCCATCGCCACCATGAACGACATCGGTTTGAACACCGATCCCGGTTCCATCATGTTAGTCACGGCACGCGGTTCAATTTCTGCGTATGATCCGTCTTTGAGGCGCGAGAGCGACGAGATGGCCTTCACGTCTCCCGTTGCCACTTCCATCAAGATGCACATGCCGGCGCGGGCGTTGAGGCTTCGGAGTTGGTCGCCGAGTACTTTTTCTGTGAGGTCTTGTATGCCCACGTCGAGAGTCGTGACCACATCGCAACCGTCTTCGGCCAGCGTGTCCACAATATTAATACTGCGGTTCGACACCTTTTCGCGGTGAAACACGCCGGGACGTCCGCTCAGTTCGGCATCGAAGGCCAATTCCAGTCCGCTCAGTGCCGAATCGTTGTCCGTTCTCAGTTTTCCGACAGTGCGCGCAGCCAAATTTCCGTAAGGATTTTTGCGGCGGCGGAACTCCTCCGCTCGAAACCCGCCCTTACTCACCGGTAGGCGGAAGATCGGCAATTTTTTCAGTTCGGTGAGTTGGAGATAAGTGACTCGTTTGGGATAGAGCGAGATGTTGTGCTCTTTCCGGCGGCGGCCTTGTAGGATACGCAGCCGCAGTGTGTGGGGATTCACGTTGGGGAGAATCCGGTGCACGCCGTTGACAATACTGTCCATGTAGAAATGGAGCAGAGAGTCGCGAAGGTGCTGATCCTTCACCTTGCGTGCCGAGTCCGGTTCCCACGACATGGGATCGAAGTAGATGCGATATTCCGGCAAAGAGGTCGCCAGCACCTGCCCGTCGGCCGAAAGGATATTGCCGCGGGTGGCCGGCAGCGGTTGGTTTTCGCTTTCAAACTTTTGCCCCACCGCCAGCCAATAATCGCGAGCCACGATCATGAGGTAGCCCGCTTTGAGCAGAATCACCACACTCGAAACGGCAAAGAGTATGCCGATGATCTTGTAGCGACGCAGTGCTCTTTTCGTGTTGTATTTTGGTTGATTGTCAGCCATATTCAGCGCATCTACACCTTTCGATTTTATTTGTCGTCTTCTTTATTGACCGTCAGTTCATAGGGACTTTCGGTGGGAGTGCAAAGTGTGGAGTCTGGCAATCGGTCTTCGATGTTAGACCGTAGCGTACGTTCCCTCAATTCGCTCGAACGCGTCAACGCTTTGTAGCGCCAGTCGAGCACTTCCTTGTTGAGACGGTCGTTCTCGATCATTTCTGCCCGCGTGATGTAGCCGAGTGCCACATAGATCAGCACAAGTATCACGATGCAGAGAAAAAATCCCCAGTTGTTGCGAAACTTTTCACCGATGGTGGTGCCTTTCACCAATTCCACCAATGCTTTGCCACTGAAAGAAAGTTCATCGTCGTTCACCGAGATGAGAGACGACAGCACCATTTCGTCGTCGTTCTCTTTGTGCATCGTTTTTGCGGACTGCTTTTTCGCCCGGTCTTCCTGATTTTCGGTCAAGAGCTCTTCGGCCGGTGCAGCGTCGGCATCCGCGGCTTGCAGATGGTCGGCGGTCATGTCGGGAGTTGTGTTTTTTTCCATAGATAAGTGCATCCGTTAGCGATTCAGCATTTTTCGGCCACGCGAAGTTTCGCGCTGCGGCTTCGAGGATTTTCGGCTTGTTCCTCGGCGCCGGGAATAATCACTTTGTTGTTCACCGGTCGCAGCGGTGACAAGCGGTTGCCGTAGAAGTCCTGCTCCACTTTCCCCTCAATGTTGCCGGCGCGCATGAAGTTCTTCACCATTCTGTCCTCGAGACTGTGATAGGTGAGAATCGAGAGGCGTCCTCCCGGCTTGAGCACACGAAGTGCCCCTTCGAGCAAGGCACGGAGCACGTCCATCTCGTGGTTCACCTCGATGCGCAAGGCTTGAAACACCTTGGCCAAGTCCTTTTTCTCGCGCTCTTTCGGCACAAAGGGTTGCACGCAGGTGAGCAAATCGGCAATTTCGGCGAAAGGCTTTGCGCCGCGCGCCTTCACCACGGCCGAGGCCAAGCGTCTGGCGTTTTTCAGTTCGCCGAACAGGTGGAAAATGCGTGCCAAATCTGCTTCTTCATATGTGTTGAGCACCTCCGCCGCGGTCATCCCGCCGCGGGTGTTCATGCGCATGTCGAGCGGCGCGTCGAAACGGAAGGAAAACCCCCGCGTCTCGTCGTCAAAGTGGTGACTCGAAACGCCCAAGTCCGCCAATACGCCGTCCACACCCTCTGTTTCGCCGTGATAGCGCATCCAGTTCGGCAGGAAACGAAAGTTTGCCGCCACGAACGTGAAGCGCTCATCGTCCGGCACGTTGTTTCGGGCATCGGCATCCTGATCGAAGCTATAAAGTCGGCCTTCCTGACCGAGGCGTCGGAGGATTTCGCGGCTGTGACCGCCCCCGCCGAAAGTCGCATCGACATAAATGCCGTCGGGACGCAGGTTGAGGCCGTCGACGGTCTCGTTGAGCAGTACCGGGATGTGGTAGGTGGAACAAAGAGTGGGCATGTGGTGTGATTTACGATATAGTAGCGAGCAAAGTTAGTAATAAATCTGCAGATATTCCCGGCGCTTTGCCGAATTTTGCCCGCCCCCTGCAACGCCGCTTCAGCAATGAGAAGTCAAGTTACTGATTTCAAATCAAGTAGGTTGTGATTTTTTCTGCTCGAAATCCCATTCTTTCAGCCCCTTTGAGGGGCTGGTTCATATAGAAGAGGAGTCGCGCCGAGTTGTGCCGAAAACGCAGTGCGTTTTGCGTATTCTTTCACCGCATTTTCCACTCGATTTTCCGTTTTTCGCCCGTCCGAAGGCAGCGCTCGGCTGAGTCGATCGTAGATCTTGCGCCACGGTGGCGAGCAGCACATGGGGAAAGCGAACCGTGCTGCGGTGAGGACGGTAGCACACCGTCTGCTCGCGTGCGAAAACACAAAAGCGCACCTTGCCGCTTGGGCAAGATGCGCAATGAGAGAGGCGAACGGCGTCGCCGTCGTGCAGTTATTTTTTACCTTGGTTGGCCACAGCCTCTTGGAGCTTCTTGATTTCTTCGGGATCGCCGAGGAAGTAGTCCTTCACGAGGTTGAGATCATCGTCAAACTCGAACACGTAGGGAAGTGCCGTGGGGAGGTTGAGGCTGATGATGTCCTCGTCGCTGATGCCCTTGAGGTGCTTGATCACGCCGCGGAGGCTGTTGCCGTGCGCCACCACGAGGAGGTCGTCTACCTTCTTGAGAGTGGGGAAGATCACGGCCGTCCAGTAGGGAAGGGTGCGACCGATGCAGTCTTTGAGCGACTCGGTGCGGGGAAGTTCGGCGTCAGCCACTTCGGCGTAGCGATCTTCGTACTTCGCGTTGCGTTCCTTGTCGTCTTCGGCGATGGGATCGGGGGCGATGTCGAAGCTACGACGCCAAACCAACACTTGTTCTTCGCCATACTTGGCAGCCGTCTCGCTCTTGTTGAGGCCTTGGAGCATGCCGTAGTGCTTTTCGTTCAAGCGCCAAGACTTCTGCACGGGGATCCAGTCCGCATTCATTGCGTCGATCACGTTGTTGAGGGTCTTGATGGCACGCTTCAGGTAAGAAGTGTAAGCCATACCGAACTTGAAGCCTTCTTTCTTCAGGAGTTCGCCGGCTTTGCGCGCTTCTTCCATACCCTGTTCGGTAAGGTCTACGTCGGTCCAACCGGTGAAGCGGTTTTCGAGGTTCCACTGGCTTTGGCCGTGGCGGAGCAAAACGATTCTTTTCATTGTGTATGCTGTGATTTGTATAGTGTGATGCAGCGGAAAAGCACCCGGGCGGGTTGCGCTCGGCCACACTGCGCGCAGGTGCATTGCAAAGTTACGCCACAAGCCCGACATAACCAACCTTTGTCTGCAAAAAAGTCGCGGTGTTTTGCAACCCTCGCCTCTGTTCATTCGTTGTTTGTGGATGTCAAAACACATCGTGGGAGATATATCGAGAGCGCTTTATTCTTCGGTTCATTTGGTGGAACGCCCGAGAATTTGCATCTTTGTTGTCTCATCCCAACATCACAATATATATTATCACTATGCAAATCGGAGACAAAGTGCCCGAAGTTCTCGGGCAGGATCAGGAAGGTCGCGAATGGCGCATGAGCGATTTCTCCGGCCGCAAGGTCATACTTTATTTTTATCCCAAGGATTCCACCCCCGGTTGTACGGCCGAAGCCTGCTCGCTGCGCGATCATTTCGGCGAGTTGCAGGCCTTGGGTTACGACATCTTGGGCGTAAGCGCCGATTCGGCCGAGAGCCATCAGAAGTTTGCCGCCGCCCAGTCCTTGCCCTTCCCCCTCATTGCCGACACCGACAAGCGACTCATCGAAGCCATGGGCGTGTGGGGCGAAAAGAATCGCTACGGCCGCATCACCGTCGGCCTCTTGCGCACCACCTTCCTCATCGACGAACAGGGATGTGTGGAGCGCATCTTCACCCCCGGACAGATTCGTACGAAAATCCACGCCGAACAAATCCTGAAAGCCGTCGCTCCCAAAGACTGAAGCCGACTTTCTAATCCCGTCCCGCCCTTACCGCAAAGTCTGCGCGTGGGCAGCAGCGAAAACCGCCGCACTCGACATCTTCTTCGAGTGCGGCGGTTCTTGTTTACGGCCGTTTGCTGCGATTGGTGGGTAGCCTCATCCTTTTCCCTCCAGGATGTCTGCTATCTTTTCGTAGGTCTTTCCGTTTCTGATTGTAATGTACTTGTAAAAAACTTGTTTCGTGAGTTGCTTATGGTAGGTCGATTTCAGATATTCAGCTTCATCATATTTTCCCCAAAAGATCGCATTCTTGCCCAGATGAACGATTTCATTGTGGAACTCGGATTCGTTGATGAAATCCACAATGGCTGATTTGTCCATGCCATTGGAAACAAAAAGAACATCTTTTCTTGCCAAGTCTTCTTGCCACCAATCTGGCAATGCAGCTCTTTCTTCTAAATACTCCTCTCTGCTTATCACAGTAAATGGGATAGAGAAATCGTAGTTTCGGTCTAATAATCGTGCAATCTTCGAGATGCAATTTTCGGGATTGAGTGTACTGCTGAAAAACAAATTTCCGCTATTGATGTAAGAGTCCACTTTTTCAAACCCCTCATCCAAAAGTTTTTTCTTCAGCTCACTCATCATCACTTTGTTCTTTCCGCCTACATTGATTCCTCGTAGCAAAAGTACATATACCATATCGCTTATCTTCTTAAAAAACTCACGGCTCATTTTAGGTTGAGCCTTCTATTCACCCATTGTCGCAAACGACGAAAAACGCAGCTCGATTCTTTGCCCTTGACTTTCTCGTCATGCCAACGGCGGTGCGCCACGCCGGCACCGTCGTCCCCGTTTTCGCACTAATGACCGACCACTGAGGGCAGGCCGTCATTACTTTTCGGAGCCCGCCACGGTGGAGTCGCGCAAAACCAGTCGACTTTCGGGGCCGAGGTTGAAGAGCAAGTCCACAATGCTCAGGTTCGGCAGAAAGCCGTTGCGGTCGGCAAACACCTGATAGTAAGGCACCGGGCGAAACGTGGGGTCGAAATCCGGTGACACCTTGGGACGAATCTTTTCGCGCCAATCCATGCAGCCGGGCATTGCTTCCGCGAGCAGATACTCCCCCTCGTTGGCGCTCCATTGCGGCTCGATGTCGAGCAGACGCAGCACCAATCGCTGGAAAGCCGCGTTGAAATCAACCAATCGGTCGAAGGGCGTGCGATAGATTTCGGCAAACTCGTCCACGTAATACTCGAAATACGGCGTGCGGTCGTAGGCCGCCGTCAGCGCGTTGAGGTGCATCTCGCGCCAGCGTCCGTGTTCCGAAAGGCGCATCTCGCGCATCGGCGTCTTCGAGTCGCCGCCCTCGCTTTTGCTGCGCCCCTGCACCGGCACGGTGAGCGCCAGCACGCCGTCGGCCGTGGCGATCAGGCAGCGGTTGCGATAGGTCTGCTTCACATAGTGGTCGCAACGCTCCTCGATCACGGGGCAACCGGCGAAGAGCTTCGTATAATAATGTATAGGCCCGAGA
Organism: uncultured Prevotellaceae bacterium; assembly: GCA_963517315.1. GTDB lineage: Bacteria > Bacteroidota > Bacteroidia > Bacteroidales > Bacteroidaceae > Alloprevotella. The sequence continues at coordinate 39,680 of CAUQEF010000008.1, forward strand.
TAGGCCGAAGAAAGGAGATGAATCATCGTGCGAAAGGGGGAAAGAAGGCGCAGCCCGCGGGCGCAGTCGGCCAAAAACGGCCGCCGCCGCTCGGCACGTGGCGGAGCTGCGGCGGCGGAGAGGGAGCAGTGCGGCGACAATCTGTGGAGACAGGCGCAAAGCCCACCGAGTATCGGTTTATTGGATGTCGGCCACCCACTTAAAGAAGCGGTTCCAACGAATTTTGCCGTCCATCAGACCGTAGTCTTTGTCGAGCGAAATCCACACCATCAGCGGTTTGCCCACAATGTGGTCTTCGGGCACAAAACCCCAGAAGCGCGAGTCGGCCGAGTTGTCGCGGTTGTCGCCCATCATCCAATAGTAATCCATCTTGAAGGTGTAACTCTTGGCAGGGCGGCCGTTGATCAGGATTTGGTTGCCGCGCACCTCGAGGCGGTTGTTCTCATAGACCGCGATGCAGCGTTCATACATCGGCAGGTTAGCCAAGGTGAGCTGCACCGTGGCGCCGCGTTGCGGAATCCACAAGGGGCCGTAGTCCGATACGGTCCATTTCTTCGCCAGGTTGAGGGGGAAGAGCCATTGGTCGAAGCTCGGTGCTTTCATCGGCTTGTCGCAGAAGTCGGGCATGCGCTCCAATTTGCGACGCAAGTCTTCGGTCAGCGGCATGGTCACCGTGCCGGCCTCGTTGCGCTCGAGATCCTCGGCCGTAATGCCGTTTTCTTTGCAGAAATCGGGCGTCAGCGGGCGGTTGAAGTGCACGAGATAGTTGAACTGCACGTCTTTCGGTTGCGGTTGGGCGCGGCCGTCGAGATAGATCACGTTGTTTTTGATCTGCAACGTCTGTCCCGGGCCGCCGACGCAGCGTTTCACATAATTCTCGCGGCGGTCGACCGGCCGGGTGAGGATGCCGCCCACCTCCGGTCGGGTGTGGAGCAAGTTGCGCCCCACGGTATAGATCTTTTCGTAGGCCACGCGCTGCAAAGCGGGCGAAAGCGTGTCGACCGGCTCAGTCACGCCGAGCGCCTGCGCACCGGTGGAGTAGACCAACTGGTAGTAATCCTGTGCTTGGAAGTTGTTGGCCACCGTATCGCCCGAGGGGTAGTTGAACACCACAATGTCTCCGGGCTTCACTTGCCCGAATCCTTTCACACGACGGTAGTCCCACTTCGGCCATTCGACGTAGCTCTTGCCGCCGCCCAACCACAGGGGCAGATTGTGCTGGGTGAGGGGCATGGTCAACGGCGTTTGCGGAATACGCGGCCCGTAGCTCAGTTTCGACACCAGCAGATAGTCGCCCGTCAAGAGCGTTTTCTCCAAAGACGAGGAGGGGATGACGAAATTCTGGAAGAAGTAGAGGTTGATGAAGTAGATGGCCACCAAAGCAAAGACAATGGCATCGACCCAGCCCATGATGAGGCGCACCACGCTGCTGTTCGAATTGCGCCACCAATACCAGTTGATGAAACGCGTGGTGTAGAAATCGATGATGAAGGGCACGAGCAACAAGCCCCACCACGATTCCACCCAATAGAGGAAGAGCAGATAGAGCGAGAGGACAATGCCGAGCGTGATCCACTGTCGAGTGGTGATTTTGGCCTTGTTATCCATAAGTTTTGATCGGTAAGTTCAGGTTTCGGTGCGCGCCGTTTCGTGGCCGGGTGTTCGCCCTTCGGCGGTTGTTCGGTGCCGGCGCGTTCCGCCCTCGCGCAGTGTGCCGTCACACCGCGTTCGGTCGGCCGAAAAGAGAGTCGTTGGTTAGAAATCGAAAAGGTCGTCGGTCGAAAGCAGACCGGTGTGCTTCGCCGTATATTCGGCCGCGAGCACCGCCCCGAGGGCAAACCCGCGACGCGAGTGGGCATCGTGGGTGATGGTGATGCTGTCGGCCTCCGAAGTGTAGGTCACCGTGTGGATGCCCGGCACCTCGTCGCGGCGCACTGCGTCGATGCGCAGTGTGTCGGCCGTGTTGTCGCGACTGCCCGTGATGGAGCCGTCGGCTTCGTGCACCTCGCCTTTCACCCACGCCGTTTTCCGATCCAATCGTTCCACGATTTGCTCGGCCAGCGTGATGGCCGTGCCCGAAGGCGCGTCGAGTTTGTGCACATGGTGCGTCTCTTCCATCGAAACCTCGTAGTCGGGATAGGCATTCATGATCTGTGCCAAGTATTTGTTCACGGCCGAGAAGATGGCCACGCCGAGCGAGAAGTTCGATGCCCAAAAGAGCGTGTGCCCCTCGACGGTGCAAGCGTGGCGCACGTCGGCTTCGTGCTGTGCGAGCCAACCGGTCGATCCGCTCACGACCTTCACGCCCTGTGCCCAGGCTTGTCGGTAGTTGTCGTAGGCCGAGGTGGGAGTCGTAAATTCGATGGCCACCTCTGCCGAGCGGAAAGCGTCGGTGTCAAAGTCGGCGCGGTTGTCGACATCGATGATGGCCACGATCTCGTGCCCGCGCGATTGGGCGATGGATTCGATCATTTTGCCCATCTTGCCGTATCCGATGAGTGCTATTTTCATAAGAAAGGAGTTTACTGATGAGCAAATTTACACGTTTATCGGCGGAAAGACAAACATTTAGGGGCTTTTCGTCCTTCGCGTCCGCCCCGAAAAACAAAAGCACCGCACGTTTTCGGAAAAACATGCGGTGTTTCTGAGAAAAGTCCCCAACTTTTCGCGAAAACCTGCGGACTTTTGCCGGCAAGCAGCGCGCCGTGGCGGCACACCACCGATGAATCAGGCTGTTTTGCGGAACTTTCCGACAAATCGAACGGTTTTATTGGGGAAGAAGGGGGAGGGCAAAGTATGCAGTGGCGCAGTCCAAAAGAAAATCAGAACCAGAGCGCGCCGCTCTCCTTGTCCACTTCGCCGAGAATGTGGGCGAACCAGTCGGTCGTGGCCAGTTCTTCGGAGATGCCGTAGGCGCGAGCGGTGGAAAGCACCAAGCGCTGTTCGGTCGGGCGGAGTTTCGCGTAGGGCACTGCGTCGAGGGTTTCCCATTCGCCCGTCTCTTCGCGCGAGGCGTAGACCACAAACGGCACGCGGAGCACCACTTCGCGGTGAGCTGTGGCCAACTGTCCGGCCGTGGGGGCGAAGAAGGGCGAGGGTTTGCCGCCGGGGAATTTCGCATCGCCGTCGAAGTGGAAGAGCGTCACGGTGAGGACGAACGATTTGCGCGGCTTCTTAAACTGGAAGAAGCCCTTCATGCCGATGGGGTTGAGCGGTTCGAAAATGTTGCCGAGGGCATTTTGTCCCGTCACCTTCGATCCGACGAGTTGCGCTGCGGGAATCGTTTTGCCCGTAGCCTTGTCGGTGGTCGATTTGAGGATACCGTCGGTGGGATTGGTGTCCATGTAGACATAGTTGAGGAGCGAATCGGCGATTTGATCGTCTTTTTCGACGGTTCCATCGAAGGTGGGCTTCACATCGGCCGGCACAAAAAAGTGCTGGTGCGTGCGGCTTTCGCCGTTGGCTGCGATGGTGGCGGTGATGTCTTGGCCTTTCGCATCGTAATACTTGATCCAAAGGCCGTAGGGATAGAGGTATTGCCTGGAACTCAGCACGCGGAAGGCTTCGGCACTGCCTTTTTCGAGTTCCCACGCGTCGCCTTTTCGCACAAAGGTGAGGTGCTGCACGGCTTTCTTGTAAGTGATGCCTTTCGCGTCGGCGTCTTGGTGGAAAGCCACGCCGTGAAAGTGCCCGCCGGCCAAGGTGAGTTCGGCGCGCACGGGCTCCACTTCTGCGCCGGTGTGGGTTTCGGGCGCGGGTTTCGGAGTCGGATTTTCGTTGTTGTCCTTTTGGCAAGCGCCGAAGGCGAAAGCGGTGGCGGCGAGCAGGAGCACGCCAAAGATTTTACGAATCATAGGGCTGAAAATTGAGATGAAGGATTAGCGTTGTGGTGAGGATACGCGCGATGAAGTCGGGATTTCGGCGCGTGAGTGTAGGTTTTATCGGCTTTTCACGGGAAAGCGCATGGCGATGTCCCACGCGTCTTCTTGCAACTGCCCGGGGGTGGGCGCATAGAAGGGCGAAAGGCTGTGATTGCGCTTGCTGAACTTAGAAACGCGGGCGTGCATCAGGCGAATGTAGATGTGCAGGTCGCGTGCCTCCTTGAATTGGAAAATGCCCTTGAAGCCTATCGGGTTGACGTCGCCCGTCAGTTTCGTGCCGGGGGTGGAAAGTTCGTTATACCACGGGGTGGTGTCGGCATAGGTGTAGTGGTAGACACGATCGCTGCGCTGTTCGTCCGGGCGGGCGACGCTGTCGGGCGTGAAGACGGCATCGGGGATGAAAAAGTGCTGGTGAATTTTGTCTTGTCCGTTGTCGATGAATTGGCGGGTGATGTCTTCGCCCGCGAGATCGAAGTAGCGGATGCGCAACTCGTAGGCATGTTGCGTGCCTTCGGCGCGGCGCACTTGGAAACCCGCAGGCGTGCCGGCCAAGGGCGCCCAACCCAATTCGGGTTGCAGGGCATAGGTGATGGTCTGTTCGCGCGTGTCGGCCGTTTCGCCCGCATCGGGGGTGAAAATCGTGCCGTCCCACGCGCCGTGGCGCAGGGTGAGTTCTACGCGAGTGGGGTCGCCGTGGTCTTTGCTGCGGCGTTCGTCCATGGGCGCTTCGGGTTCGAGCGAACAAGCCGCGGGGAGCAGCGCAGTGCAGCCGAGGAGGAGGGAAAAGAGGAGGGAAAGATGGATTCGCATAGCGCAAAATATTCGATGAAGGGGTGGTTTTTAGACGCAAGTTCGCGCAAATAAGAGGTCAGCGCGGGACTTAAAACTCCCAAGTGAGCAGGAAACGCACATCGCTGCCGAGGTCGTGGGCGTAATAGCGGAAGCGGTTGGTATATTCGCGGTATTCGCGGTTGAAAAGATTGTCGGCCGTGAGCAGGAACTTGATTTTGCGTCCGTCGGGCAAGACCCAATTCACGCCGGCCTCCGCACCGAAGAGATGATAGGCCGCGGGGGTGAAGGCGATCAAGTCGGTGGCGGGATCGAAATGTGTTTGTTTCGCCACATATTTGTGCGAGGCCTTCACATAGAAGTCATGCAAGTGCGCCACGCTGCCGAGTCGGAGCGTCACGGCGTCGGAGAGTCGGAAGGAAGGGATGAAGGGCAGCGGCTTTTGCTTCGCGCGGTCGTCGGCGCGCACCCACGATGCACCGCCTTCTACCGTCAAACGCGGCAAAACTTGCCATTTGGCTTCGGCATCGACGCCGCGGAAGAACGCATCGGTGGCGCGATATTGGAAAACGGGGTAAGCGCCCGACACCATCGTGATGACTTCCGAGGTGGGCGCGTCGAAGATGTAGTTGTCGATCCACTGCACATAGCCGTCGACCGAGGCCGAGAAGCGCGGACGCGAGAAGCGGAGCGACGTAACCCACTTCGTGCTCACTTCCGGCCGCAAGCCGGCATCGCCGCGTGCGAAGAGTCCGCTCGAATGCTCCACGCCGTTGCTGTACAACTCGTGGACGTGCGGCGCGCGCCAGGCCGATCCCACATTGGTCAGTACGTCGAGTCCCGGCAAGACGTGGGCGTGCGCACCGAGGGTGTAGGTGACATTGTTATAATGGTCGAGTTTCCCGTAGGGGCGGCCGTAAAGATCGATGCCGCGCGCGTTGAGGCGCTGATGGTCGAGGCGCGCGCCGGCTTCTGCGCCCCATTCGTTGCCGGAATACTTCTGAATGGCGAAGACCCCGGCATTTTGCTGCACATAGTTCGGAATGATCGGCACCACGCCCGTGCCCGGCGTGTTGGTGTTCTTGACATTGGCATAGAACAGGCCGGCTTCCGTCGTCCAGTGGTCGGCATACGACTGTTGCCAGCGGCCGTCGGTTTGAAAACTCTCCAACTGCAAGTCGAGGGTGGGCACGTGCGAGCGGAAGTTGCGGCGCTGGTTGAACTCGCGGCGGTCGTCGTGCTGATAGGCGGCTTGCCATTCGAGCGTGCCGCCCGTGGGAAGGGCGTAGCGCGTGTGGAGTTTGGCCACTTGGTGCACCACTTTTTGGTAGGGATAGTCGATTTGGCGCGTCCAAGGGTAGACTTCCGTCGGGCGGCCGATGCGAATGCGTTCGCGCAGCAGTTGTTCGTCGCCCATCTGCGCACTGAACAGTACGCTGATGCGGGTGGAGAAGAGGCTGTAATAGGCATCGGCTTCAAAGCGGTCGCGTTTCCACCCGAAAGCCACCGAACCGTTGGCTTCGCGCAGGCCGGTGTTGTTGAGCAGATAGCGTGCCGTGGAACGATCGCCGCCGTTGATGTACGTGCCCTGTACGCGCCACGCCGCACGGCCGCCCGCCAAGGGCAAACCCGCGTCGGCCGTTCCGGTCAGGGCGAGGCGTCGGCCGTTGCTGCCGTAGAGCGCCGAGACGTTGCCTTGGGGCTGCGAACGCATATAGGGGAGGGCTTTGCCGTCGAGTTGGATCACCCCGCCGAGGGCTTCCGAACCGTAGCGCACGGCCTCTGCGCCTTTCACCACATTGATGCGGCCGGCTGTGTTGGCGTCGAGTTCGGGCGCGTGATCCACGCCCCATTGTTGTCCCTGCTGGCGCACGCCGTTGTTCATGATGAGCAGACGCGTGCCATACATGCCGTGGAGCACCGGTTTTGCGATGGTGGCGCCGGTTTGCACCATGCTCATTCCTTTGATCTGTTCGAGGGTGGAGGCAAAGGAACTGCCGAGATTTTTCTGCACCTCCGCTGCCGAGAGCGTTTGCGTGGCAGTATTGCTCGAGTGGACGATGCGTCCGGTCTGCACCACGGCCTCGTTGAGGCGGTTGGTCAGGGCGGTGAGCGCCACGCGTAGAGGGCGGTGGCTGCGCACCTCGTCGATGGCGATGCGGCGGTCGACATAACCCACGGCGCTCACCGTGAGACTGTCGCCGTGGAGGGCTTTCTCGTTGAGCACGAGCAGACCGGCGGCGTCGGAGCGCCACAATTGACTGCCGCGGCGCACCACGGCGCCCGAAACGGGGAGACCGGTGTCGCGATCGGTGATGAGCAAGCGCGGCGCACCCACCGGTTGGGGTTCGGCGGCGCGCACGCCGGCGGGAATGACCGCGGCGGCGCAGAAAAGAAGGCTGGGAATAAGAATCTTGGACATGCAAATAAGGGATACAATGGGCAGGAAGCTCCGCAGTGGTCGAGCCATTGCGGGGCAGTGGGAGAAGGCGTTACGGGGTGGGGCGTTTTCGTGCGGCGGGCGACTGCCGGCGGCTGTTGTCCCGCGCCGGACTGCGTGGTGCAGGGCGCATGGGGAGAGGACATCTCGGCTTTCCCTGCCGATGAGGGAGAAAGAGCGCGGGGGAGGAGGGCGCAAAGATTTCACCGGAGGCGAAAGAACCATGCGCCCCCTTCTGCCGTGCGCTCACTGAGGTGGCGCGCCGAGAGGACGAAGGGAGGCCTGTGCGAACTGCCGCCGACGAGGCGCTTCTTCCGATACGCCGGTTACAGCACAGGAGAATACGGCGTGCAGCCCGACTCCGGTGACCGTCAGAAGGCGGGAGTGCGGGCAATGAAGCCGTGCGACATCTCATCGGCAGGCCGTTTTGCGCAGAAGGGAGAACGCAGTGAATCTACATTGCGCACTCACGCAGCGGAAACGGGCGAACGCTGAAAAGAAAAAGGGGAGAAAAAACTAAACGTGGGGCGGCCCGCGCAACACTGCGCGTTCCGTCACCGTGTGATAGACCGAGGGGCTATCGCTGAGAAAGGGTGTTTCTGGTGTGGAAACGAAAAAACAAAATTGGGCAACCGTGGGAACGGTGTAAGGGGAGGGCAGGAAATGACAAATGCTGCAATGGCGATGCTTGTCGCCCGAGTCTTGTCCCTGTTGATCGTTGTGATGTCGGCATTTGGCCGCTTTTTTGCCCACGCCTTGGGGCAAGGCGGTCGTGCCACTTGCGCTGCGAAGGCCTTGCCGTGCGGCTTGTGCCGCGGCTTCGCGCAAGCAGTCGAGACACACCGTGGCGGTGCCCTGAGCGGCGGTCTCTACCGTGGTGTAAGTCGGCACACTGTCGTGGTAGTGAAGGGACTTCACCACCAATTGAGGCAGCAGGGCGAGGAGCATGATCCAAGCCAGTGCCACTTGACGACGGAGGGTGCGGAGCTTTGCTGACATGTGTGCGCAAAGTTAGGGAGGAAAGCGCGAAAGAGCAAACGGCAGGATGAAAAATGTGTTGTTTTTCACCGCATTTTGCGACGTTGGGAGCATCGCGTGCGTCATTGAGCCGAAAAAAACGTGGGCTTTTCGGAAAATAGTTGTGGACTTTCGACAGAAAGTGGGGCGCTTTTTCTGCTTTCTTCCCTACTTTTTCTCGCTCGAAGAGTAGTGAGCGGCACGCCATGGAGTGGTTTGTCGAAGTTTCGGGCGTGTGGTGGTCTTTCATGGTGGAGGAAGACAAAGACGGCTCAGACAAATATATTGTCTGAGCCGTCTTTGCAGAGCGCAAGGCTGTTTTGTTTTTGAAGCCCGAGATCATTGGGGTGCGAAATGAGTGGTTTCCGCACAACAATGGGCACAACCTGATGGCGATGCGCTCATGGTAAAAACCGGATGGGGTGGGATCAGAAATCCGTGAAGTCGCCGAAGCCGGTGGTGGCATCGTCTGTTGATTCGGCTTCTCCCCAAATGGGATTGACATAGTCCTCTTGGGTGAGCACCTGTGTCTTTTTCGTAATGTTGAGCCCTCCCATAGAAAGAGTGTTCATTACGGGTTCAGCATTGAGCTTAATTTCTCGGAGGGTAGGGGTGGTGTAGAATTTCATATGTAGGATGAGTTTTATGGCAGAATGATTTTCGGTGCGCGCGGCTGTCTTGAGTTGGGAGTCGCTTTGCGAATGCCGGGTGCACCGGTATAAAAACTTTTTGTTTACACGAAATGCTTGATACCACAGTATGGCGGTATGATATACGAATGGCGAGCAGCAACTGCAGCCGAAAGGTTATTTTCCGAGCACTTGTTGATCCGTACCTTATTGGCAACTGTTGCTATTGCTGGAGAGAGTGTGCAAAACGTGGGCATTGGAGTCGGAGAATGCCCGTTGCGACGAAAAGGACTGCGGAAGTGCTGTTCTCTTTATGGCAGAGGGTAGTCGGAATCAGAGCGAATTCCATGGTGCATCCTGCAACGAGAGAAAACGTGTGGTAACAAAGGAGACTCCGAAGCCGTGCTATACCCTTGTTGGACTTATTTTTCTATGATAATAGATAAATGCTTTTCGCGAATATAAGTGCTATCGTTGTAATGACCAAGTTTGTCGGGCAACGATGTCGCGTTTATTTGGCAAAAATGTGCCATTTGCTTAGTTACACCTATCATTTTACATGTTAAAACGAGGACTTTGCTCAAAAGTTGGGGAGTTTTTCAGATGGCTCGCCAAAAACATTTCTACAAAAGAGGATATGCTGGTTTAAGTAATGCAAGATCTCGACTTTTCCTACCCTGTGCATGTTGTGCCACTGTGTGTGGGGAGAGTAAGTGCTGCGGTATGTCCTGCGCATCGTTGGGCAATAAAAAAAAGCGTCCACTGACCTGAAGGTGAGTGGACGCTCGAATTTGAACTTTTCTGTGCACGCTAATTGAAGTGACGTGGGAAAAGGTGGGAGTGTTTACATTTTCTTGCCGCGGGGCTGCTCAATTTTCGCTTCGCTCATTGGAATGCCTCGCGCGGCTGATAGAAAACATTGAGAATTAGTCTTCGTTGTTGTTCCAAATGTCGCTGCCGAGTTGTTGCTCGGGAGTATGCTGTTGTCCGGGCTTCATCGTTCCGCTACCGGGCTTGGCTTCGAGCGAACTACTGAGCATCGTCTCCGTGTGGAGAACAACATCTTGAATCTGGGGTGCAGAATACTGTTTCATATTGATGTCATGCTTATTTTTGAACGAACTTTTTACCGTTCTTGACGTAAACTTGTCCTTTGACGAGCGATTCTACGCGGCGGCCGGCGAGGTCGAATACTTCCTCTTTGGCTTCATCTACGGTAATACCTTCAACAGCGGTGGGAAGAACGAAGGCCGTGGGGAAGAACTCCTGCGTGCCTGCACCGTTCTTGTAGATCACGGCTTTGAAGGCGCGAACACCGTCTTCCAAGGGCTTGAATACCAAGCTACCTCCTTCAACCGTGAGGCCATAGGCGTTGGCGAGATTCTCGTTAGAAGAAACAGCGTAACCTTTCAAAGCGTTGTCTGAGATCGGAGCGGCGTTGGCAATCTTTTTAACGGTGAAAGTACTGTTGGGCGTGCCTTTGCGGAGCAACACTGCGGTCTCGGCCGGAATCTGCTTAGTGCTTACTTGTTTGAACTTGACAAGGTTGTTTTCGTCATTGAACTTACCGGCGTATACTTCAACGTCTGCGGGTACTTCAACGGCGGTGGGGGCGTAGAAGGAAACCAAACCGAGTTCGTCGGTCTTCAGCTCAAAAGTGTTCGCTTCTTCAAGGAAGAGGTGGCTCTCCGACTCATTCGCCGTAAGGGAGATACCGGTGTTGCGATCGAGCTTCACAAACTTGTCGCCGACTTTGATGCTGTAGCTACCGGCATCCAACACCTTCTCAAGCTTACCTTGTGCAATCAGCGATTGTTGTTCGTTTTTAGCGAGCTTGTAATCGTATTTTCCGAGTGCGAAGCCATTGTCAAGTCCCGTGAGGTGCTGTCCGTCAAAGAAGAAAACAGCGGCTTCACTCTTCTGGGTGGTCAATGTATATCCATTTTCTGTGGCTTTGAGATACTTCGCTTCCAAGGGAGCACCACCGGCAGCCGCATCGATATCTACGCGAGTGCCTTTCCTTTTTGCGTTCTCGCGAACGGCGTTTTCGTAGATCGACTTTGTAGAAATCGTTACGTAAGTTCCTGCGCTCGGGAGATTGATCTTAACAGCGTTCTTACCTTTCTCCAATCTTTCTAACTCGCTGTATACATTTTGGGCGCTGAATCGTTCGTGGCCCTCCAAGTAAAGGCGATAAGTTGCATAATCCCAATCCACGGATGAAATGCTCGTAGGACGAGGGTATTGACCGAGTCCATTTCCAATAAACTCGTTATCTTTATGCTGATCAAGATAGCGATGAGCTTGGAAGAGGGCAAAAGCATTCAATGTTTTTTCTGCTTTTTCCAGAATCTCTGCAGGAACGGTTCCGAATTTTCCTTCATACTCGAACACAGCATCCGCACTATGGGTTGTTTCCAGAGTGAGTTGACCATTTTTGTTCGTGAGAAACAACGGTTTACCCTGAGTTGTTTTCAGATAATGTTTTCCGTCAATCGTAACATATTCGAAGAATTTATAGGGCTTCCATGTTCCGATTGTACCATTTTCACTGTATTCAATCGATTCATAATCGTCCGGATCCGTTTTACTCACAACCAAGATCGAGAGTTTATCCTCCGTAGAACTTGCGTCCGGTTGGACCAGATTCGCTTGGGACTTGTCTGCTACACAAGAAAATTTGTGATTGCTACTCATTGCAAGGTAGCCATTCCCAATTTTGAAGTAGTACTCTTTCGTTACATCTTGGAAAGGATGTTTTTCCGCCTTTCCCTTCATCGTTCCCATTCCGAACAGAAGAGTGATCAGAAAAAGCAGGAGGTAATTTTTTTTCATCTGCGTTTAGCTTTATGAGTGATACATTGAAAAATTAATAGGTCGCGAGAAATGGAAAAAGAAATGATGAAACTTCAGCCGAAAAGTCAAATGGGCTTCTGTTCTGTTCTATTTTTCGCGGCAAATATATGAATTTATTGTCTGATGCGACAAAAGTTTCTCGCTAAAAAGGAGATAAATTTCTGTATGCTCCGTGTTTTGTCATTGAAAGGCCTGGAAACGCCCTCTTTTTGCGATTTATTGCGAGCAGTGTCCCGCAAGTTTGTTTTTTTAGCGATCAATAGTTGCGCGCATCAACAAGAGGAAAGATCTGTTTTACGAAAAGACAATGCGAGCGGGCACCGTAGTGCTCACTCGCATAGCAGGTTCGATCCTTATTCGGCCCTTGGGGGAGAAAATATCGGATTCGCTTAAGGATTTTTTGAAGTATCTTAGAGGTGAGGCTTCAACAAGCCGTCAAGCCCACAGACTTGCGAGGCGGAAGGTGAGCCACGCCGCGAGATAAGCCACGGCCGTGGTGTAGAGCATGGAGAGTATTGCGTATTTCCACTGCCCGCTCTCGCCGCGAATGGCCGCGATGGTCGCCAAACAGGGAAAATAGAGCAAGGCAAACACCATATAGCTCAATGCCGCCGCAGGAGAAGTAGCCTCGCGCAGGGCGGTTGAGATGGCTTGATCGGCCGCTTCGTCGTCGCCCGTGCCGGCGGCCGCTGCGCTCTTCTCGTCCATGTGATAGAGCACGCCGAGTGTCGAAATCATCAGCTCTTTGGCCGCCGCGCCCGTGAGGAGACCGACGCCCATGCGCCAGTCGAAACCGAGCGGCGCAATGACCGGCTGTATAAGATGTCCCGCCTGTCCGAGATAAGATTGCTCCTGCCGCTCGAGATCCGAGAGTTCGCGCTCCGGTTGCGGGAAGTAGCCCAAGATCCACACCACGATCGAGGCCACCAAGATGATGCCGCCCATCTTTCGCAGGTACTGTCGGCCCTTTTCCCACGTGTGGCTCAGCACACTCGCGGCCACCGGTCGGCGATAGGGCGGAATTTCCATCACGAAATGGCTCTCTTCGCGGCGGCGGATGAAGAAGCTCAGCAGATAGGCCGAGAGCAGCGCCATGAAGATGCCGCCGCAGTAGAGGAGGAAGAGCACCAAGGTAGCGTTGTCGGGAAAGAAGGCCAGCGTGAAGACCGTGTAGACCGTGAGACGGGCGGAGCACGACATGAACGGCAGGGTGATCATCGTGAGCAGGCGGCTTTTGCGGTTCTCGATGGTGCGCGTGGCCATGATGGCCGGCACGTTGCAACCGAAACCGGTGAGCATCGGGAAAAACGACTTACCGTGAAGTCCCACGCGGCGCAAAATCGGGTCGAAAAGCAGGGCGGCGCGTGCCAAATAGCCCGAATCTTCGAGAATGGAGATGAAGAAATAGAGAATCAAGATCTGGGGCAAGAACACAATCACGGCACCCACGCCGCCCACCACGCCCGAAGCCAGCAAATCGGAGAGCCACCAACCTTTGGGCAGCGCTTCGGTGAGCGTCTTGGTGAGCCACGCCACGCCGTTTTCCATCCAGTCCATCGGATACTGGCCGATGGTGAACGTCGTCCAGAAGACGAGCAGAATCACGGCGAAGAAAAACAGGTAGGCCAAGGGGCTTTTCACCAAATGGCGGTCGACCCACCCGGTGAAGCGCACCGCCTTCCCCTCGTGCAGGCGGTAGATGTCCGCCAAGTAGTGGTGTACCAACGCATGCGGGTCGGCCGGCGAGTGGGGGTCGTCGGCCGGCAGCGCGGGTTGCTCCTCTCTCCGGTCGTAGGCCTCGATCACGGCCTCCGCCAGCGCTTGCAATCCCTCTCCGCGGCTGGCCACGCAAGGAACAAAGCGCATGCCCATGTGCTCCGAGAGGCGTTCCACATTGAGCGTCGAACCGCTTTCGGCAAATTCGTCCCACAAATTCAGTGCCCCCACCATGGGTAAGCCGAGGCGACGCACCTGCAAGGTGAGCAAGAGGTTGCGTTCCAAGTTGTTGACGTCGAGCACGTTGATCACCGCGTCGATTTCGCCCTTCAAGAGTTCGCTCATCACATAAGCCTCCTCGGGCGAGTAGGCGCGGAGCGAATAAGTGCCGGGCAGGTCGACGAATCGCACCGTGCGCCCCGCGATGTGCGTTTCGCCCACGACGCTCGCCACCGTCACCCCTGCATAGTTGCCGGTGCGCTCGTGGCCGCCGGCCAGCGCGTTGAACACCGTCGTCTTTCCGCAATTCGGGTTGCCCACCAAAGCCACCGTGATCGTACCTTCGGCTTTCGGGGCCAACGGTTTTCGCGGCGAACAACCCGGGCAAGCACCGCAACTTCCGCTGTCACACCCCGTGGCCGGCAGAATCGGTGCCGTGGGGAGGCGGAAAGCTTCGTGTCTTTCGCCCGGTGTGCGCGCCACGCGGCGCTCGTCGGCATAGTTTTCGTCGGGACGTTCGGTGCTCACCTCGATGAGTTGTGCTTCGCTGTTGCGGAGCGCCACGCGCTGTCCGAGCATGGCGTAGATTACGGGCGAACCGCCGGGCGTGCCGTAGACGCGCGTCACCTCCTGTCCCGGCACGAAACCGAGTTCTTCGAGGCGGATGCGCAGCGAGGGACTGCCCTTGGTGGCGGTGACGTAGGCGGTAGCTCCGTCGGTGAGATGAGAGAGATTCATAAGCTGTTATGTCGTGAGGGAGGGCGGCGCAAGTGGCCACCCTGCCCCTTATATATAAGGAGTGGTGTGCAAAGTTACGGCTTTCTTCCGCGCGGTGCAATACCTACTTATGGTGATTGTGTGGCGTTGAATTGCAAAGAGGGTGTGACAAGTTGCAAACAGTCAACCTTTTGCAGGGAAAAAGGGGAGAACTGAACAGAAAGTCCGTATTTTTTTTCGTAAGTTTGCAGAGCAAAGACTATACCATACAGTACTCGAAATCTCCCCGATAATGAAACAAACCAAGATCGTCTGCTCGATCAGCGACTTGCGCTGCGACGAAAATTTCCTCCGCAAGTTGTTTTTCGCCGGTATGAACGTCGTGCGCATGAACACTGCCCACGCCTCTGCCGACGGCATCAAGAAAATCATTCGCAACGTGCGCGCCGTCTCGCCTCACCTGGGGCTGCTCATCGACACCAAGGGACCCGAAGTGCGCACCACAGGACTCAGCGCACCCATCGACTACACAGCCGGTGAGTGCGTTCGCATTTGCGGCTGTCCCGATGCCGACACCACCCACGATGTCATCAACGTGTCCTATCTCCACTTCGTGCGCGACGTGAAAGTCGGCGACCACGTTCTCTTTGACGACGGCGCCATCGACATGCTCGTCACCGCGAAGGACGAAACGTCCCTCCACGTCACCGTACAAAACGACGGCACGCTCGGCGCGCACAAGAGCGTGAACGTGCCCGGCGAGCACATCGACCTGCCCGCCCTCACCGAGCGCGACAAAGAGAACATCCTCCTCGCCATTGAGGAAGACATCGATTTCATCGCCCACTCCTTCGTGCGCAGCGCCGCCGACGTCAAGGCCGTGCAGGACATTCTCGACGCCCACGGCAGTGACATCAAGATCATTTCCAAGATCGAAAACCAAGAAGGCGTGGACAACATCGATGAAATCATCGACGCGTCCTACGGTGTGATGATCGCCCGCGGCGACCTCGGCATCGAGGTGCCCATCGAGCGCATCCCCGGCATCCAGCGCCAGATCATTCACAAGTGTGTGGTGAAGAAGAAGCCCGTCATCGTGGCCACGCAGATGCTCCACACCATGATCAACAATCCGCGCCCCACCCGCGCCGAGGTCACCGACATTGCCAACGCCATCTACTACCGCACCGACGCACTCATGCTCAGCGGCGAAACGGCTTCGGGCAAATATCCCCTCGAAGCGGTGCAAACGATGGCCGCCATCGCCGAACAGGCCGAACGCGACAAGATGCGCGAGCACGACCTCGACCCGATGGTCGACACCACCGACCAACGTGAGTTCTTGGCGCACGCCGCCGTCGAATCCACGCGCCAACTCGGCGTGAAGGGCATTCTCACCGACAGCGAAACGGGACAAACGGCACGCGCCCTCGCCGCTTTCCGCGGTCCCACGCCCGTCATCGCCATCTGCTACAAGGAGAAGACCATGCGCCTGCTCAACCTTTCCTACGGCGTGATCCCCATCTACCAGAAGAAGCATGTGTCGGCGCAATACACCTTCACGGCTGCCGTGCGTATGATGCGCCAAAAAGGCTTCCTCGAACTCAACGACAAGATCGCCTACCTCAGCGGTAGCTTCGGCGACGGCGGCGGTACGAGCTTCTTGGAGATCAACAAGGTGAGCACCATCTACGACAGCAAATATCGCTTCCACTTGCCCGAAGGCGTGCACGTCGACGAACTTGCGCCTTCCAAATAATTCCCCTCGCTCCGCTGTGCCGCTGCTCTCGGGCGCAGCCTTTCGAGCACCATACATTAAAAACGACCGCGACCGAACGCTCTGTTCGGCCGCGGTCGTCCGCGTTTGTGCGAAAGGTGAGTCGCGCTCGGCAGACTCACCGTTTTTTCCGCCACAGATAGAGCAGCCAGGCGGCTACTGCCACGTCCACCACGTTCCACAGCGGGCGGCCGAGCGCCACCTTGAGGAAGGGCTGAAACAGCAGCGCCAGCGCCACGAAAGTCCAAGCCCTGTTGTTGCTCGATCGGTCGAAGTGCTGCACGGCAAGCAGGGCAAAGCCGCCCGCCGCCACGAAGCGGACAAGTTGAAAGAAACCATAGGGCAACGGCAAGAGGCAGGCGACGAGCAGAGCGGCCAGTGCCGGGAAAAGGATTTGGGGATAGGAGGATTTCATCGGTGCTAAATTTGAAGAGAGTTAAGTGGTGAACCAACGCATTCACGCCGTATCTCCGCAGCCTGCCTGCCGGCGGTGCGATGTCGGTGTGCACCGCCGGCAGCAAAATGCAGCCTGCCGGCGCAGGTTGGCGCGCGTTTTGGCAAATGTAGCCATTTTGTTTAGACACGCGCTGCGGTGCGATGAAAAAACGGTCGCCTATCCATAAAAAGTGCGCTCCTTTTGCCAAAAACTTGGCGACTTTTCTCGCCTTGTCGGCCACTTTTGGGCAGTGTCGCGCTTTGGCGCTTTGCAAGCCCGCTCGCGGCGCCTGATCTTGCCCCACGAATGAGTCCCTGCAATCGCGCTCGCAGCGCGCGAGAGCAGGCGCAAAAACAAAAGTGGCCATCCTCCGCTGAGGACAGCCATCTTTCGAACATAGACATAACAATTTAAATTCTTACTCTGACGACAACCGTTACCGAGGCATCGGTCTCTTCTATCAGAATGCACTGCAAAGGTAGAGACTTTTTCCACCTTTGGCAATACCCATTTGCAGTGATTTTGCACGGTGGGGAACAGAATGTGCTATTTTGCCGAAAAGAGGATGATTTGTCGCCGTTTTGGGTTGTAAATCTTTGTTTGTCAGTGTGGTAAAGGAGTTTTGTTGAGAAGCTCGGTCTCTTCCTACCTGATTATGCGTCGCATTTTTTCACTAAAAAGTAGGTATTGCCTCCTCACATTTGGGTAGTGCGCGGTCGGAAGGGGAGATTCGCGACCGTGTGCCGATCAGTCGAAAAACTGCTTCCAATCGGCTTTGCCGAAACGGCGATCGCCGCCGTTGTCGTCGTGGGCTTCGTGTTGCTTACCGCCCTTGGCCTTCGCTTTTTTGCGGTTGGTGGGTTGTCGGTCGTCCGTGCGGCGTCCGCGCTTGGGAGCCGGTTCGCGATCGGCGGGCTGTCCGTCGGCGCGGTCGGCATAGTCCACCACCACGCGGCGCTCGCCCACCTTGGCTTTCGCCATCTTCGCCATCACGAGGGCGGCATTTTCTTGCGGCACTTCGAAGAAGGAGCAGTTGACCAAGAGGTCGATGCGGCCGATCTCGACCTTGCCCTTCACATAACGGTTGACGAGATTGATGATTTCGCGGGCGAAGAAGTTGTCGCGCTTGCCGAAGTTGAGGAAAAGGCGCGTGTAACCCTCTTCTGCCACAGGGTTGCCCTTCGCGTTGCGGTTGCGTTTGTCGTCGCGACGGTCGCGTTTGTTACCCTTTTCCTCGCGTTCTTCGCGGCCGGTGGGCTGCACGATCTCGGGTGCGTCGGCATAGTAAGTGAGGAAGCGGCCGAATTCCTGTTGTACCAAGCGCTTCACCAGCTCTTCTTTCGAGAGCCATTCGAGTTTGTGCATCACTTCGGGGAGGAAGGGGGCGATCTGCTCCTCGTCCGGCTCGGTGTGTTCGAGGTTGTCGATCACCTTGTAGAGCTGTTTCGTGCAGATCTCCTTCGGTTCGGGGAGCACGCCGACCTCAAACTTCTTGCCGATCACGCGCTCGATGATGCGTACTTTGCCCTTTTCGCGCAGGTGGATGATGGAAATCGAGGTGCCGCGCTTGCCCGCACGACCGGTACGACCGGAACGGTGAGTGTAGTTCTCCACGTCGTCGGGCAGTCCGTAGTTGATCACGTGGGTGAGTTCGTTCACGTCGAGGCCGCGCGCCGCCACGTCGGTGGCCACGAGGAGTTGCGTGCGGTGGTTGCGGAACTTCTGCATCGTGAGGTCGCGCTGCGCCTGTGCCAAATCGCCGTGCAACGCCTCGGCGCTGTAGCCGTCGCGGATGAGATGGTCGGCCACCTCCTGCGTTTCGAGACGAGTGCGGCAGAAGATGATGCCGTAGATGCGGGGATAGTAGTCGACAATGCGCTTGAGGGCGGCATATTTGTCTTGTGCGCGCACGGCATAGTAGATGTGGTTCACGTGCTCCGCGCCCTCGTTGCGACTGCCCACCACGATTTCGCGGTATTCGCGGAGGTAGTTTTTGGCGATGCGCTCAATGTCGGGCCCCATGGTGGCCGAGAAGAGGAGCGTTTGGTGCTCGGAGGGGATGGCGGAAAGGATTTCGTCGATGCTTTCGGTGAAGCCCATGTTGAGCATCTCGTCGGCTTCGTCGAGCACCACGTTGCGCACGGATTCAAGTCGTGCGGCGCCGCGATGAATGAGGTCGATGAGTCGGCCGGGGGTGGCGACAATGATCTGACAGCCCTTGCGGAGTTGGCGAATCTGGCCTTCGATGCCGGCGCCGCCGTAGACGGCCACCACATGCAGGCCGTCGATGTAGCGACTGTAGTCCTTGAGATCGTCGGCGATCTGGAGGCAGAGTTCGCGGGTGGGACTGAGAATAACGATTTGTGTGCTGCGGTCGTCGGCGTTCACGTTTTGGAGCACGGGAAGTCCGTAAGCGGCGGTCTTTCCGGTGCCGGTTTGCGCCAGGGCGATGATGTCTTGCGTCGGGATGGCGGCAGGGGCTTCAGCGTCGTCGGCATTTTCTGTGCCCAAGAGGACGGGAATCACGGCTGCCTGCACGGGAGTGGGTTGTTCGTAGCCTATTTCGGTGATGGCGTTGAGGATTTGTTCCTTCAAGCCCAGTTCGGCGAATGTTTTCAAATGAAATGTGTGTTTGTGTGTTGTGATGTTGCAAATAAATGTGGGGGACTATTCGGCATGCAGCGCCGCCCTACCAAAACGGCGGGGCGGCGCTGTGTTTAGTCGAATAGAGGTTGGTGATGGGGGTGGGGGCGATCGCGATAGGCATCGCGGGCGGCCTTCACCAGATGGATGCAGTGCTGTGGATCAGCCTGTCGGAAATCGGCATAGTGGCGGGCGAGACTCTCGAAGAACTCGGGCGGCCCCACCAGACGGCCGAGGTTTTGGCATCCGCGCTCCACACTGATTTTTTTGCCCCATTTGAGAGCGTTGGTGTCGAGGAGCGAGAAGTGGAAGCGCTCGCCGATGCGGTCGAACAGGATGTTGCCCGCGGAGAAGTCCTTGTGCAAAAAACCACTGTTGTGGAGGTGTGCGGCAAAACGGGCGAAACTCTTCGTCACCTCTTCGCGGAAAGCCCCTTCGAAGGTGGGGATGTCACGCATAGAATGGCGGTAGTCCGAATAGAGGCTCACATAGTAATGCGTGGCGTCGAGCAAACCGTGGCGATCGCAGAGGAAGGCCACCGCTTCGGGGCTTTCAAAACTGCGCTCCTTGAGCATCAGTGAGGTGACAAAGGCGCGCTTGGCCTTGTTCGTTTTGTAGAAACGGGTGGCCACGCGGTATTTGAGCGGCATGCGCCCATAGCGTTTCACGGCCAGTCGCAGCCCGTCGATTTCGACCAGGCGAATGACGTTGCGCCCATGGTAGATTTCCTTGCCGACACTGTCAAAGTGCCGCGCCACCTCAAGGAGTTGATCGCGCAGGTGGTGGTATTTGGGGTTAAGAACGATGTGCATCAGCTGAGTCCTGTGATTTCTCCGTTGATATAATCAATGTTGAGCGCCTGAGGAGTCTTGGGCAGTCCGGGCATGCGCATGATGTCTCCGGCAATCGCCACGATCATTTCCGCACCGGCGTTGATCACCACATCGCGGATGAGAAAGTCAAAGCCTTCGGCCGCGCCAAATCGTGTGGGATCGTCCGAGAAGGAGTATTGCGTCTTGGCGATGCACACCGGGAAGTGGCTCATGCCGAGCGATTCGGCGAGGCGCAGGCGGGTGAGGGCGGGCTTGGCGAAGGTGACAGTGGCCGCACCGTAGAGATTGCGCGCCACCTTTTCGATCTTCGTGCGCAGGTCGTCGCCGTCTTCGTAGGCAAAGTGCAGGGGCGCAGAGGGCGTTTTTTCGACGGCGTCGACCACAATCTGTGCCATCTCCTCAGCGCCGGCACCGCCTTCAGCATAGGCGTTGTTGATCACGAAGGGTGCTTGGAGCACCTCCTCGCAGTGTTGGCGCAGGAGTGCCATTTCTTCGTCGGTGTCGGCGGCAAAGCGGTTGAAGACGATCACCACATTTTGGCCGAACGAGCGGAGGTTGCGCAGGTGCTTGTCAAGATTGGGTAGTCCGGCGCGGAGGCCTTCGAGATTGGGCTGCGCGATTTGGTCGAGGGGCACACCGCCGTGCATCTTCAGGCCTTGTGCCGTGGCCACGAGCACGGTGAGTGCGGGTTGCAGGCCGGCTTTGCGGCATTTGATGTCGTAGAACTTCTCCGCCCCGAGGTCGGCGCCGAAGCCCGCTTCGGTGATGACGTAGTCGGCGTGCGACATTGCCATCTTGGTGGCCACAATGGTGTTGCAGCCGTGGGCGATGTTGGCAAAGGGACCGCCGTGTACGAAGGCGGGGGTGTTCTCCGTCGTCTGCACGAGGTTGGGTTCGAGGGCATCTTTGAGGAGCACCACGATACCGCCCGCCACGCCGAGATCCTTCACGGTGAAGGGTGTGCCGTCGTAGCGATAGCCGAGGAGAATGTTCTCAATGCGGCGGCGCAGGTCGGCCTCGTCGGCGGCCAGACAGAGGATGGCCATGAGTTCGCTGGCGGGGGTGATGTCGAAGCCGGCTTGTGTGGGGATGCCGTTGACCGAAGGGCCGAGACCGGTGACGATGCTGCGGAGCGAACGGTCGTTGACGTCGAGCACGCGCCGCCAGAGCACTTCTTTCAGTCCGAAGCCTTCGGCGCGATGCTGGTAGATATAATTGTCGAGCAGCGCCGCGATCATGTTGTGCGCAGCGGTGATGGCGTGGAAGTCGCCGGTGAAGTGGAGATTGATCTTCTCCATGGGCAGCACTTGGGCGTGTCCGCCGCCGGCGGCGCCGCCTTTCATGCCGAAACAGGGGCCGAGCGAGGGTTCGCGCAGGGCAACGACGGTTTTGCGGCCGATGCGGTTCAGTCCGAGGGCGAGTCCGATCGAAACGGTGGTCTTGCCGATGCCGGCGCGGGTGGCCGAGATCGAGGTGACGAGGATGAGGCGACTGTTGTGCGCTTGCGTTTCGTCGATGAGGCGCAGGGGCACTTTCGCAATGTATTTGCCGTGCTGTTCCAAGTCTGCTTCGTCGATGCCGATTTGGGCGGCGATGTCGCGGATGGGGAGCAGCGGGGTGGAGTGAGCGATTTCGAGGTCGGTCATATAAAGGTTGGGGGGAGAGAGGTGAAAGAATAAGGCAAAAGAGCGCCCCTTTCGCGACAACTCGTGAAAGGGCAATGCAAAAATACGAAAAAGCCCCGAGCTGTGTTGACGTTTTGTGCAGTATTTCACGCAGATAGGTGCGGAAATGCACATTGTCGCTCACAGAAAGGGGTGCAAAGCTGAAAATGTAGGGTCGTCAAAGCAAAACCGCCCCTCGACGGTCGGAATACCGATCGTCGAGGAGCGAAAAAAGGAGATCCGCACGAGGCGGCGGTGTAGAGAGGTGTCGATTAGCGCACGACAGTCTTCACACCGTTGATGATGTAGACACCGCGTTCAGCCTTTTCGACGCGGCGGCCGTTGAGGTCGAAGATCACCGTGCGGCCGTTGGTCGTGTGGGCTTGGCGCACCGCTTTGGGTTCTTCGGCCACCTTGAAGTTCTTGATTTCCCAAGTAGCAGCGCCCGCGGTGGTGCTGGTGTACTTGAAGCCGAACTGCACCTTCTTGCCCGTGTAGGCCTTCAGATCGATGGCACCGGAGTTCACATAGACGAAGTTCTTTGCGCCCGGCCACGTCTTCACTTCGAGGGGTTGCCATTCGCCCGTAGCGCCTTCGCGGATGTAGAGACCTTGGGTCGAAGCGTCGGTCTTATAACCGATGGCATGTTCGAAGGTGAGGAACGAAGTCTTCTTGAGTTCCACCTCGGGAGAGATGGCCCATGCTTCCGTGTCGGCGTTCTTTCCGGTTTTGCCGCCATAATGTCCCGTTGCTTTCAGACCGTATTTGGTCGTTTGCATCCAAACCGCCTTCAAACCCTCGGGGAGTTCGCCCTGTTCGAGCGTCCAGCCTTCGGCGTTGTCGGTGAGTGCCTTTTCGTAAACGGTGGCACCGACGGGTGTTTCGGGTTTGGGATCGGGTGCAGGTTGAGGTTCGGGATCAGGCGTGGGCTTGGGCTGAGGCTCCGGTTTGGGATCGGGAGCGGGCGTTCCGCCTTCGGCCGTGAGCATCACGTCGTCGATGAGCACAGCTCCCTTAGAGTCTTTCTTGTTGGCGACGAACACATCGACAGAAGCGTCTTCTTTCAACTCAAATTTGAAAGTGAATTGCTTCCATTCGTTGTTGTCGACTTTCAGGTCTTCTCCATAGGAATAGGCCTTTAAACCGGAAGTGCCGGTTTTGTGCCATCCGCCGTTGACGACGGCTTCACTCACCGCCTTGGCGTAGAATGAAAGCGTGTAGTTGCCGGCTTTGAGATCGAGCGCGTTGCTGTGGTAGCGCACATTTTGCCCTTTACCTTTTACTACTTTATGTTCTACTTCGAGCGCTTTTCCACTGCGGCCTTCGGCGGCCTCTTTGACGGCTGCACTCGAGGGACTTCCCTTGGCCGTTTTTTGCCATTGGGCGGGAATTTTGCCGTCCCAGCTTTCGAAGTCACCGTTCTTCACGAGGTTGTCTTGAGCGGCGGCGGTGAGACCGGCGGCCAAGAACATAGCGATAGAGAGTAAAGATTTAACCATACGACAGGTTTTAGAATGAAACTTACCGCGAATATGCGAATTTCTTTTCTTCAGAACAAACAAAATGTACGAAAAAGCACCCCAATGTGGCAAAATGCCACCAAATTGGGGTGCTTGACGCTTAAAATCAAAAATAATGGGGGACTTTTGTGGAAAAGTTGGGGAGTTTTATGCGAAAGTCGCGACGTTTTCTCTTTTTCTTGCCCACTTTTCAAAAACCGCCGATGGAGTTGCTCACAATGACGGTCAACACGATGGCGGTGATGGCCGCGTAGAGCCAATCGCGTTCGAGCATGAAGTCGAGGAGCGAGAACACCACGCGCAGGATGGGGGTGAGAATGAGCGCCACCACGCCGAGTTGGATGCAGCTGTAAGCGTCGAAGGCCGCCACACCGCGCACGATGCCCGTGAGGGTGGTGAAGTGGGTTTGCGCAGCGGCCGTGGCGGGGTCGAAATGGCGGTAGTCGGGCACGGGATCTCCGCCGTGGGCGATGAGATAGTAGAGACCTCCGAGCGCGGCGAGCACGCAGGCCAACGTCACGCCGCGGCGCAGCGTGTTGCCGATGAGTTGTTGGATGTCAAATTGCATAGCTGGCGAGGCATTAGTGGTTGAGGCCGCCGGTGAAGCCCATGTAGATCATGTTGAGGGCGACGGCGAGAATGGCGAAGAAGAAGATTTTGCGCAGCAGCGACACGTCCATGCGTTTGAGCAGCCGAGCGCCGGTGAGCGCGCCGAGGAGTACGCCGATCAGGATGGGAAAGGCGATGCCCGGCACGATGTTGCCGCGCTGAATGTAGACCACGGCCGAGGCGCAGGCGGTGACGCCGATCATGAAATTAGAGGTGGTGGTGCTCACTTTGAACGGCACTTTCATGCAGTTGTCCATGGCCAGTACCTTGAGCACCCCCGATCCGATGCCGAGGATGCCCGAAAGCAGGCCGGCCAAGAGCATCACGCCGAAACCGCCCGCCACGTTGGTGAGTCGGTAGGGCACGGGGTGTCCGTTTTTGTCGGGATAGGTGCCGTAGAGTTGGAGGCGTTCGGCCAAGGCGCTGCCCTCCACGCCTGCGTGATCCTCGTGTTTGCGACGCTGCGAGAGGGCGGTGAGGATGAGCACCGCGCCGAAGATGACGGCCAGCACGGAGTTGTTGAGATAGATGGCCACGGCGGCGCCGGCCACCGCGCCGAGGGTGGTGGCGATCTCGAGGAGCATGCCCAAACGGATGTTGGTGATGCCCTCTTTGACGTAGGCGGCGCCCGAACCGCTGGAGGTGGCGATCGAGGCCACGAGGGCGGCGCCGACGGCATAGTGGAAGTCGACCCCGAAACAGAGGGTGAGCAGAGGGATGACGACCACTCCACCGCCCAGGCCCGTGAGCGAGCCGAGCAGGCCGGCGGCGAAGGCGCCGACAAGGAGGATGAGGCTGAAGGTAAGTATGGTCATTGGAGAAAAATAGAAGAGGAGTGAAGGAGAAAACAGCGCGAAATTACGAAAA
Source organism: uncultured Prevotellaceae bacterium (assembly GCA_963517315.1). Taxonomy (GTDB): domain Bacteria; phylum Bacteroidota; class Bacteroidia; order Bacteroidales; family Bacteroidaceae; genus Alloprevotella. The sequence continues at coordinate 64,293 of CAUQEF010000008.1, forward strand.
AGTGGACTGTTTTCCGCGGCTTGGGGTGGGCGATGCCGGCGAAATGCACAGGTCGGGGTGAATTTAACGGACGCGCACGGTGCATTGTCGCTGAGTGTCACACCGAAGGGGTACTTTTGCCACATCAGTGACTCGTAGCAGTCGTCGTCCCTTAGCAGTGCGGTTTCCGGCCTCGGCCGATGAGCGGAGGATGCAGGCGGCGACGCCCTGTCCCCAACCGGTTATCCTTGACGATCTCATACTATGACACCCCGGTTCGTTTTGTTTTGTTCGCCTCCACCGCACGAGTCGGCACGCTGCCCGGCCGTCACGCCGCCCACAAGGAGGGTGAGCGTCGTAGCACAGCGTCTTTTTTTGTTGCCGCCGTCCGCCGGCTTGCCGGGAGAACCGGTCGTTCCGCGGCAGATTTGTTTTTTTACGAAAGAACTCGGTGATCGAAATCATTCGGTCACCGAGTCTTTTTGTTTTATTGCGTGTGCTTCTCGCCGATCAGCGCGAGCGTGTGCCGGCGGGGATGCTGCGATTCACCGAAAGTTGGCGGAGGGCTTCTTTCACCACATCGTTTTTGCGGTTGATGAGGGTGTAATACTCGTTGCGATCCCACACATCGTAGGCGATGAGGCACTTGAGCACGAATTTGAGGTCGTCCATCGTCGCTTGTCGTTCGGCTTCGTCCTTGGGCGTCACCTTTTTCTTGGCCGCTTCGTCCTCCACGCGGGCAATCAGTTCGGCGGGAACTTCAAACTGCTTTTCGAAATCGTCGAAACGCTTGTAGCGTTCCAAGAGCGTGGTGCGGTTTTGATCGACATAGCGCAGGGCGGCGTCGTTGAAGAGGTTGTGTCGACGCATGGCCATGTAGTATTTGGTGTAGGCCGCCGTGTCGAGGGGCACAAAGACGTCGGGCATGATGCCGCCTCCGCCGTAGACCTTGCGGCCGTCGACCAAGGTTTTGAACACCTGCGTGGAATCGAGGTGAATGGAGTCGGCGTGGAGGAGTTCGCCGTGCTTGAATCGCTTTTCGAGGTCTTGCGAGTAGTCGTCCTTCTGGCCGGGGGTGTAGGGTTTCTGAATGCAGCGGCCGGAGGGGGTGAAATAGTGACTGGTGGTGAGGCGAATCATCGAGCCGTCGGGCAGATCGATGGGGCGCTGCACGAGTCCCTTGCCGAAGGTGCGGCGCCCCACGACCAAACCGCGGTCGTGGTCTTGCACCGCGCCGGTGACGATCTCGGCGGCCGAGGCGCTGAACTCATCGACGAGGACAACCAAACGCCCCTTGCGGAAGAGTCCGCCGGGGAGGGCGTCGAACACCTGTTTCGGTGCGGCGCGGCCTTCGGTGTAGACCACCAGATCTTTGGGGTTGAGGAATTGGCTGGCCACTTCGACGGCCGCTCCGAGATAGCCGCCGCCGTTGCTCTCCAAGTCGAGAATGAGATCCTTCATGCCCTGCTTTTGGAGTTGGCGGATGGCCTCGCGCACCTCTTTGCCCGAAGTGGCGCCGAAGCGGTCGAGGCGGATGTAGCCGACGCCCGGCGCAATAATATAGGCGGCGTCGAGGGTGTTCATCGGAATCTTGTCGCGGGTGACGACAAAGGTGAGGGTTTCGCCCACGGAAGGGCGGACGATGCCGAGGCGCACCTTCGTGCCTTTCGGGCCGCGGAGGAGTTTCATGATGCTGTCGCGCTCGAGTTTCACGCCGGCGATGGGGCGTCCGTCGACCGAGACGATGCGATCGCCGTTGACGATGCCGGCTTTTTGCGACGGCCCCTTGGCGATGGTCTGAATCACCACGAGGGTGTCTTCGAGCATGTTGAACTGCACGCCGATGCCTTCGAAGTTGCCTTCGAGAGGTTCGTTCATGCGGCGCGTTTCTTCGGGGTTGGAGTAGGCCGAGTGGGGATCTAACTTCGAAAGCATGCCGTTGATGGCATTTTCGACGAGCTTTTTCTGATCGACACTGTCGACATAGAGTTGCGTGACGGCCAACTGCGCGATGGTCAATTTGCGCAATTGGTCAGGATCGGGCTGTTCGGGGAAGAGCTGCCGCTGGGCTGCGGCGGGAAGTAGGGTGAGCAGGGCAATGACGAGCGTCAGAAACCTTGCGGCGAAGGAGGAGAACTTCATGTAAGGGGAGCGTTGTTGGGAGTTTCGGGGAGGAAGGCGCTGACATCTTTGCCGAAGGAGAGCAGTTCGCGCACCACGGTGGAGGAGATGTCGGCATATTGCGGTTCGGTGAAGAGGAGCACGGTCTCGACGTCGGAGAGTCGGTGGTTGATGCCGGCGAGGTCGCGCTCGTATTCGAAGTCTTTGACCGAACGGATGCCACGCAACACGAAGCGCGCGCCAACTCTGAGCGCGAGGTCGGCTGTGAGGTCGTCGTAGGCCTCGACCGCCACGCGCGGCTCGTCGGCATAGACGCGGCGGATGGCTTCGACGCGCTCGGCGGGGGTGAAAAACGAGCGTTTGTTGATGTTGTAGCCCACGCCCACCACGACGCGGTCGAAGAGCGCGAGGGCGCGGCGCACGATGCTGGCGTGTCCGATGGTGAAGGGGTCGAAGCTGCCGGGAAAAAGCGCTACTTTTTCGGTCGGACGGCCGACCTCGTTCAGAGGCTCGTGCGGAGCGTTGGTCGAAAGAGAGGACATGAGGGGGAAACGTGAGGAGGGGATTGCGCTTGCGGTCGAGCGGCGACTGCTTCCTGCCGCTGTTGGGCAAAAAGGGGTGCGCCGTGGTCGAAAGCGGGGATTATTCTGCGGCGGCGTCGACAATGTCTTCTTCGATGACGAGGTTGTCGATGATGAAGTTTTGGCGTTCCATGGTGTTCTTGCCCATATAGTAAGCCAAAAGTTCCTTTACCTTGTCGCTTTTGTGGAGCGTGACGGGTTCGAGTCGCATATCCGGGCCGATGAAGTTCTTAAACTCGTCGGCCGAGATCTCGCCGAGTCCCTTGAATCGGGTGATTTCGGGGTTGGGCGAGAGGCGTTGCACGGCGGCGACGCGCTCTTCTTCGTTGTAGCAGTAGACCGTTTCATATTCGGTGCGGGCACTGCCGCGCGCCTTCTTCGCGCCGGCGTTTTTGCCCGTCGCGTTTTTGCCGGCGGCGGTCTTCTTCTTGCCCTTGTCGTCGGCGTTGGTCTCGGCGGGTGCGGCCTTTTTCTTGTTGCGCACGCGGAAGAGCGGCGTTTGCAGGATGTAGACGTGGCCTTTCTTCACCAAATCGGGGAAGAACTGGAGGAAGAACGTCATCATGAGCAGGCGAATGTGCATACCGTCCACGTCGGCGTCGGTGGCGATGATGACTTTGTTGTAGCGCAAGCCGTCGAGCCCGTCTTCGATGTTGAGTGCCGCCTGCAAGAGGTTGAATTCCTCGTTCTCGTAGACCACTTTTTTCGTCAGTCCGTAGGAGTTGAGGGGCTTTCCGCGGAGAGAGAACACGGCTTGCGTGTTGACATCGCGGCATTGCGTGATGCTTCCGGAGGCCGAGTTGCCCTCGGTGATGAAAATGCTCGAGTCGAAGCGCAGATCCACCGCTTCGTCCTGTCCGCGCTTGGGCTTGGGCGGCGCATCGTTGAGGTGCACGTGGCAGTCGCGCAGCTTTTTGTTGTGGAGGTTGGCCTTTTTGGCGCGTTCGCGGGCGAGTTTCGTCACGCCGGCGATGGCTTTGCGCTCTTTCTCGCTCTCCTGAATCTTTTGTTGCATCACTTCCGCCACGTCGAGGTGCTTGTGGAGATAGTTGTCCACCTGTTCCTTGACGAAGTCGCCCACAAACTTGTTGACGCTCACGCCGCTCAGGGCGAAGGGCTTGCCATTCTTATCCTTGTCGGGCGCCATGGTGAGCGAACCGAGTTTGATTTTCGTTTGCGACTCGAACATCGGTTCGATGACCCGCACGGCGATGGCCGCCACCAGTCCGTTGCGCACGTCCTGCACGTCGTAGTTCTTGCCGAAATACTCCTTGATGGTGCGGGCGATGTGCTCTTTGAAGGCACTCTGGTGCGTTCCGCCCTGCGTGGTGTGCTGTCCGTTGACGAACGAGTAGTATTCCTCGCCATACTGCCCGGTGTGGGTGAAGGCGATGTCGATGTTTTCGCCTTTGAGGTGGACAATGGGGTAGAGCCCCTGCGAGGTCATGTTGTCGGTGAGGAGATCCTCCAGACCGTTGCGGGAAATGATGCGGCGGCCGTTGTAAAAAATGGCCAAACCGGTGTTGAGATACGTGTAGTTGCGGAGCATCGTTTCGACGAACTCCGCGTGGAATCGGTAGTTGAGGAAGAGGGCGGGATCGGGCTCGAAGAAGATGTACGTGCCGTTCTCTTCTTCCGTCTCGCCGGTGCGGTCGTCGACGAGTTTTCCGCCCTCGAAGGTGGCTTCTCTGAACTGTCCGTCGCGACAGGCGCGGGCCACAAAGCGGTGGGAGAGGGCATTGACGGCCTTCAAACCCACCCCGTTCAGCCCGACCGAGGCGGTGTACTGATCGTTGTCGTACTTACCGCCGGTGTTCAACTGCGAAACGGCGGGAATCAGGCTGCCGAGCGGGATGCCGCGGCCGTAGTCGCGGATGGAAGCCGTGCGATCGTCCGTGATTTCGACTTCGATTTTCTTACCGAAACCCTCGTTAAACTCGTCGATCGAGTTGTCGATGCTCTCTTTGAGCAGCACATAAATACCGTCTTCGGCATGCGATCCGTCGCCGAGTCGGCCGATGTACATACCGGGGCGCATGCGAATGTGGGTCATGTCGTCGAGGTGGCGAATGGTGTCTTCGCTGTAGTCGGCGGCATTGCGGGAGTTGACGTCGAGAAGTTCGTCGGACATGGGGAGGAGTTGTGGGGTGAAAGAAAAGGGAAAGAGGAGGAAAACGAAAAGCGGGGGCGGGAGCGTGCAGGGCGGCGCAGCGCAGGGTCAGCGTAGAGGCATGGCCGTGCGTCGTCGCCCTCGTCTCACGCCTCGATGGGCTTCTCGTAGCAGCGGCGGCGCTTGTGCACCACATGGTCGAGGTGCTTCCACTGGTCTTGGCTCTTGTTGTTGGTTTCGAGCTGCGGATGACTTTCCGCCCACTTGAAGCCCATCTTCTTGGCGATGGGGATAATGTCGGCAAAGAGCATGGCGTTCACCCCCTTGCTCTGATATTCGGGCAGCACGGCCACGAGCAGGAGGTCGATGATCTTGGAGCGCTTCAGGTAAATGGCCTTCAACAAGTGCCACCATCCGAAGGGGAAGAGTTTGCCCTTGGCTTTTTGCAGCGCATGGGCGAGCGATCCCATGCCCACACCCATGGCCACCGGTTCGCCCTCGGCCGTTTCGACCACGGTGAGCAGGCGAAGGTCGAGGAACTGCAGGTATTGGTCGGCATACTTGTCGACCTGTGCGCGGTTGATCTCACTGAAACCGAAGAGGGGGGCATAGGCCTTGTTCACCACGTCGAAGATGCGGTAGAGGTAGCCCCCTTCGCGAATTTCCTTCACACTCTTGAACTTGCGCACACGGAGGTTGAGACGCTGACGCACGATCTCCGCCACGCGGAAATACTTCGCCTGGTCGGCTTCGTGTCCGTCTTCGGGCACAAAAATTTTGCGTTCCACCCAGTCGATCTCGTGGGTGTAGCCGTAGTGCTCGAGGTGCTGCGGATAGTAGGGAAAATTGTAGATCGTCGACATGGTCGAGAGCTGATCGAAGCCGTCGATGAGCATGCCCTCCGCGTCGAGGTCGGTGAAACCGAGGGGACCCACGAGTTTGGTGCAGTGATGTTTGCGCGCCCAGTCTTCGGCTTGACGCAGCAAGGCGCCGCTCACTTCCAAATCGTCGATGAAATCGATCCATCCGAAGCGTGCCGTCTGTTCGTTCCACGTGCGGTTGGCCTTGTGGTTGATGATGCACGCCACGCGCCCCACGATTTTCCCGTCGCGTCGGGCCAAGTAGAAATCGGCTTCGCAAAATTCAAACGCCGGGTTCTTTTTCGGGTCGTACGTGTCGAGCATATCCTCGAGCAGATCGGGCACGGCGTAAGCGTTGTCCTTATAGAGTTCGTAGTTGAAGCGGATGAACTGTTTGAGCTCCGCACGGTTTTGCACTTTGGTGATTTCTACCGACATGAGGTATCGCAGGTTAGGGTGGAGAGCTGCACACGCCGCGCCGAGGTCGCGAAGTGCTTTTCTGCGGGTGTGCATGCGGTTAGCTTGCAAATTTACGTTTTTCTCGCCAAACGCCTTGCGTTTCGCTCGTTTTTTTCTGTGTCCGGCAGCGGCATGCCCACGATTTTTCCCTCTCCCCTCCGCTTTGCGCCCCTCCCCTCCGCGAGAGCGTGCGCCTGCGTTGTCGGCTTTGCCGCACAACGCCCACGACCGTGTTGAAAACCGGTCGTTTTTTGTTTTTTTGTTTTCGTTTTTTTTTATCCCTCTCGCTCCCCCAAGGGGGGAGGGTTCTTTTTTGAGGGGTTGAACAACAGCTTCAGTATCACTTCTTCTTTATTCTATTATTATATGGAGTCGGTCGTACACACCCCGTGTACATTTGTCCATGCCGGGGTGTGGCTTTTGGTGCACACTTGCCAAAGGGCGAAAAACGCATCGCGCCACCGCCTTTTTCCTCGGCAAGTGCTTTCTCGCAGTTCCCTCATTTGCCGCGAAAGTCGCCCACTTTTCTGAAAAAACAGCGGACTTTTTTCCAAAACGTCCCCACCGTTTTCCTCCTCGCACGGTGGGGGAGGAGCATCACCACAAAATGTGTCGCTCGGAAGGCAAAAGCGTTATTTTCGTAGACTTGTGTGTGAAAAATGCTCGCGTGTCGAAAAAAAAAACTACTTTTGCCGTAGAACTATCATTAAACCTCTTGTCAACCCCACCATGCAAAAAAGACTACTTCTTTTCTTCATGGCGCTGTTCACCTCGGTGGCGGCGCTCACGGCGGCGGGGCTTCCGAAACTCAGTAGCGGGAGCGACGTCACGTGGTATTTCATCAAATTCGCCAACAGCGGCAACGTGATCGAAGCGCGTGCCGATGCGCAGAATGTGAAGCAAGCCGGCATGACCGGTCGCGGCGCACAGCTCTGGAAGTTTGAGGGCAACCTATCCACCGGCTGCACCATCACCAACAAGCTCGGCCAAAAGCTCTACGTCACTTCGCAGGCGCAGCGCGGCATGGTGATCGCTTCGCAAAAAGCCAAGAGCAACACCTCGTTTGTGGTGGCCGTGTCGAAGAAAGACAGCCGCCATTTCGAAATCCACCCCGCCGGCCACAACGACATCTCGTTCAACCAATGGGGCGGCCCCGGTGTGGGACAGGAAGTGGGCCTCTGGGTGGCCGACAACGATGTGAACAACGTCCTCTCCTTTGAAGGCGAGAGCGCGTTCGACAGCTATCGCAAACTCCCCGCCCTCATCCCCTATCCGCAGGACCTCAAACTCAAAGAGGGCACGACGCTCAACGCCAAAACGCTCAACGCCGTGACCTTCCCGGCCGACAGCCTCAAGGAACTGGCCGCCGACTTCGCCACCCGCTTGGGCAAGGCCACCGGCACCGCCGTGACGACGAAAGCCTCGGGCGCGACGGCCGAAGCCGGTGCGGTGAGTCTGCTCACCGACCGCACGCTGGCCGCAGAAGCCTACCAACTCACCGTCACTGCCCAGGGCGTTGAAATCCGCGCTTCCGGCCACGCCGGTTTCTTCTACGGCCTGCAAACGCTCAGCCAGTTGCTCCCCCCGGCCTTCTTCGCCGGCACCCCCGCCCCCGCGGCCGATTGGACAGTGCCCGGGCTTGCCATCAACGACAAGCCCCTCTTGCGCCACCGCGGCTACATGCTCGACATCGCGCGCCACTTCTTCGACAAGACCGAGGTGAAGCGCATCATCGACATGCTCGCCCTCTACAAGATGAACCGCCTGCACTGGCACTTGACCGACGACCAAGGCTGGCGCATCGAGATTCCCGAATATCCCAAGCTCACCTCCGTGGGCAGTCGCCGCGCCGGTTCGTTTGTGAACGACGGCATCAACCCTTGGTTCTTTGACGACACGGAATACGGTCGCGGCATGTACTACACGCTCGATGATCTGCGCGAGATTGTGGCCTACGCCGCCGCGCGCAACATCGAGATCATGCCCGAGATCGACATGCCCGGTCACATGGTAGCCGCCTTGGCCGCCTATCCCGAACTCTCGTGCCTGCCCAAACAACAGTACAAGGTGCGCATCACCCCCGGCATCTCGCACGACGTGCTCAACGTGGGCGACGACAAAGTCATCGACTTCCTCAAGACCGTGTTCGGCCACGTGGCCGAAGTCTTCCCCGGCAAGTACATCCACCTCGGCGGCGACGAATGCCCCACCGACCGTTGGAAGAACAACGCCCTCTGCCGTCAGCGCATCAAGAACGAAAAGCTCTCGGGCGTGGAGGAACTCCAACCTTGGTTGGTAGAGCATCTCGCCGAGTTCTTGGAAAAGAAATACAACAAGCAAATTGTGGTGTGGGACGAACTGATCGCCAAGGACAAGACGAAGTTCTGGAAGAAGCCCACCACGAAAGTGAAGCCCCTCATCATGGCGTGGAACTTGCCCGACGGCAAGCGTTGGGACAAGCCCACCGAACAAGTGGCCGCCGACTACGGTTTCCAAAGCGTCATGTGCCCCTACAACCGCCTCTACCTCGACTGGATGCAAGTGAGTGCGGGCGAGGCCGACGTGAACGAAGTGTATCGCGGCGGTTGGGGCGATGGTTCGGTGAACAGCGTGGCCACGGTCTACAACTACGATCCGCTCGCCAACCTCGGCAATCGCTCGCAACTGGCTCTCGGTGTGCAGGGCAACATGTGGACCGAAACCACCAACAACAACGCCGAGCTCGAATACCAGCTCCTGCCCCGTCTACAAGCCCTCTCCGAAATCGCTTGGCTGCCCGCCAAACAAAAGGATTGGACCTCGTTCTTGCTCCGTCTGCAAAGCCATTCGTCCATCTTCGAGGCGATGAACTTCACCTACGCCAAGCACTACTTCTTCCCCCCCGAAGCCAACGAGTTTGATCAAGTGGTGGCGCAGGCCGAAGGCTACTTGAAGGCCATCAAGCCCGGCAAGGTGGGTCACGTTTCGCAAGACACCTACGCGAAGTTTGTTAAAGCCCTGAACGCCGCCAAGACCGCCGGCGCCTCCGCTCCCGGTGCGGCGCAGAATGTGCGCAACGCCATCAACGCGCTCCGCGAAAGTCCCGTCGTGCAGCCCGAAGCCGGCAAGGCCTATCGCCTCGTTTCGGCCTCCACTTACTATAAGAAGAAGTATGTGGGCTCTGTGCTCTACGAAACAGGCAGCGAACTGCGCGTGCACTACGCCAAACAAGACGCTGCGAACGAACTCTTCAGCTTCGAACCCTCGGGCGCCGGCTATGCTCTGCGCGCCGTGCGCAGCGGCAACTTCGCCCAGCTCCCCACCTACGACCAAGCGGCGACCATGAGCACCAAGCCCGGCACGCCCTTGCGCATCGATGCTGCCAAGCACCGCAGCGGCAACTACGAGTATGTGCCCGGTGTGGTGGTGATCTCGGCAGTGGAAGGGTATCAATCCGCTGCGGGATCGAACACCAAGCGCCTTTTCATCAAGAGCTTCGGCGGAAACGACAAGGCGAACGACATCCCCAACGTGAACCGCGTGGTGGCCTTCGACGATCCCTCCCTCTGCAACCCCGGCACGTGGTATATCGAAGAAGCCGACTTCCGGGTCATGCTCAACGGACTGCTCACGCGCTGCAACAATACGCTGGCCGACGCACAACCCGACGTGCCCGGACAGCCCTCGCGCGTAGCGGTGGCCTTCCTCACCGATGTGGTGAAGCGTATCAACGCCACCTTGGCGCAGCCCGGCGAGGTGACGCAGCAGATCTACAATGACTACTTGGCACTGTATGACCAGTATCTCCGCTACCCCCGCACCACACCGATCGAAGCCCTCGATCAGAACTACCTCTACGTGATTCGCAACGCCTACTACGACGACTATGTGGCACGCCTCGACGCCAGTGGCAACATCTACCCCTCGAAGGTGGTGAGCGGTGCGACGATCCCGTCCAACGCCCTGTGGTATGTGGTGAAGGCACACAACGCCATCTACATCATCAGCAAGGTCGGCGACAAGGCCGCCACGGTCTACCCCGTTCGCGAAGGCACCACGGTGAATACCGTGCCCGCTTCCAACACCGCCGGTAAATATGCTTGGAAAACGCGCCTCTTCTCCACGAGCAACGGCCGCACCGGTGTGAACATTCTCGACGAGAGCGGTCGCTTCAGCTGGTTTGCTCAGCCCGCCAACTACAAAACGGTGGTGCTCAAGCCCGCCGAGCAGAACGGTGCGATTTGGACCTTTGAGAAAACCGACTTCACCGTCGGCATCAACGAGGTGCGCGCCGCCGCTGCCAAAGTGTCGGGACAAAGCCACGACCTGCTCGGACGCCCCGTCGGTGCTGATGCCCACGGTATCGTGATCGAGCGCGACGGCACGAAGCGCGTGCGCTGATAGCCCGCTCCACAGATGAGGCGCCCACTTGTGCGCGCCACCCCCTCCTTCTTCTCCCCGTTTGCCCCATCGGTAAGCGGGGAGTTGTTTTGTGGAGAGGTGTCGCGAGCGGCTTTGTCGGGAAAACATCGCGGCGCAAGAGAGGGGGATGCCCGATTGTGGACGCTCTGCCCAACGAAACGTCGTCGCGGGCAGACAAAAATCACGGTAGTGGGGCACATGTGCCGAGAAATCACTATCTTTGTCGCCACACCTCATCTCACAGCATTTGAAAAACACAGCGCCCGCTTGCCCCATCGGCAGAGCGTGTGCTCCAACCTGATTGAAAACATGACCACCGCTCTTTCTTCGGCTTCGATGCCCGTGAAACTCGAAGCCCCCATGTGCATCAACGTCGTGCGCCTCCAAGACTATCTGCTCGCGCCCGACGAAGTGGTGCTCTTCGACTGGCTGCTGGTGAAGCAAGCCTATGTATTCAACTACAAACCCTTCTACTATTCGCAGCGGCGCATCGAAAAGGAGACGCGCATCGGTCGCCGGCGTTTTGAAACGATCTTGCGCACGTTCAAAGACCAAGGATGGTTGTGGAGCGAAGTGATGCACAAAGGCCCCGAACAGGGACAAGTGCGCCACTATGCCGTGGACTATCGCCGGCTCAGTGAGCACTTGGACAAGATCGTGCGCTACGGCAGTGCAACGTATGAGATCTACAAGACCTATTTGGCGCAAGTGGCTCCGCTGGCTGCCACAGTGCAGCAGAAGAACGACGCCGCAGCCTATCGCGATGTGGCGGCGGCCGTGCAATCGCTCGAGAACGACATGCAGATGGTCTACCGCCGCACGGTGGAGCTTTACAACGCCGGGCGACTCACCGACGAAGTGCCCGAAAGACTGCGGAGCTATGCCCAACTCCCCGTTTGTCATGCACATCGGATGCTCTTGCAACGACTGCTGCAAACCTATGATCGCCCATCGTTGCTTTGCGCCTTCAACGATTATTGCCGACAAGTGATGCTGGGCGAGCATCAGCCGCAGAGCATCGTGGGATATTTTCTCACTTGCAACCAAGTGACGGGCGACTTTCCCGTGGTGGCCGATTGCCTCAATGCCTATAACTTATATTATACGCGCCCGCGTTGAGCACAAAAGGAGGGGGCGATGCCCTCTGCGGGCGAAAAACATGGAAAGGACGGGGAGAATAGCCCAGAGGTGGGCATAATGCTGTGTCGAGACAAGAATTTTGCTCAAAAGAGGAATTTTTGTGCAGTGCGGTGCGCGTCGAATGCAGAAAAGTAGTATTTTTGTGGTGTAATCAGCTCACGCTTCATCGCATCATGCAAATCAACTGTCATCTCTCCCGACTCATTGAGGAGTCGGCCCGTGTCTATGGCGACCGCGTCGCCTTGCAATATCGCGACTACAGCCGTTCGAAATGGATCGGAGTGTCGTGGAATCAATTTGCCGACCGGGTGCACCGCAGCGCCCGCTCGCTCGTTCACCTCGGTGTGGGCGTGCAAGATCGCATTGCGGTCTTTTCGCAAAACAAGCCCGAATCACTCTACGTGGAGTTCGGGGCTTTCCGCTCTCGTGCGGTCTGCGTCCCCTTCTATGCCACCACCAGCGGGGCACAGGTGCAGTTCATGGTGAACGATGCCGAGATTCGCATCATCTTCGTGGGCGAACAGCAGCAGTACGACACCGTTTGGAATGTGCTGGGGCTTTGCCACAAGTTGGAGCACATCGTGATTTTCGATCCCGAAGTGAAGCGCCACAAAGACGACCGCCTATCGCTGAGCTTCGATGAGTTCTTGACCCTCGGCGATCGTGATGGCGCACACGAAAGTGAGGTGCAGCGCCGCGTGAGCGAAGCCGAGTTTAGCGACATGGCCAATATCCTCTACACCAGTGGAACGACCGGACAGTCGAAGGGCGTGATTCTCCTGCACTCGCAGTATCATTTCACCTTTGCCGCCCACGACAAGGTCTACAACATCACTCCCGATGACGTTGTAATCAACTTTTTGCCGTTCAGCCACGTATTTGAAGGCGGATGGTCGAAACTCTGTCTTACTTTTGGCGCACGTTTGGCCATCAATCTCCGTCCGCTCGACATTCAGCAGAGCATGCGCGAAGTGCACCCCACGTGCATGAGTGCCGTGCCGCGCTTTTGGGAAAAGGTCTACCAAGGTGTGCTCGACAAGATGGAAAGCGGCGGCGCTGTGCAGCGCGTCCTCATACAAGATGCGCTGAAAGTCGGTGCCGAGGTGTGGGAAAAATATACCTCGCAAGGCAAGCGCCCGCCGTTGGCACTGCGTTTGAAATACGCCGCCTACGATCGTACGCTGTTGCGCCTCCTGCGCAAAACGCTGGGATTGGAAAAAACGAATATCTTCCCCGTGGCCGGTGCAACCATCTCACCCGAAGTAGAACGCTTTGTGCACGCGGCCGGTTTTGGCATGGCCGCCGGCTACGGACTGACGGAGACTTGCGCCACCGTTTCGTGCGATGATCCCGCGCGCCCTGTCTCCCTCGGCTCAATCGGTCGTCCGCTTCCCGGCGTGGAAGTGAAGATTGGTGAGAACAACGAGATCCTCGTGCGCGGAGGCAACGTGACGCCCGGCTATTACAAGAATGCCGAGGCCACCGCCGCCGCCTTCACCGAAGACGGATGGTTCCGCACGGGCGATGCCGGCTACCTCAAAGACGGCGAACTCTATATTACCGACCGCATCAAGGACTTGTTCAAAACGAGCAACGGCAAATACATCGCTCCGCAGGCCATCGAGGGCAAACTCACCATCGATCGTAACTTTGATCAGGTTGTGGTGGTGGCCGACCGCCGCAAATTCGTTTCGGCGCTCATCGTACCCAACTATGCAGTGCTCGAAGCTTGGGCTGCTGCCGAGGGCATGCAGTTTGACAGCCGCGAGGCCCTCTGCAACGACCCGCGCGTGGTGAACCACTTGGCCGAACGCATCGAAACCCTCCAACAAGATTTGGCCGCCTATGAGAAAATCAAGCGTTTCGTCCTGCTGCCCAAACCCTTCACGATGGAAAGCGGCGAACTGACCAATACGCTTAAAATCAAACGCCGCGTGGTCTACGAACGCTATGCCGAATTGGTCGAAAAAATGTATGCCGAGGCGCCGGCGAAGTCCTAAGCCAAAGGCGAAAAAACGCGCTGCGCCGCCGGCCGGCACCCACGTAAGGTTTGCCCTCACCGCATGACGGTGGGGGCAAACGTCGTTTCGTGGGGCGAATAATTTTGTCAATCGCCGCGCATTCACTACTTTTGTAGTCATCAAGCCTCCGCATGGCCAATTGGTGCCGGCGATGGCACACACTCAGAGATTCCACTCCCCAATATGATAACAGCCGAACAACTTAAAGCCGTGCATGATCGCGTCGAGCAATTGCATCGCTATCTCGACATCGACGCCAAAAAAATGCAGTACGAGGAAGAACAACTCCGCACCCAAGATCCCTCCTTTTGGGACGATCGTGAGCGGGCGGAAGAGCAGATGAAACTAGTCAAAGGCTTGGAGAAGTGGATCAACGGCTACAAAGAAGCCAAAACTCTGGCCGACGAGCTCCAACTGGCTTTTGAGTTCTACAAAGACGAAATGGTGACCGAAGAAGAGGTGGACGCCGACTATGCGCGCGCCATCGCAGCGGTCGAAGACCTGGAGCTGAAGAACATGTTGCGCCAAGAAGAAGACGCCATGCCCTGTGTGCTCAAAATCAACTCGGGCGCCGGCGGTACGGAAGCGCAGGACTGGGCTTCGATGCTCATGCGCATGTATCTGCGCTACGCCGAAAGCAACGGTTACAAGTCGACGATTTGCAACTTGCAGGACGGCGACGAAGCGGGCATCAAGACCGTGACGATGGAAATCGAGGGCGAAATGGCCTACGGCTTCCTCAAAAGCGAGAACGGCGTGCACCGCTTGGTGCGCGTCAGCCCCTACAATGCGCAGGGCAAGCGCATGACCTCCTTCGCCTCGGTGTTCGTCACGCCGCTGGTCGACGACTCGATCGAAGTGTATGTCGACCCTGCGTGCTTGAGTTGGGATACTTTCCGCTCCGGCGGTGCCGGCGGACAGAACGTCAACAAGGTCGAGACCGGTGTGCGCCTCCGCTATCAGTACAAAGACCCCGACACGGGCGAGGAAGAAGAAATCCTCATCGAAAACACCGAGAGCCGTAAGCAGCTCGAGAACCGCGAAAACGCCATGCGCCTGCTCCGTTCGCAACTCTACGACCGCGCGCTCCAAAAGCGCAAGGCCGCACAGGCCAAGATCGAGGCCGGCAAGAAGAAAATCGAGTGGGGATCGCAGATCCGTTCCTACGTGTTCGACGATCGCCGCGTGAAAGACCATCGTACCAATTATCAAACCTCGGACGTCAACGGCGTGATGGACGGAAAACTCGACGGCTTCATCAAAGCCTATCTCATGGAGTTTGCCGAAACCACCGACGAATAAATTCGCCGACCCCTCCGCGCCGCCGGTGCCCGCATAAATCTTTATCACATGAACCGGCATTCCACCTCCAACTCCCGCCACAAGCAAGACGCCGCTCGCCGTGAAGCGGCCAACGGTCGACGTATCTTCATCTCCATTGTTGCCGTCTTTGTGGTGCTGGCTTTATTGCTCATTACGGCCATGACCCTATTGTAAAATGCTCGTAGAGATCGAACGCAAATTTCTGGTGGAGGGCGACTACAAAGTCCACGCCATTTCGCACACGCACATCGCTCAAGGCTACCTTTGTGCCGACGGCATGCGTACGGTGCGCGTACGATTGCGCGACGATCGTGGTTACCTCACCGTCAAAGGGCCTTCGCTCGACGGCGGACTCTCCCGTTTCGAGTGGGAGAAAGAGATCACGGCCGACGAAGCGCGCTTGTTACTTCCTCTCTGTCTCCCCGGCGCAGTGGAAAAAGTGCGCCACCTCGTTCCGGCCGGCGAATTGACCTACGAAGTCGACGAGTTTCTCGGTGCCAACGCCGGCTTGACGGTGGCGGAGATCGAACTTCCCACAGTCGATACGCCTTTTGAACGCCCCGATTGGCTCGGCCGAGAAGTGACGGGTCGCCGTCGTTACTACAACTCCGCGCTCACCGCGCGCCCCTTCTGCGAATGGACGCCCGAAGAACAGGCCGGCCTCGCCGACTGAGCGCGTGCTTTTCAGATTTTCCCGGCGCTGCCTGCGCCGAAGTCCCCACACAGCCCCGACGAATCCTCTGTATTCGTCGGGGCTGTGTCGTAGGGTTGCACTTTCCGCTCATTCCCGCGCTGACCAATGGCTTCGCCTGCCCATTTCCCATGAGAAGAGCGCGAAGGGTAGCGTGAAATGGCCTGTGTTTGAGGCACTCAGCCCTTCTCTATCTCTCAGGAGGAGGCTTGTGCGCCTCGAGAAATCACAAGAAGATATATTGTAGAGCATATTTGTCGACTCGATTGCAATGCGTGATTGTTAAAATCGTAGCTCCTGTGAGGAAAAGCTCCCTACTTTTTTGTCGTTTTGCCAACCAAAGTGTAAATTTGCAAGCGTAGAAGTGTACTTCTGTAATTGAACGGTCGCTCCTTCTTTCCTATTCTTCGAGCGATCCCGCCCGTCGCCGCCGTCGCGCGCCGTCGGGCTGTCATCGCCTCCGCGATAGCATCGACTTATCCATCTCAAAACGCTCATATTCCGATATGAAAAGCATTCTCAAACTCGTCTGTCTGGCTGCCGTCGCCTTCCCTGCGGCACTTCCTGCACAGCTCGTAGTGGATCGTCAGAAATATCCTGACTACGATCCCACGGTGCGCCCCGAACGTTCGCTCATGCGCTACGGTTCGCGCGCTCGTTTGAAAGGCGCGGCCGTTCCTGCCGAGAGCCAGCGCCCCGACCACGTGAACAACGCCGCCACGATGTACTTCCCGCCCATCATTTCGCAAGAAGGTGGTTCGTGCGGTTCTGCATCGCGCATTGCTTATATGTTCACCCACGAACTGAACTCCTTCCGTCACACCAACGCCTCGTTGCCCGAAAATATGTACCCCACGCACTTCGTGTGGCTCCTCACCTACGGTAACTCCGGTAAGGACCAGTTTGTGCAGCATGTGGGTGTGCCCTCCGTGAAAACCTACGGTGGTCGCGGCAACTCCGCCCTCTTCGGTTACAAAGAGTGGGACAGCCAAGACTATGGTTGGATGACGGGTTACGAAAAGTGGCACGAAGCCATGTTCAATCGCATGTTGTCTCCGCGCAGTCTGCCCATGAATGTCGGTTCGGAAGAAGGCCGCAACATGTTGAAGAACTGGTTGTGGAACCACAACGGCGACACAGACTTTGCCAGCGGCGGTATCGCCGGTATCGGTGTGGCCTCGGCAGCAGCGCAAGGCGGTATTCCCAAAACCTCCGCCAATGTCGAAGCCGGCGTAGTCGGCCAAAGCTATGTGCGCTGGTGGGGAACGAGCGTCGACCACGCCCTCACGATTGTAGGTTACGACGATCGCATCGAATTTGACCTCGACGGCAACGGCAAGGCCGGTGAAAAGGAAAAAGACGAAGTAGGTGCTTGGATCATCGCCAACTCTTGGGGCGGATGGGCCAACAACGGTCTGATCTATTGCCCCTACGCTTACGGTTTCCCCGCACACAGCGTCACGAAAGAGGGCGGAAAAGAAGTGCGCAAGCAGAGCGGCGGCTGGTGGCAGCCCGAACTCTACTTCGTGCGCAAGAACTATCGTCCGCTGCGCACCATCAAGGTGAAGATGGACTACTCCCACCGTTCGGAAATGCTCCTCACTGTCGGTGTGGCCACGGATCCCAACGCCACGCGTCCCGAAAAGACCATCGATTTGCACCACTTCCGTTGGGCAGGCGACGGCCACAACGGCGATCTCAACCCCGCTCCCGCCGTGCCCATGCTCGGCCGCTGGGCAGACGGCAAGTTGCATGAAGAACCCATGGAGTTCGGCTACGACTTGACCGACCTCTGCGAAGGTCTCGACCACTCGAAGCCCCTCAAATTCTTCTTCAACGTCGACGCGCGCACCAAGTCTAAGGTAGCTTCTCGCGCCAAGGGTAAAGGACACATCTATAATGTGTCGATCATCGATTACGAGTTCGACAAGGAAGGTGTGGAAACGCCGCTCGAACTCAATGCCGAAAGCGGTGTGCTCGATGTGCCCGGCGGTAAAATCACCACGGTGAGCGGCGTCGTCTACGGCGAACAATACACCATGCCCCGCAACCTCCAGTTGAAGGGCACGCAACTCACGTGGGACGCTCCGCAAGCCTGCGGCCACAACGTCAAGACTTACAACGTCTACAAGAACGGTGTGAAGATCTCCGATACCGAAAAGCGCGAGCAAACCATCGACGGCGCCGGCACTTACAGCATCTCGGCTGTGTTTGACAGCGGTGTGGAGAGCCAACGCCTCACCGTCAGCACGCCCATCGCCGTGCAGACGCCCAATGTGGCCGCCAAGTTCAACAACAACGGCTTCAACATCCCCGATATCTTCAACGACAGCTACAACAACTGCACCATCGAGTTCTGGGTGAAGCCCCAAAGCCTCAAAAACTGGAACTTGCAGGCCGGCCGCTGGGGACAATTCATGTTCCACGCCAACGAAGACGGCACATTCACCGCAGGTTGGGATGCCGTGGGCGAAAAGCGCGTGCATGCCTTCGGCGCTTTGAAGGTAGGCCGCTGGAACCACATCGCCATGGTGGTCAACCGAGGCAACTTCAACCTCTATGTCGACGGCATGGGCAAGGGCTCTGTCTTCGGCGGTTCCAACTATAGCGGAATCGGTGGCTTCGGTATGCTCAACTTCTGGTCGGGCGAAGCCAACGGACAAGACGCCGTTTACGACGAAATCCGCATTTGGAACAAGAGCCGTTCGCGCTACGAGATCCAACAAGCCATGAACACCGAGTTCAGCGGCGGTCTTCTGCCCCAAGGCCTCATGGCCTACTATAAGGGCGACGTGATGATGATCGACGGCAAGCCCCATCTCCACGACTGCGTGGGCGCGCACAACGCCCCCATCGTGAACCCCGACAGCAAGAGCTACGAGGAAATCAAGAGCGACAAGACTTGGAACACGGAAGTGAAGGGTACGATCTCGATCAACAATACCCGTGTCAACGGTCCCGCCAAGGTCGTGGCCGGTCAGCCCGCAGCGTTCAGCGCCGTCTTCCCCGATGCCGTCGCACAGCTCTCGTGGAGCGCTCCCGATGCCGGTATTGAAAACTACAACGGCACGGAACTCACCGCCATCTTCCCCAAGGTGGGTCAATATGACGTGACACTCACGGCCAAAGGCGCCACGGAGGCCAACCAAGTCACCGTGAAGCGCACCGTCGAAGTCACGCCCGCAGCTGAATTCAGCGCAGACTTCAAGGCCTCGCTCAAGCAAGTGCCCGCCGGCCAGCGCGTCAGCTTCATTCCCACCCAGCCCGTAGCCGGTTATCGCTACGAGTGGACGATCGAGGGCGGCGATGTCACCTCTTCCAAGGCCGTATCGGCAGCCACCACCTTCCAAACCGTCGGCAAACACAAAGTGACGCTCAAAGTCACCTCCACCGCCGGTGAAGAAAAAACGCAAACGCAAGTCATCGAGGTGGCCGAAGTAAGCCCCGAGGCCGACTTCAACGTGCTCACCCCCGTGGTGCTCCGCGGCGACACCGTGAAGATCAAGGACGAAAGCAAGTTCACGCCCACCACTTGGAAGTGGATGCTCACAAGCCCCAACAAGAATTATCTTGTCATGGGTCGCAATGTCAAGTTCCAAGCCACCGAACCGGGTGTCTACGATCTTTCGCTCACCGCCTCCAACAACGTCGGTGTAAGCACCGCCACCCGCAGCCGCGGCCTCGTTGTGGTCAACGCCGATTCCAAGAGCGGTTTGAGCTTCAACAGCGCTTCGTCGCGTGTTGTGCTCAGCAAATCGCCCCTCGCCGAGAGCGACAAGAACTTCACGGTAGAGTGGTGGATGAACCCCTCCAAGCTCTCCGACTTCTGCTGCGGTATCGGCGACAACGATGCCAACTTCCTCATCAAGGCCGACGCCGCCGGTTCGCTCATCGTGAGCAAGGGCGGTCGCCAAGTCAAGAGCAACAACGACCTCGTTGTGCCCGGCGAATGGCATCACTACGCCGTTGTCGTGAACAGCAATAATGTCACCATCTATCGTGACGGAGAGAAGGTCGCTTCGCAGTATGCGATGAACGCCATCAAGGGACTCAACACCTTCGCCCTCGGTGCTTCTGCCGCCGACATGAACGGTCAGATCGACGAATTCCGCGTTTGGGGAACTTCTCTCACGCAGCAACAACTCCAAACTTGGGGCAATGCACCGCTCGACGTGAAAGCCGAGGACGTGAAAGCCGCCGATCTCCGCGTTTACTACGACTTCAACCAAAACAGCGGTAACGTGCAAGACCGCGGTGCCAACGCCAACCACGGAACGCGCCTCGGCTTCGGTCCTGACGGTGACGCTTGGCCTCTCTCTAAGGGCGTCTTCAGTCTCAACTTCTCTGCCAAAGGCTCAGAAAACGTGACAAAGAACTACCTTTCCAACACGCATGCCCGATTCCAGCACACGAACAAAGTCATGAACGACTCGAAGAGCGGACGCTGGTACGAGTTGAAGGATTGGAAGTTGGAGAACGAAGTCAAGAATGGCAACATCACCACAGCCGCATGCTTTGATGGCTTCAAGGGTGGCAAATTTACAGTAGCCACCGGTTGGGACGGTTTTGCCGATCTCAAAGACCACAAAGTCTATCAGGTCGTGAAACTCCCCGCAGGCATTTATGCCCTCACGGTCACCTACGATGAGCATACGCAAGTGTCCGGTAGCTATTTGGCCGTGGCAGCCGGTAACAAACTTCCCAACACGAAGGACCTCAATCAAGCGATTGCTTCCGAACGTATGGTAAGCGGTGCCAACGGTGGTACGAACACCCTCCGTTTCACGCTCGAAAAGGAGACCGAAGTAGCCATCGGCTTGGTAGTCAACATGACCGGCCAGCGCATCTTCTGCATCAAAGACTTCATGCTCACCCATGGTAGCTTCGAAGAGCTGAAGGGCGTAGGCAGTCTCACCGGCGTGCTCGCTCCGCAACGTGCGAAGGAAGCACAAGGCACGATCTTCGACCTCAGCGGTCGTCGCGTCTTCGAGACCCGCCCCGGCAACATCTACATTGAGAACGGACAGCGTGTGGTGAAATAATCCCTCCGCCCCCTCTCATTTAACGCGCAGCGCGCAAACTCCCCGTGAGTTTGCGCGCTTTTTTGTTTTCTTTCCTTCCGTCGTAACCCATGTTACGCACAGGAATTCCCCGGCGCACTACCTTTGCCGCAAAATCCCGAATTTATGAATCAGCATCCCCTTTACGCGTTGGCCGAAAACTGGCCCGCCGATCTCCTCATCGACTACATTCTCAAGATCCACCACCGCGGCATCCGCGACAACGGCCCCGGCATTCTCGCCCGTTTTCGTCGCGCCGTCGAAGCCCGTCCCGCCGACCGCGAGTTGGCCGAAGCCTGCGCCCTCTTCGAGGAGTCGCTCATCGACCTCGACATGCACCTCATGAAGGAGGAAAACGTCCTCTTCCCCTTCGTGCTCGAACTCTTCGAAGCCGATCGCGAAGATCAGCAGATGGAGCAAATGCACTGCGGCAGCGTGGCCAATCCCATCCACGTCATGGAAGACGACCACGAAGGCGAGGTGCAACGCTACGCCCACATCGCACAACTCACCCACGATTTCGCCGTCAGCGCCGACGACGAGGCCGACTATCGCGAACTCATGAGCGAAGTTGCCGCCTTCATGAACGCTCTCCACGAGCACATCTATCTCGAAAACGAGATCCTCTTCCCCCTCGCCGTACGCTTGGAAGACCGCTGCGTACGTTGCTGATCCCCGCCCCTCCGACATTTCAACATAGACTAACAAACATAACAATGGATCCCAAAATGTTCTGTTTCCAATGTCAGGAAACAGCCGGCAACACCGGTTGCCTCATCAAAGGCGTTTGCGGTAAAGAAGCCTCCACCGCCCGCCTGCAAGACCTGCTCCTCTTCGTGGTGCGCGGCATTTCCGTCCTCGAACGCGAACTCCGCCGCTTAGGCCAAGACATCGACGTCGAAGTCTATCACTTCAACACCGATGCCCTCTTCTGCACCATCACTAATGCCAACTTCGACGACGAGAGCATCGCCGCACGTGTGGATCGCGGTCTCGACCTCCGCGACGCCCTCGCCGAACGTCTCCGCGCCCTCGCTCCCGTGCCCACTGCCGATGCCGTGACGTGGCGCGCCGGCCGCGAAGCCTACGACGCCAAAGCCGGCGAAGTGGGCGTGCTCGCCGAACCCGACGCCGACAAGCGTTCGCTCGCCGAACTCATCATCTACGGTCTCAAGGGCATGGCCGCCTACTTGGAGCACGCCCTGCGCTTGGGTCACGAAGACCTCGACCAAAATCGCTTCATGTGCGAAGCCCTCGCCGCCCTCACTGTCGATGATCTCGACGTCGACGGACTGGTGGCCTTGACCCTCCGCACCGGTGAGTACGGCGTGAAGTCGATGGCGCAACTCGATGCCGCCAACACCGGCACCTATGGTCACCCCGAAGTGACCGAAGTGTCGATCGACGCCGGCAAGCGTCCCGGTATCCTCATCAGCGGCCACGACCTCAAAGACCTCGAAATGCTCCTCGAGCAGACCGAAGGCAAAGGCGTCGACGTCTACACCCACGGCGAGATGTTGCCCGCGCACTACTATCCCGCGTTCAAGAAATACAAGCACTTCGTCGGCAACTACGGCAACGCTTGGTGGCAACAGCGCGAAGAGTTCACCGCCTTCAACGGTCCCATCCTCTTCACCACCAACTGCATCGTGCCGCCCCTCTCCAACGCCACCTATAAAGACCGCGTCTACACCACCAACTCCACGGGCTATCCCGGTTGGAAGCACATCGTGGCCGACGCCGACGGGCACAAGGACTTCTCCGAACTCATCGAAGTGGCCCTCACCTGCGAAGCGCCGCGCTCCATCGAGCAAGGGAGCATCGTCGGTGGCTTCGGTCACAACCAAGTCTTCGCCCTCGCCGACAAAGTGGTGGAAGCCGTCAAGTCGGGTGCCATCCGCAAGTTTGTGGTCATGAGCGGTTGCGACGGACGCCAGCGCGGTCGCAACTACTACACCGAGTTTGCCAAGGCGCTTCCCCAAGACATCGTCATTCTCACCTCCGGCTGCGCCAAGTTCCGCTACAACAAACTCCCGCTCGGCGACATCAACGGCATTCCCCGTGTGCTCGACGCCGGACAGTGCAACGACAGCTACTCGCTCGCGCTCATCGCCCTCAAACTCAAAGAGGTGTTCGGACTGGCCGACGTCAACGAACTGCCCATCGCCTACAACATCGCGTGGTATGAGCAGAAGGCCATCATCGTGCTCCTCGCGCTCCTCTATCTCGGCATCAAAGACATCCACGTCGGCCCCACTTTGCCCGGCTTCCTTTCGCCCGGTGTGGTCGATGTGCTCGTCAAGAACTTCGGCATCGCCGGTATCACCGACGTCGAAAACGATTTCAAGATTTTCGGCATCGCCTAATTGCCGAGCAGCTTCTTCATTAAGGCTGTCGCCCTCGGGCGGCAACCGTTCGGTGCGCACCTTTAGATCGGGTTCGGTGCGCCCGAACATCACAACGCCCCCTTGCCACAGCGGCAAGGGGGCGTTTTTGCGAAAAGACGGAGACGAAAAAGGCGCGGATCGACCTGTGAAGCAGTCTTTTCGTGAAACGAGCGCAGCGGTTCGTCGCGATTCGGCGCAGCACGAGCGGTGGGTGCATGGGGAGCGGCGCGCGCTGTGCGGGCATTTCACGCCGGCGGTCGCCACGGCGACTCAAACGGGGCGGAGTGGGGCGGTGGTCGCCACAAAAGCCCCGTCGTGCTTCTCCACCAGCCCTTCGGCCACGAGATCGGAGAGCACGCGCGAGAGCGACGGGCGCTGCACGCCCAATTGCTGCGCGGCTGTCTGCACACTGCGCATCGCTCCGCGTTCGCGGAGGAAATCGAGCACGCGAGAGCGCAGACTTTGCAGCGTCAACTGCCGCAGCCGCCGACTCAGGAATTGCGCCCTGTCCGACACCTCCGCCACAAAATGGCGCATGGCGTCCGGATGTTGCAGCATGAAGGCGAAGAGCGCTTCTTTGTTCACCGCCCACACCTCGCATTCCGTGGCCGCCGTCACCGACACCGGCATGCGGTTTTCAGTGCCGTAGAGGAAGGCCGAAGCCAAGAGCATGGGGGATTTGAGGACATCGATGGACAGGTCGCGACCGTCCTGCACCATTTCGGTGTTGGCCGTGCCGGCGGTGAGCAAGAGCGCCGAACGGCATTCCGCCCCTTGGGCGATGATGCGCTGCCCCGGCGCATAGCGTTCGAAGCGGTGGGGCGTCGCGGCCAGCCACGCGCGCAACTCTTCGACGGGCGTTTGGCTAAAAATAAAAAGGTTGAGCAGATCGTTCATCGTTCGGTAAGTCACAAAGGGTGATCGCCGCCGCTTGTCCGCCGTATGGGGGAATTGCAACGGCAGTGGCGCATGGGGTCGGCATATCAAGGCCGTTTTTCGGCAAAAGGCGAGGACTTTTGCCGGAAAGCAGTGCACTTTTCGGGAAAAGCGCGCTTGTTTTTCGCCGCTTTCGGCAAAGATACGTTTTTGCCTCGACATCTCCCGACACGCTGAACCACAAACCATTCGCCTCTCGCCCAATAGCGTTTCTCTTCTCCCGATTTGGAGGAAGAAGCGGCCGGAAAGGACGAAAATCGGGCGCGAACGATATTTCTCGTCGTCTTGCCCATCATAAAACTGCAAGTTGGCGGGGCTATTCCGAATAATCTTTGTAATTTTGCCGTGCAAAGTCACCGTTGAGGTGATTGTGCGGGCTCCAAAGAATTTGTATCTTTGTCGTGCCAATTCATTCACCCATCAAAAACAACAAAAACATGATCGGAATTTATTACGGTAGCAGTACGGGCAACACCGAAGCTGCAGCAAACGACATCGCAGCGGCTCTCGGCGTAGACGCTGCTAACATTCACAACGTGAGCGATACCGACGCCTCGACGGTAGCCGACTACGACACCCTCCTCCTCGGTTCTTCGACTTGGGGTGCCGGCGACCTTCAAGACGACTGGTACGACTTCCTCGATAACCTCAAAGGCCAAGACCTCGCCGGCAAGAAGATCGCCCTCTTCGGCTGCGGTGACTCTGACGGCTACGGCGACACGTTCTGCGGCGCCCTCGTTCAGATCTACGATGCACTTCAAGACAGTGGTGCCACGTTCGTAGGTGCTTACGAACCCGAAGGCTATCAGGTGACGGACTCTGAGCTCAACCGCGACGGTAAGTTCCTCGGCCTCGCTCTCGACGCAGCCGACGAAGAAAACAACCCCGAGCGCATCGCCAAGTGGGTTGAACTCGTGAAATAAGCCTTTACTTCGCAACACCCTACAAAATTTCATACACAATGAAAATTCAAAACATCGTAGCCCGTGAGATCCTCGATTCGCGCGGCAACCCCACAGTAGAAGTAGACGTAACGCTCGAAAACGGCGTAGTAGGCCGTGCATCGGTTCCCTCCGGTGCTTCTACCGGTGAGCACGAAGCCCTCGAACTCCGCGACGGCGACAAGAAGCGCTACCTCGGTAAGGGTACGCTCAACGCTGTGAAGAACGTCAACGAGAAGATCGCTCCCGCTCTCGTGGGTCACTGCGTGCTCGACCAGCGCGGCATCGACCACAAGATGCTGGCTCTCGACGGCACGAAGACGAAGTCTAACCTCGGTGCCAACGCCATCCTCGGCGTATCGCTCGCCGTGGCCAAGGCCGGTGCTGCCTCCCTCAACATCCCCCTCTACCGTTACATCGGCGGCACGAACACCTTCACCCTCCCCGTGCCCATGATGAACATCATCAACGGCGGTTCGCACTCTGACGCTCCCATCGCGTTCCAAGAGTTCATGATCCGTCCCGTGGGTGCTCCCTCGTTCCGCGAAGGTCTCCGCATGGGTGCCGAAGTGTTCCACGCCCTCAAGAAGGTGCTCCACGACCGTGGTCTCTCCACTGCCGTAGGTGACGAAGGTGGTTTCGCTCCCACGCTCGAAGGTACGGAAGATGCCCTCGAAAGCATCCTCCAGGCCATCAAGGCTGCCGGCTACGAACCCGGAAAGGACGTGATGATCGGTCTCGACTGCGCTTCTTCTGAATTCTACGCCGACGGTGTTTACGACTACACCAAGTTTGAAGGCGAGAAGGGCGCGAAGCGCAACGCCGACGAGCAGGTGGCTTACCTCACCGGCCTCGTTGAGAAGTACCCCATCGACAGCATCGAAGACGGTATGTCGGAGAACGACTGGGAAGGCTGGAAGAAGCTCACCGACGCCATCGGCGATCGCTGCCAGCTCGTAGGTGACGACCTCTTCGTGACCAATGTAGACTTCCTCAAGAAGGGTATCGAACTCGGCTGCGGCAACTCGATCCTCATCAAGGTGAACCAAATCGGTTCGCTCTCCGAGACGCTCGACGCCATCGAAATGGCTCACCGCGCCGGCTACACTTCTGTGACTTCGCACCGTTCGGGCGAAACCGAAGATGCCACCATCGCCGATATTGCCGTGGCTACTAACTCGGGTCAGATCAAGACCGGTTCGCTCAGCCGCTCCGACCGTATGGCTAAGTACAACCAGCTCCTCCGCATCGAAGAGGAACTCGGTGATCTCGCCGTTTACGGTTACAAGCGCGTGAAGCGTCAGGCCTAATCCGCCCTTCGACGTTGCCTGCCGCTCTTTCGGATGTGGGCATCGTCCGCAATAAATAGAAGCCGCTCCTTTCGCACGAAAGGGGCGGCTTTTGGTTTTTCCATGCTCGTTGCTGATTTTGCCCGCATGGTGCACAGGAGGACAAAACATGTATTTTGCCCGTTGGCGGAATTGTGTATATGCAGATTCAACAAGGGTGTAGGTAGACGAAAACATTGTCCATGGCGAAAAAAGCGATGACTATTTTTTTCGGTTTCAATCCATCAATTGTCGGATTTCATCGATTAGAACGAAAGTGGGGCGCACGTTTTCTAAACTTGCAGGAGACGTGCCACTCATTTTTCCCTCTGTGCGGCGCGCAAAATCGAGTATTTCTCCAAAGAATCCCTGTTTCACGATGGAATGGCTTGTAGCCGTTGGAGCAAATCCATCGTTGTCGAGCAAATGTCGGGTGAGGCTTGTGCGCCGAAATACCTTTTCCGTGGGAAGCCCGAAGAAGGTGGAAAATTTCTCTGTGTAATCGAGCGCATCTGCGCAGTTTGTCCGATAAATGCCCGATTGAGTGTTGATTTCCAATGTTTCCACAGCCGGTTTCCAAGTGTAGGCCGTCGACAGTTCCAAGCATCCCATCACCTGCCGGTGCTCCAAAACGAGAAACAGGGTGACTTCGCCCCGCGCGCTCTTTCCGGTTTGTGTAAAGTTGCGCACTTTGGCCTCACCGAAGAGAAAACTCACCAAGTCCAGCGGATGGATGAACAAGTCTGTCAGCGCATCCCCTTCCGGGTAGGCACCGGTGAGGAAACGATAGTGGTAACTGTGCATCTTCGCGCCGCGCAATTCCTGTTGCAAGAGACTTGCGACAGGCGAAAAACGGCGTTGAAAGCCCACGGTCACAGCAGAATTGCCGACAGCCTTCGCCGTTTCAATCAATCTGTCGAGCTCTTCGAGTGCGGTGCAGGGCGGTTTCTCCACAAAGAGCGCTTTTCCGCTTTCCAATACGGCACGGGAGATGGTGAAATGGGCAGAAGGCGTCGCTGCCACAAAGACTCCGCGAATCTCCTTGTCGTCGAGCACCTCGCGGAGCGATGTTGTGCCGCGCACCCCGGGATATTTTCGTGCGACAGCCTCCGCTTTGCTTGTCGAGGTGCAGCAAACATAGCGCAGGGGCACCCCCAAATATTGTATGGCAGGGAGAAGTTGGTGAACCGCGTGGTTGCCGAATCCGACCATCGCGTAACCGGCGGTGTAGATGTCGTTCATGCGGTGAAGATCGCGCAGGCGTTTGTAGCGTCGGATGAGCGGGAGAATCAGTTTCATGCCTCGATGTTCGTTTTTTGTTGTATGTATTGTCGGTAAGTCATTCGTCGATCCTCCGTCCATTGATAACGACCATACCACAGTTCGATGATTCGTTTGGGAAGTAGGCGTTCGAGATTGCGCAATAGGATGATATCAAATTTTCGGTGGTAATTTATCCAGCATTTATTGCACTTTTGTGAGTGCCGACATTGAGTTTTACAGCTTTTCGGCGAGTTGAATATCTCATCGAGCGAGTTTCGGTGTATATTCCCCAAGACAACATCCAGATTTTGGCAAATCGGCACATCGCCGTTGGAATGAATCACCAGTTCGTTGAAAATACTGTGGCAACGCAGCCGCAGGCGATGATTTTTCCACTCATCGTAGAGTGCCACGAAGTCGAAGTTTTCGTCCGTTTCGTGAATCGATGGAGGAATCTCACGCAGGAAATCCGCATGCTCCGTGTCGATCAAGCCCGAAGTGGTGTCGAAAAATGACATGGTGCTGTAAATTCCTATGCGCACATCGATGTGGTAGTGTTTCGCCACGGCAATCACGTGTTGCATGTCGCGAAAAGAATTCCACGGCGAGAGGCAAAACATGAGCGAGATGGGAATCCGTTCGTGCCACTGCTTAATGACCTGCATCACTTTGTCATAACCGTCCACACCCCGCATGTGTTGATAGGTGGCTTTGTCGCCATCGAGCGAAACGTAGAGGTGTTTCGGCCGATGTCTTTCCAGCATTTCGTTGAGTTTCTGCGGTGCCAAAGCATTCGACAGCAGGGTATAGTTCGGGTGATGCACGTCGAACCACCCCAAGATGTCATCCGCTTCGGGATGCAGCAGAAATTCTCCGCCTTCCAGTCCCACTGTGGTGCGCGCCGTGACACATTTTGCGCGCATGATGCGCCGAATGTCGTCGAGTGAGAGATGTTCGGTCGGTTTTTTCCAAATGGAGCAATGCTGGCAGCGAGATTGACAACGTGTGGTGGAATAAATCATCAGCGAAGTCAAGGTCTTGTGTCGAGGACGCAACAGATTGTGAAGAAACGTCCATCCGTTGTGTAGGTAATCGTAGAGGCTGTACATGGTATTTGTTGTGTATTCTTTAGAAGAAGAGTAAACAAATACCGAAACACTGCACCGCATCCGTCAAAAACAGCCACCGCCGCATCGAATCTCGTCGAGCGGCGGTGTAAAAGTATCACCAAGTGAGGCGAATGCCGAAGGGGACAGCCACCGACCATGGATGTTCCGTTCGGTAAGTGCGAACGGGAGTTCCCGTTCCGAAATAGTGTGTCACATTCGGTTCGACAAAGAGAGTGAAGGGACGCACGAGGCGATATTCCACGCCGGCTCCCATTTGCACCGACCACTGGCATGGTGCAGAAAAGTGCGTGCGCAGCGGCGTGACGGAGTCCGCCGATTCGATATAGGCCTTATTTTGTGTGGCGCGCACGGGCCATTCAAACGTGGCTCCTCCTGTGGCATAGACATTGAAGCGTCCGTTCTGCCAAACACGGTAGGTCAATCGGAACGGGAGCCCTACGTAATCGATCTGTTGTCGTTTTTGTATACGCCCTTTGTGGAAAGCACTTTCAAACTCCGAGTTCAGACGCGTGTAGCTCACTCCGGTGCCGAAAAACCACCGCTCTCCGAGCTGTTTTCCCACCGAAAGTCCCACCGTCACGGGGCGTTGATGCCGCTCCGTCTCATTGAGGTTTTGTGTGTCCCCTTGGTTGGGCGCATTGTTGAGCAACATGCGGTTGAGTTGTGCCCGTTCGAGAGAGTCGAGCAGCGTTTGGTTGGCAGCGAGATAGTCCGAAAGTTCCTGCCACGAATGTATTTTGCGTCTCACCCCTCCGTTGGCGTGATCTGTGAGGGAGAGATAATTGAACTTGATGGGAGAATTGGAAGAAGCCGTGGCCGCTCCTCCACCGAAATTCACAGTCCAAGGATAGTGCTTGCGAGCAGCCGGGGAGGGGGCATGAACATCCATTGCCAACTGTCGATCGGCGATTGGGGCGACGACAGTCGGCAGCGCAAAGGTGTCGCCACTTTGCGACAAATCGGGAAGCGGTGCGGAGAGCGCGGCAAACCTGAGACGATCTGCGGCGTGTGGCGCGGACGATTGCGCTTGCATCGCTGCAGTCATGGAACACTTCGGTGGCGTTGGCTCGCTGTGGGCTGCGGTATACTCAGCTTCTGCTCCGCGCCTTGCGCTTTCGATCGGAAGCGCTCCCTTGCGTCCCACAGGAGGCATCGCCTTTCGAGGAAGAGGGCGGGGCAGGGCGGCCGTCGAAGGTGCCGCTTGCCGGCGCATGCTGTGCTGCCTGTAAATCCAAACGCCCACTACCACCGGTAAGATAAGGAGCAGTCGGTAATCGGCCAAGAGCTTTCTCAACATGCGTTTGGCACGTGCCAGTTGCGACGACGAACTGTGCGGAGCGATGCCCAGCAATTGCCCGATCTCTTCGTGCGACAGTCCGTCGAGCACCGCGAGACGAAAAACTTCTCCGTAGCCGCGAGGCAGTGTCTCGATGGCTTCGAGCAGACGTTCCATCGGAATGACTGAAGAGGGGGTCGGGCTGTCGTCGTCGGCCGGTTCTTCCGTGATTGCTTCGTGCAGGCGGAGGCGTTCTTCGGCGGCCTTTGCATGCCGAAGGGCGAGATTGCGCACGATCACGGTCATCCAGTGCACAAGCTTCGTTTCGTCGCGCAAAGTGTCGATATGGGTGAAAATAACCACGAAAGCATCGTGCAACACATCTTCTGCCTCCGCCCGATTCTTGACGTAGCGGAGACAAAGATTGAGCAGTTGTGGGGCATGGGTCTCATAGAGTTGTCCCAAGGTTTGCGGGTCGAGCTGAGGAGCGCCGACAGATTTCCGATGATCTTGCATCACGATAGACTTTATCTTTAATAAAGAGTGCTGTGTGAGAAAAGACTGCATGGAAATCTGTTTTTTTGTGATTTACCCTCCGCTAATGTGTTGGGCACGCCGAGAGGAGGGGGCAAATGCCATTTTTTTTTCGGCAGAATATATTCTTTCGACCGAATCTCAACGAGAGAAAAAGCCCGAAAGCAGACGTGCCGAAAGTGAGCTCCGTCTCTCTGCAAATAAAACTTGGGGAGAAAGCGTGCAAATGTACCTTGTTTTGACGAAAAGTCGCCTTGTTTTTATGGAAACTTCCCTTGTTCTATTTCGTCGGTCATTTCTCTTTCGGTCGACAAACCAAAATTGGAGCGCCCAATGAGGAATTTCTCCGCAAAAATGGCCTTCCAATAATTTATTTCCGATGGAAACTTGTTTATGTCACAGGTGTTTCTTACTTTTGCAGTGGTTTCCAATGGAAAATAAATAAACTTGATTCAAAAACCATTCAATATCAGCGCAATGAAAGCCAAAGAAATTACCAACGAATACTTTCTCTCGCACGTTTTCGACTATCAAAACAACACCGACAACTGGAACTTCAAGGGCGATCGCCCCGCCGTGATCGACTTTTACGCCACTTGGTGCGGCCCCTGCAAGGCGATGGCACCGCATCTCGAGCGCATCGCCGAGGAGTATGACGGAAAAATCGATGTCTACAAGGTGGATGTGGATCAAGAACCCGAACTTTCGGCCGTGTTCAACATCCGCTCCGTGCCCACGCTCCTGTTCATCCCGATGAACGACACGCCGCAAATGGCCGCCGGCGCTCTTTCGTACGGACAGCTCAAAGAGGTGGTGGACACACATCTTATTAAATAAGCCACTGCCGAACTTCGCAACGTTCGCCCCGCGTGCGCGCCGACAAGTGTCGCAAGTGTTCGCTGCCTGTCGGTGTTTTCTCAATCCATTTGTCCCTCACAGCTGCGGTCGGTAGTCCCGTTTCTGCTCGCGCCCTGTGTTTTGTAGCGCACGGCGTAAAGCGATAGCGGGCAGACTGCTCACTTTCATTCCTCGTTTCTCATGAAGCATCTCATCATCGGCGGTGTGGCCGGCGGCGCCACGGCGGCCGCTCGCATCCGTCGCCTCGACGAAACGGCCGACATCATCGTCTTCGAACGCGGCCCCCACATTTCTTATGCCAACTGCGGTTTGCCTTACCACATCGGCGGCGTCATCGCCGAACGCCACAAGTTGCTGCTCCACACCCCCGAGTCGTTCAGACAACGCTTCAACATCGACGTGCGCGTGCGCCAAGAAGTGGTGAAAATCGACACCGAGCGCAAAATCGTCACGGTGCGTCCGGCCGAAGGCGAGGAGTATGAAGAGAGCTACGACCGTCTGTTGCTCTCCCCCGGCGCATCGCCGGTGCGCCCACCGCTGCCCGGTATTGAAAACGAGGGCATTTTCACGCTCCGAACGGTCGAGGACACCGACCGCATCAAGGCCTATGTCGATCGCGCCGATGTTTCGTCCGCTGTCGTCGTGGGCGGCGGATTCATCGGACTGGAAATGGCCGAAAATCTCCGCAAGGCCGGACTGCACGTCACCGTGGTCGAGGCCGCCGACCAAGTCATGGCGCCGTTAGACTTCTCGATGGCCTCGTTTGTCCACCGTGAACTCCTCGAGCAGGGCGTGGAACTGTATTTGGAGCAGGGCGTGACGCATTTCGACCGCGCCGACGACGGCCTCGGTGTGCACCTCAACGACGGCACGCGCCTCTCGGCCGACTTGGTGCTCCTCTCCATCGGCGTACGCCCCGAAACACAGCTGGCTGCCGCGGCCGGTCTCGAACTGGGTGAGCGCGGCATTCGCGTCGACGCCTTCCTGCGCACCTCCGCCCCCGATGTCTATGCCGTGGGCGACGCTATCGAATTTCCGCATCCCGTCACGGGGCAACCGTGGTGTAATTTCCTCGCCGGCCCGGCCAACCGTCAGGCACGTTTGGTGGCCGACAACATGGTGCGCGGCGACGTTTCGCGCTACGAAGGCTCGGTGGGAACGGCCATTGCGAAGGTGTTCGATCTCACCGTGGCCACGACCGGACTGGCCGGCAAGCACCTCCGCCGCATGGGCATCGACTATCGCAGCAGTGTGACGATTTCGGCCAGCCACGCCGGTTACTATCCCGGTGCCTACTCCTTGACGATCAAACTCACCTTCGATCCGCACACCGGCCGCCTCTTCGGTGCGCAGTGTGTGGGTCACGAGGGCGTCGACAAGCGCATCGACGAACTGGCGCTCATGATCAAACGCGGCGGCACCGTCTATGAGTTGACCGAGTTGGAACACGCCTACGCGCCGCCCTTTTCTTCGGCCAAAGACCCCGTGGCGATTGCCGGCTACGTGGCGAGTAACATCGTCGACGGCGAAATGCCGGCTGTGACTTGGCGCGAAGTCGCGCAACCGACCGACGACTTTTTGCTCGATGTGCGCACCCCCGCCGAAGTGAGCCGCGGCAAGATGGAAGGGGCGGTGAACATCCCGCTCGACGAGCTGCGCAACCGCCTCGACGAACTGCCCCGCGATCGCCGCATCGTCGTGACTTGCGCCGTGGGACTGCGCGGCTACCTCGCCCTCCGCATCCTCCGCGGCAACGGTTTCGAGGACGTCGCCAATCTCTCGGGCGGTTATGTACACTATACCATTGCCACGCAAGAACTCGGCACTTCGCCCTGTCTTGCCCGTTTGCACTATCCGCAAGACCGCGCCGCGCAACCGTGGCGTGGCTGCATGGACAAGGTTTAATAGGAAGTGCAATCGATGGATCACGCCAAAATCTGTAAGATCCGCGATGTCTATCGCGCCATCTCCGCTCTCGAGCGCCGCTTTGAGCGCATCTACGAACTGAACATCAACGAAGCGATGCTGCTCTGCACGCTCAGCGAGTCGGGCTGCCTAACTTCGAGCGAACTGGCGGAGAAGTTGGAACTCACTCCCTCGAATGCCTCGAAAGTCATCGCTTCCGTGGAGCGACTGGGTTTCGTCAGTCGTGCCCGTTGCAAGACGG
Source organism: uncultured Prevotellaceae bacterium (assembly GCA_963517315.1). Classification (GTDB taxonomy): domain Bacteria; phylum Bacteroidota; class Bacteroidia; order Bacteroidales; family Bacteroidaceae; genus Alloprevotella. The sequence goes on from CAUQEF010000008.1 coordinate 97,859, forward strand.
ACAAGCGACAAATGTACTTGTCCATCACCCCTGCGGGGAGCGAACGCCTCGAAGCGCTGAAATGCGAAGAAATCGACCTCTCCGCCTTTCAACTCTGAAACTGTGCTGAATATTTTCCTTGGGAGCCGGATCCGCCGTGGTCTGTCTCCCTTTTTCGTTTCCCGATCCGTGGGTGAAGCACCGTCTGCCCTCGATGAAATCGGCCTTTTGGGCGCGTGAAGTCATTCGCGCAGGCGCACGATGTTTTTAAGATGTCGGCAAAGCGCGCGATTATTTGCGCACATCGGGAGAAAAGCGTAATTTTGCCGCGCAAAGATTATGTAAAGTTCTTTGCAGTCCTCTGATTCTAACAACGCTACAATCAATCGATATGAGTGAACAATTGAAGAAAATCAAGCAGCTCGTCGAACTTCGCGAAAAAGCCCGTCTCGGCGGCGGCGAAGTGGCCATCGACAAGCAGCACGCCAAAGGCAAAGCCACCGCTCGCGAGCGCATCGCCCTGCTCGTCGACGAAGGAAGTTTCGAAGAACTCGACATGTTCAAGCTTCACCGTTGCCACGACTTCGGCATGGAGAAGAAACAATTCTACGGCGACGGCGTGGTGTGCGGCAGTGCCACCATCAACGGCCGCTTGGTCTATCTCTATGCTCAGGATTTCACCGTCAACGGTGGTTCGCTCTCCAAGACGATGGCCGAGAAAATCTGCAAAGTGCAGGACATGGCCATGAAAATGGGTGCGCCCTGCATCGGTCTCAACGACTCGGGCGGTGCACGCATCCAAGAAGGTATCAACGCCCTCGCCGGTTTTGCCGACATCTTCCAGCGCAACATTGAGGCTTCGGGTGTCGTGCCCCAAATCTCCGGTATCTGCGGCCCCTGCGCCGGCGGTGCCGTTTATTCGCCCGCACTCACCGACTTCATCGTGATGCTCGAAGGCGTTTCTTACATGTTCCTCACCGGCCCCAAGGTGGTGAAAACCGTCACGGGTGAGGAGGTGAGCCAAGAAGATCTCGGCGGTGCCAGCGTACACGCCAAGAAGAGTGGTGTGGCTCACTTCACCGCCAAGACCGAAGAAGAGTTTGCCGCCCTCATTCGCAACCTCCTCTCGTTCCTGCCCCAAAACAACCACGAACGCGCGCCCCGCGTAGCCTGCGCCGACCCCATCGACCGCAAGGAAGACCTCCTCAACGAAATCATCCCCGACAATCCCAACATGGCCTACAACATGTATGAGGTCATCGGTGCAGTGGTCGACAACGGTGAGTTCCTCGAAGTGCAACGCGACTTCGCCCAGAACATCATCATCGGTTTCGCCCGTTTCAACGGCCAGAGCGTCGGTATCGTCGCCAACCAGCCCAAGGTCTACGCCGGTGTGCTCGACGTGAACGCCAGCCGCAAGGCCGCTCGCTTCGTGCGCTTCTGCGACGCCTTCAACATCCCCATCGTCAGTCTCGTCGACGTCCCCGGCTTCCTCCCCGGTACCGGTCAGGAGTACAACGCCGTGATCTCGCACGGCGCGAAACTCCTCTACGCTTACGGTGAAGCCACCGTGCCCAAGGTGACCGTGACGCTCCGCAAGAGCTACGGCGGTTCGCACATCGTGATGGGTAGCAAGCAACTCAAGACCGACATCAACTACGCTTGGCCTTCGGCCGAAATTGCCGTGATGGGTGCCGGTGGTGCCGTGGCCATTCTCAGCGCCAAGGCCGCCAAGAACGAAGCCGACCCCAAGGCTTTCCTCGCCCAGAAGGAAAAGGAATACAACGACCTCTTCACCAATCCCTACAAGGCCGCAGCCGAAGGTTACATCGACGATGTGATCGAACCGCGCAACACGCGTTTCCGCATCTGCCGCGCCCTCGAACAGATTGCCACCAAGAGCGAAGGCCGTCCCGCCAAGAAGCACGGCAACGAACCGCTCTAATCATTCGCCCATCTCGGTATGAAAACTTTCCACTACAACTTTGGCGGTCGCGACGTGCGCATCACGTTCAACGAACGCCGCGGCACAGTAGCCGCTGTCGAGGAAGACGGTGTGCCCTTTGTGCCCTCCGACGAGCGCATGCCCATCTATGCCGGCTTGATCAGCCTGGCACTCGCACAATATGAGTGCGAAGAGGTGCACGACGAGGAGACCGAGGTCATCACCCTCAACGCAGCGCACACGCGCTGGAACGATCCCACGCGCCAATTCAATTAAACCATTCTCCCCAACGACATTTCGACAATGAGAACATATAGTTATACCGTAAACGGTGCGCGTTACGACGTGACCATCGAATCGCTGCGCGACCAAGTGGCGAAACTCAATGTGAACGGCATCGCGTTTGACGTAGAAATTCTGGGCGCTCCCCTCACCGAAGGCGATCTGCCCGAAGTGGCTGCTGCCGCTGTTCCCGCCGCTACGACGGCTCCGGCTCCCGCTGCTGCGCCTGCCGCCGCCCCCGCGGCCAAAGGTGCTGCCGGCGAAGGCACGCCCGTAGCAGCGCCCCTGCCAGGTGTGGTCACCAAGGTCTTGGTGAGCGCCGGTCAAGCCGTGAAGAAGGGCGACACCGTCGTGGTGCTCGAAGCCATGAAGATGGAAAACAATATCACGGCCGAGTGCGACGGTAAAGTCACGGGCGTTTGCGTGGCTGCCGGCGACAGCGTGCTCGAAGGCACGACGCTCGTCACCATCGGTTGAACAACGAAAGCAATCTAAATGCGCGATTTCATCGAAAAATCGTCTCATTGCTTGCCTCCATCCGACTTGTTTCGGTCATCTTGCACGCAACGACGTGCAGCGTACGCCGACTCTCTTAACAAGCAGTGGTTTCACTTCGGTGAAATCACTGCTTTTTTGCTGAAACCTCCGCTTCGACAGCGAAGCGGCATGCCTTTATCTCTCCTCGCGGTCGGGATTTTGCTCCGGTACCGCCCGCGTCTCTCATGGTGCCGCCGCCTTGATGGCGCCCACTTCTCAGCGCAAACCTTCAAATTGAGGCTTGTGTCGGAAGCGGCGAGCCGTGAGGCACCGAATGACCCCAAACAAGCCCAACGCGCACGCGTACGCGCGCGTCCGCCGTTTTTTGTTTTTTGCCTTCACCTCTTCACCTTTTGAGGGTAAAATGTTGACGAATAGGTGCTTACGGGTGAAGGCTTCACCCGTTTTTTCTTCACCGGTGAACTGTTAAAATCGCTAATTCGTTCACCCGTAAGTTATAGACTATCAGTAGATTAGGTGCAGGGGTGAAGGGTGAAGGCAAGAAATGCAAAGTCGTTGAGTGCGCGATGCGCTGGTGCGTGTCCGTTCGCGAGCGTGTCTACGCGTGCGAGGAGCGCCGCCGGTGGCGAGTATGGAAAGGGATCTCTACTTTCCGCTGAAACGAGAGAAGAAAAACACAAAACAAGACTCGAATCGAGAAAAAGTCCACAAGTTTTTGCCGTCCGTTCTTTTTCGTCGAAGAAAAGCGATATTTTTCTGCTTGAAATTGCGATCATTCGAAATGTATTGTTTATCTTTGCGCTTGATAAAACACAACCTTCCCTTTATTCCTGCCACCCGGTGGCGTCCATATAGCGCGAATCCATGGGCTTTTTCTCCGTGTTGAGACGCAAATGCTCTTTGACTTACTGAATGATTTCGGATGCTCCCCAAGAGGTAAATCACGCAGTGGAATGTTCGAGGCATTGCCAAATTTTGGGTTCATCCGACATTTGGAGTGACGCGGCAATCGTGCAGCGCATATAGCCTTAGCTGAAAATACCTTGCATCTCTAAAACCATAGGCCACTCTCTTCATCACCTTTATCTTATTGTTGATTCCTTCTACTTTCCCGGTCGATATGGGGCAGTCGTACCAGGCCAGAATACCGGTTCTGTAAGCCATGATCGTGACGGCCATTTTCATCAACTGCGACACTTTGCTCTCCTGCGCCTGTTTCACCCAATCGAGCATGACCTTTTCGGCTACTTGTTTATTGGGCTGCATCCATATTTCTCTGAGTTGCTCTTTGAGATAGTAGGCCTGTGAGAGCGGTTTGTTCATGTCTAAGGCATTGTCAAGCCTTGTTTTGTACTCCTTATCGAAGATATCCGCTCCATTGCGCAGCAGCAGGTAGCGCTTCCCCTTCAAGACTTTGCGCTTGTTGATGTCCTTTTCCATGTTATATTGGGCCCTGCGTATCTCGTCCAGCTTCTCATTCATTAGTTTGACCACATGAAAATGGTCGAAGACATGCACGGCGTTCGGGCAGTTTTCAAGTACGGAGGAGATGAAAGCGGCAGAGAGATCGGTGGCGATATACTTGATGTCGAGCTTCTTTCGTCTGACCCTTTTCCAAAATCCGGCCAAAGCATCGGCCGCCTTGCCCTGACCCACATGGAGAATCCGACCGCTCTTGAGGTCAACGACAATGGTTTTGTACACATGCCCTTTTTGAACGGCAAACTCGTCTATGCCGATGCTGTCCACTCCCTCAAGAGAGGGCGGAACATATTGACAATCAAGATGATGAGTGTGAATCTCTTTGATCGTGTCCCACGACACACCCAAAAGTTGGGCTGTGTCTTTGAGGGTCATCCCCTTCAATAGATCGACCGCATACCTTGCAAAGCGACGAGTGTAGCTGTGACTGCCCGGGGCAAAGGATATCCGTTCCTGACAATCATAGTCACAATCTGCACACTTGCACTTGTAACGGCGGACTTTCATCCGCAGAATTACCTTTTTGCCACCGATCGGAAGGCTGATAAAGTCACGAGTGCGAAAGCCATTTTTCACCAAATGGGCATGACCGCATTGGGGGCAGCATTTCGGAGCTCGTTTACTTTCGATATGTAAGATGATTGTATTACCTTTGTATTCCTCTCGTAGACACTTGTGGTGATACAATCCCCAAGCATGATATAGAAAACTGCTGTTCATAACTGTACATTTGTTGTTGCTAATTCAAATATACAATTTGTTCAGCGGTTTTCTTCTTTTTAGAACCGCATCACTCCAAATGTCGGATGAACCTAAAATAATAAGAGAGGTCACACAGCTTGTGTACCTCTCTTAATTTTTATCTATCCAAAATACGGACTTAATCCATATAGAACTGAACAGGAATATGAGCAGTCAAAGGTAAATGAGATTCCTTAACAGGGAAATTAGTACAGACCTGCGGTAAAATGCCATTGGTAGGTAAGAAACCGTTTGGTAGGTTCTTACGGTAAAGTACATCTTTGCGGTAATACGCCTCTGCGCCTTCGGCAATACTCATACCAAGCATTCCCGTGCGCCAATCTCCCTCGTTGTCAACTTCGTTCATCATATCCACAAGTTCAGCACAATCTGATGGGGTATCAACTTTTCCCGCTTGCATATCTTGCAATTGTTTAATCACACGTTGCATCCACTCCTCGTTGCATTGGTGCGCTTTGTCTACAGCTACAATGGTAACCGCGTAAAACGCATCCTCTCCTTTGTCGCTTGGTTTGTACAGTTCTGATTGTGCCGCTACAACTCCACGATACACAATTGGTCCCTCACTATACTTTCTTCTCCACTTATCTTTACCAAACCAAGGTGCCTTTCCTGCAACAG
>CAUQEF010000009.1:0-96159 GCA_963517315.1 uncultured Prevotellaceae bacterium
CCGCCATTTTACAACAAGCCTCGAGACTCGAAAGAGACTCGGGGCTTTGTTGCGTACAGTGCTAAATCTAATTTTTTATATCAATGAAGAAATTCGAATTAAAAGATTTTGTCCAGGAGTGCCTTTGCAATTATGGTGCTGAGCAAGAGAAGGACTATATACTTCGCTTCTTTGCAGATCATGAGAAGAAGGGAGGAGCCTTTTGCGCAATAATTCGTTCAGAGGAAGCGCAGACCGGAGTTTATACAGACTTATCGTTAGTCTTGTTTGCAAATTATTGCTGTCCGCTAAACTTCAAAACGATACAATTTTCCTATCCGCAATGCCCATCAATAGGCGTTGCGGACTTCTTTTTGGAAAAGTAAGCCCCCTCTCCGACTATCATTCATCGGCTGTCCGCTAAGAAAGCGCTCGCGAAGAACAGAAAGAGAGGGGAACTTTAGATGAGGTAAGATGAATCAACCTGTTTAGCGGAGATCAGAACGACATATTAGCTGCGTCTAAACTTTTAGCGGACAGCAATAATAAGCATTCGAAAAGCGATACACTGGGTGAGAGCTTCCGTAGTGATCTACATCAACTCCTTGCCTACACCGCGTTTTCTACCGAAAAGAAAAAGCATTGTATTTTAGTTGCTCCGTTTAGTTGTTTCGAGGTGAACAAGATACAATACCGCTCTCCGTTTTCCGACGCAACAATTGAAATATATTGTCATGGCATCCCTTTTTCTGCCAGCTCGTTATCCGAAACTGTTAATCAGCTCTGCGAATGGTGCCAATCATTGGCTTGATCTCACCGAGCCCTCTTTTCTTCTATTAAGAACGGCACCGCTTTGAACTACGAAAGTTCAAAGCGGTGCCGTTATTTTTATTAAGGTCTAAAAATCAGAGTAATACTAAGCTTACCAGCCCGAGCAATGGTAGCGTTCCCGGTTTGAACAAGATGCTGAATTGTGAGATGACAGCCCCGTAGATAGCCACGACAAAGCCAAAAGCGAAGAAAACTGCTGCCACTTCTCGGCCGTCGGGTGAAAAAAGAAGGGCATAAAGCAGACCGGCACCCACGAGTCCATTGTAGACACCGAGGTTTTTCATTGCAGTGTTCAGTGCCGGTTTGCGCAGTTCGTCGACCGACATCTTGAAGGTCCGAGCGGTGAGCTGAGAATCAGTGAGAAAAGTTTCCAATACCATAATGTAGAGGAACAAACCGGCGGAAAGGGCAAGAAGGAGGAGAGTGAACCAATGCATAGCAGGAACCAAAGAATTTGTTTTTTCGAGTTCTGTTGTTTTCTTGCCGGTAGAGGGCAAGAAAGTGGAGAAGTGGAGAGAAGGCAAGCACAGGTGATGCCTTGAATTGTCTGCGAAGATACTATTTGAAAAGCGTACGACCAAAGCTTTCCCACTCTTTTTCTTTCAGCCGGAAAATTAAGTCGAAAGCGCGTGGAGAGTTGTTGAAAATGATGTACCTTTGCTCAAGAATCACAGACTATTTCTCATGAGCATTTTCGATAAACGCGTCAATTTCAAGCCTTTCGAGTATCCCGAAACGATGGATTTCGTGGATAAAATGAATAAAACCTTTTGGGTGCACAGTGAAGTTGAGTTCACCTCAGATGTGCAGCATTTTCATTCCCACCTCTCCGACATCGAGCGCGAGGTGGTGAAGCGCAGCCTCTTGGGCATTGCGCAGGTGGAAGTCGCCGTCAAAACCTTTTGGGGCGATTTGTACAAGCATCTCCCCAAGCCTGAATTTAATGGTCTAGGAGCGACGTTTGCCGAGTGCGAGCATCGTCATGCCATGGCCTATTCCCGTTTGTTGGAAGTCCTCGGCTACAACGATGAGTTCGAGAAACTCGTCGAAATTCCCGTTTTCCGTCATAAACTCTCGCTCATTGATGAGCATTTCACCACCGCCAAGAGTTTTGTGGAGCAATTGCTCTTTTTTGTCATCGTCATCGAAAACTCTTCGCTCTTTTCCCAGTTTGCCAATATTCTGTCGTTTACGCATTTCCGCGGCTATATGAAGAATACGTCGAACGTCATTGCGTGGACCTCCATTGATGAGCAAACACATGCCGATGCCGGTGTCTATTTGCTGCAGCGAATTTTCGAGGAGTGCCCCGAAATGCGTCCGTCGCAGGAAGCCGTCGAAAAAGAAGTGCGCGAATACCTCTCGTACGAAACCGAGTTGCTCGATTGGATCTACGAAGAAGGCGAACTTCCTTTCTTCACCAAGGCCAATTTGCTCGACTTCATGCGCGCCCGTGTAGACAATGCGCTCTCGCAAATCGGCTATGACAAACTTTTCCACATCTCTGCTGAAGCCTACAAGCCCATGCTTTGGTTTGATGAGAATGTTTTCGCCAACGAGTTGGACGACTTCTTCGCCAAGCGCCCCACGGCTTACACCAAGCACGATAAGTCCATCACAGAAGACGACTTGTTCTAATCAGTAGTTCGGTCAAAGGCGCATTGTGATGCCCATTGTCTAAGCCTACTGTCCCGCAAATACTCTATTCCCCTCAATCATTTCTCGAATTTTCCCCTCATGTCCAAAGAACTCCCTTGGTGGTACAATGAGGAGTCGGAAGCCGTGCTCGACCGCGGCTACCTGCTTCATGGCGAAACCGTCCACGACGCCATCTATCGTGTCACAAGCGCCGCCGCCCGCCGTCTTTACCGTCCAGAACTCCAAGAACGCTTTGCCGAACTCCTCTATAAAGGATGGATGAGCTGCAGCTCTCCCGTTTGGTCCAATATGGGCACCTCGCGTGGTCTCCCCATTTCGTGTTTCGGCTGCAACATCCCCGATAGCATTGAGGGGATCACCATCAAACTCGGAGAAGTGATGATGCAAACCAAGCACGGCGGCGGCACCTCTGCCTATTTCGGCAATTTGCGCGGACGCGGGGCTGCCATTACCAACAACGGAAAATCATCGGGCGCCGTTTCCTTCATGCGCTTGTTCGACACCGTGATGGATACCGTGTCGCAAGGAGCCACCCGCCGTGGATCTTTTGCCGCTTATTTGGATATTGACCATCCCGACATCGCCGAATTTTTGCAAATCAAGGACATCGGCAGCCCCATTCAGAATCTTTTTTATGCCGTCTGCGTACCCGACTACTGGATGCAGGAGATGATCGACGGCGACACCGAGAAGCGTAAGATTTGGGCACGCGTGCTCGAGAGCCGCCAGCAGAAAGGCCTCCCCTATATCCAGTTTTCCGACAACGTCAACGCCCACAAACCCGAAATCTACCATCAACTCGGTTTGCAGATCACGCACTCCAATCTTTGCAATGAGATCCAGTTGCCCGATTCCGAAAACGAGAGCTTCGTTTGCTGCCTCTCGTCGATGAACCTCGAGTTGTGGGACGAATGGAAGGACACCGATGCCGTTCGTCTGGCCATTTGGTTCCTCGATGCCGTGATGTCAGAGTTTATCGAGAAAACGCGCGATTCAGCCTTCCTGCGTCAAGCCAATCGCTTTGCAGAACGCCATCGCGCCCTCGGGCTTGGGGTGCTCGGATGGCACTCGTTGTTGCAGAAGAACCTCATCCCGTTCGAATCCATGGAGGCCAAGAGCCTCACCACTCAGATCTTCCGTCAGGTGCAAGAGCAGGCGAAGCAGGCTTCACTTGAATTGGCCGAAACCTACGGATGCGCTCCGATTTTCGACGAATGCGCGGACTACGATGGCCCGAAATACCGCAACACCACCGTGACGGCCATTGCCCCCACCACGTCCAGCTCCTCGATTCTCGGACAAGTGTCGCCCGGTATCGAGCCTTATTCTTCCAATTACTACAAGGCCGGACTGGCCAAAGGCAATTTCATACGCAAAAATCGCTATCTCGAAGCCTTGCTGAAAGAGAAAGGGCGCAACAACGAGGAGGTGTGGCGCAACATCATGCTCAATCAAGGTTCGGTACAACATCTTGATTTCCTCACCGAGCGCGAGAAGGAAGTGTTCAAGACCTTCAAAGAAATCTCCCAGCACGAAATTGTGTTGCAAGCCTCCATTCGTCAGAAATTTATCGACCAAGGCCAGTCACTCAACATCAACATTCCCCCCGGACTTTCCGTCAAGGAAGTCAATGCCCTGCTCATCGAAGCATGGCGTCTCGGTGTCAAAGGCCTTTATTACCAGCGCAGCCAAAGCATCAGCAAGGAGTTGCTCAGCAACATCGTTTCTTGTCGCAGTTGCGAGAGCTGATCGCTGAAGACAGTCCCCGCGGTAGCGGCGATAAACAGAACAAAGCCCCGAAAACTCAATGAGTTTTCGGGGCTTTGTAGTTTTTGTTCCGAAGAAGCTCGCCGTAACAAGGCGAAGAATGGGCAATGTGATCCAAAAACGCGAGCCAACACTCAACAGTGCTGCTCGCGTTGTAAGGGGACGCGCGTTTATTGCGCAAAATGGAGGCAAAACAATCAGTTGCCCAAGATCCAAGCACCGGGATAGCTGTCGCGGAGCGTGTTCTTGCTCTGCACGGCTTGGCTCTTCGTAGAGAAGGACGAAGCCACCACGCGATACCAACCGGTGTGCCCGTTGATGTTTTCGTTCGTCTTCATCACGCGAGCGGCATAACCGCGATTGCGCAGCGTGTTCATCATACCGCGAGCATTGGTTTCATTCACGAAACTGCCCACCACCACGCTGAAAGCCTTCAAGGGCTCTCCGTCGATAATGCGCTTTTCTCCTTGAATGGTGCGCACGGGGGTATTTTCTTCTTCCACCACCACAGTGCTTTGAACTACCGGTGCGGCGGGTTGCTGCACAGGAGCGGGCTGCGTGGGCTGCGGCTGCGTGTTTTGCGGAATGATGGTAACCGTCTGAGTGGGCTTGTTCATCTCTTGTGCTCTGGCCCGTTCGTAAGCTTGGCGATAGGCGCTCTCTTGAGATTTGCAAGAGGCGGCGAACAGGGCTACGGCGCAGAGACTAAGAGCGAGAATAGCAGGGTTCTTCATTTCAGTGACGTTTTATTGCAGTATATGATATGTCCGTGATGTTCAGGGTTCATCCTCTTCGGGAGGATGCAATGATATGGTGCAAAAATACAAGGAAATGCAGGATGAAGTACGATCCGTAATCATAAAAAAAAGTAAACTCTTCCTTTTTCTCTCCTTCTTTGCGGTGTTCTGATGAGAAAGTACTATTTTTGGACTTGAAACATTATTCAATTCAAAACTCAGAACGATATGAAAGGTCTTAGTATTCTTGCAGCTTTCTTGGGCGGTGCAGCAGTAGGCGCCGCATGTGGTATTCTTTTCGCACCCGAAAAGGGCGAAGACACTCGCACGCGCATTGCCGACATCATCCGCAAACGTGGCATTAAGCTCAACGGCAAAGAGCTCGAAAGCCTCGTCGACGACATCGCAGACGAACTCAGCGCAACAACTGCCTAAGCGCACATCGCGGTACGACCTTAATAAAGACGAACGATGATGTCGAGTGATCAGAATGTCAAAATTCTGGAGCGTCTTGTGCGTAATCTCAAGCGTTATGTGGATCTCAAATTGGAGAGCCTGCGCTTAGATGCCGTGAGTCGCATCACGATGTTACTGTCGGCCGTGCTGATTGGTGTGGTGTTCTTTTGCCTCGCCTCGTTGGTGGCCGTCATGCTTTCGTTTGCTGCCGTGTTCTATCTCGCCCCCCTCGTGGGCGGTTATGTCGTAGCCGGCGGGGTAGTGGCTTTGTTCTACATTGTTGTGGCTTTGCTGCTCTTTGTCTTCCGACGTTCGCTCATCATCGATCCCATCACGCGTTTTCTCGTTTCGCTCTTGCTTTCCCAAGAAGGAGAGATGAGCGTGCGCGACGAACGGAACGAAAGTACCATCGGCGACACCACAACTTTTAAATCCCAATGGCCATGAGCGCATTCATCTCTCTCGAACAAGTGCACTGGCGGCAGAAGCGGCTTAAAATTGAGCTGCAAAAGTTGGGCGAAGAAATCAGCGATGATTTCGCAACGCTCACCGCTCCGCCTGCCGGTGATGGCAATGTGATGGAAACCTTCATGAGCACGGCCACGCGTGCGTGGTGGCTCTTCGACGGTGTCCTCACCGGTTACAAACTCTTCCGTCGATTGAGTGGATTTGCCGGTTTCTTCGGCAAGCGCAAGCTGCGTCGTTAAGTTGCTGCCGAAGGTGGTTTAGATCACTGACGAACGATAATTTCGCCTCCGCCCTACTTCATGTGGGACGGAGGCGTTTTTTGTCGAAAGGTGTCGACGTGGTGTCTACTCACCTTGAGCCGGGGCAGCGCAGCGGCTATATGGTGTTTCCGGTCGGAGGGAGAAGGGGATTCGCCCGACTTCCGGCGGGACGTAGCGGACAAGATGGAGCCGGAAATGAAGGGAAGGGTGGGGCGGGCAGGCTGTACGACAAAGCTCGTTGCGGAGTCCGGATAAAAAATGGTGGAGTTGGAAGAAAAAGTCGTGGAGTTTTACGAAAAAGTGGAGGACTTCCGGCCGAAAGTCCTCCACTTTTTGCATCTCCCTCCGCATGCGCCGCCGCTTGGCGGACAACAGTGCGATCGGCGTTGAGCAGGGGGAGCTCATCGCGCGGTCGTTCTTCAATTCACCGGCCCATGAGGTTGGCAAACTCCGACTCTTGGTGTGTCGGAGCCGTGCGATTTCCTCGATAGGCATACAGCGCAAGGCGAGAAAGTGGCGCAGCGGGGCTAAAAAGGGGCATTATGCGGTTGTGGGGACGAAAAAAATAGGCCGTTCGCGTGTGCACGTGGAGCGAAATGCTTATATTTGCACTATTATATGGCCCCGATTCGGCATCCGGTAGCCCCCTGCCGAACCGTTGAGCGGCTGCAAACGCCCAAACAATGATCCAAGAAACAGATAGAATCAAACAAGTGAATATCGAGGAGGAAATGAAATCCTCGTATATTGACTATTCGATGTCCGTCATCGTGAGCCGCGCACTGCCCGATGTGCGCGACGGCTTCAAGCCTGTGCATCGCCGTATTCTCTACGGTATGATGGACATGGGTATCACTCACGACAAAGCCACAAAAAAGTCGGCTGCCATCGTCGGTGAGGTGCTCGGTAAGTATCACCCCCACGGCGACAGCTCGGTCTACGGTGCATTGGTGCGCATGGCGCAGCCTTGGGCCATGCGCTACCCGTTGGTCATCGGCCAAGGTAACTTCGGTTCGATGGACGGTGACGGGGCGGCGGCCATGCGTTACACCGAAGCCAAAATGAGCCTCGTGGGTGAAGCCATGATGCAGGATATCGAGAAGGAAACGGTGGACATGAACCGCAACTACGACAACTCGCGCGACGAGCCGTCGGTGTTGCCCACGCGCATCCCCTCCTTCTTGGTCAACGGTGCCACGGGTATCGCCGTGGGTATGGCCACGAACGTGCCCACCCACAATCTCGGCGAAGTCATCGACGGCTGTGTGGCCTACGTTGACAACCCCGATATTGACGTCGACGGCCTCATGGAGCATATCAAAGGCCCTGACTTCCCCACCGGTGCCTATATCCTCGGAGACACGGGCATTCGCAGTGCCTATGAGACGGGACGCGGTCGCGTGATGCTGCGTGCCAAGGCCGAAATCGAGACCGGCACGCTCCACGACCGCATCGTGGTGCGCGCCGTGCCCTACGGCACGAACACCAGCGAGCTGGTGAAGTCCATCGCCCAGTTGGCCAAAGAAGGCAAGGTGGAGGGCATCACCAATGTCAACGACGAGTCGGACCGCGAAGGTATGCGCATCGTGGTGGACGTGAAGCGCGGGCAGAACGCCAACGTGGTGCTCAACAAGCTCTATAAGATGACGGGACTCCAGACGAGTTTCGCGGTGAACTGCATCGCCTTGGTGCCCATTCTCGGAACGAGTCCCGCAAAGATGCGCCCGCAGCTGCTCACGCTCAAAGAGTGCATCCGCCATTTCATCGAGCACCGCCACGATGTGGTGATCCGTCGCACGAAGTTCGACCTGCGCAAGGCACTCGAACGTCAGCACATCTTGCGCGCTCTCATCATCGCTTCCGACAATATCGACGAAGTGGTGGCCATCATCAAGTCGAGTCGCAACACGCAAGAGGCGCAAGAGCGCTTGATGCAGCGCTTCTCGCTCGATGAGGTGCAAGCCAAGGCCATCGTCGAGATGCGTTTGGCGCAACTCACCGGTCTGCAACAAGAAAAGCTCCGCGGCGAATACGACGAACTCGAGCAGCGCATTGCCTACTTCAATCAGATCTTGTCCGACCCCGAACTTTGCAAGAAGGTGATCAAGGACGAATTGCTGGAAGTGAAAGAAGCCTATGGCGACGAGCGCAAGACGGAAATCCTCCCCGACCTTTCGAACTTCAACGCCGAAGACTTCTATTCCGACGACGAAGTGGTGATCACCATCAGCCACCTCGGATACATCAAGCGTACGCCGCTGGCCGAATTCCGCGCGCAAGGACGCGGAGGTGTCGGTGCCAAAGGCGGATCCACGCGCGATCAGGACTTCATCGAGTACATCTATCACGCGACGATGCACAACACGATGCTGTTCTTCACCGCCAAAGGCCGCTGCTACTGGCTGCGCGTTTATGAAATCGAGGAGGGTACGCGCCAATCGAAGGGACGTGCCATCCAAAACATGCTCAACATCGAGCCGGACGATCGCATCAATGCCTTCCTCCACGTGCGCAAGTTGCGCGATGAGGACTTCTGCAAGTCGCACTATGTGGTCTTCGCCACGCAACGCGGCGTGATCAAGAAGACTTGTCTCACCGAGTACTCGCGCCCCCGCACCAACGGTGTGAACGCGATCAACATCAACGACGACGACCGCGTGATCAGCGTGGTGCTGACCAACGGCACGGACGAAATTATCATGGCCAACCGCAACGGTCGCGCTATCCGATTCAGCGAAAGCGCAGTGCGCACCATGGGGCGCAACGCCACCGGCGTACGCGGCATGGTGCTCGACGGAGGCGATGATGAAGTGGTAGGCATGGTGTGCGTCAACGACAAAGAACGCGAAACGGTGCTCGTGGTCAGCGAACAAGGTTACGGTAAGCGCAGCATTGTGGACGACTATCGCATGACCAACCGCGGCGGTAAGGGCGTGCGCACGCTCAATATCACCGACAAGACGGGTAGAGTGGTGGCCATCAAGAGTGTGACCGAGGAAGAAGATCTCATGATCATCAATAAGAGTGGCATCACCTTGCGCCTGCGTGTGGCAGACATCCGCCAAGCCGGTCGCGCCACGCAGGGCGTTCGACTTATCGACCTCAAGAAACGCAACGATGTGATCAGCAGTGTATGTCAGGTGCCCACCGACGAAGAAGAAGAGGTGGAAACTGTGGACGGCACTGAACTGCCCGAAGAAAATGGTGTCCTCGAAACCGATACCGTAGAGGTAGAAGAGGTGATCACCGATGACGAAACGCCCGAAACTGACAACTAATAACCCACAATAAACATCCCCAGCCATGAAGAAAATCTTTTCTCTGGCCGTTCTCGGTGCTTTCGCCTTGGCAGGCGTGGCACAGAACAGCGTAGTCTATAAGGCAGATGATCTGCTTACGCAAAACAAGGCAGCCGAAGCACTCGAACTCCTCAGATCGTCCTTCGACAATCCGAAGACCACGAAGTTCGGCGAAATCTACAACAAGGCCGGCAAGTGCTCGCGCATCTTGTTCCAGCCCCTGCTCGTGAATGCTGCCAATTCTCAACCGCTCGACACGGCACAGTTCATTTCGCGACTCGACGACATGGTGGATTATTACACCAAGAGCTACGTTTTCGAACATACGCCCGATGCGAAGGGCAAAATGCCGAAGCAAGAATATAGCAACGAGGCCACGATGGTGGTTTACAATGCCCGTGACTACTATTTCTATGCCGGTATTTTCCTCAATAGCAACAACGATAAGCCCGGTGCTTACAAGTATCTCGGCAAATTTGTAGACCTGCCCAACAATCCGGCCTTGGAGAGCAAGCGCGATTCCATGCGTATCACGATGGCCAAGGAGTATGCGCAGGCTACGTACTACCGTGCGATGCTGGCCAACGACATGAAGCACTATGACGACGTGCTGGCCAACGTGGATGCGGCTTTCAAATATGACAAGGCGGTGCTTGCTGAGGCCAAAGTGCCCGTGCGCGACCTTTATCTGATGCGTTTGCAAACGTATCTTGACGGCAAGCACGACACGGTGGCTTATGTCAACGCGTTGAAGGACGCGATCAACAACTTGGAAGACAACACGGCGCTGCTTGAGAACCTGATCAGTGTTTATTATCAGAACAATGACGTGACGGCTGCCGAAGCTACGGCCAACGACCTCTTGAAGAGTGGCCCCGACAAGGCTTCTTCTTGGTACATCAAAGGTTGTGTGGATTTGAACTTGAAGAAGGATTATCCCACAGCGCGCGAAGCCTTTGCCAAAGCACTGGCCATTAGCCCCGATCATCTGGAGGCCAACACCAATATGGCGTATGCCTTCATCAATGAAGTGATTACGAAAAAGATGAACGGCGGCTATAAGTATGCCGGTAGCAATCTTTCGAAAGTGAAAGGCAATGCGGCGGTGGCTCTCTATAATAAGGAGTTGAAAGACATTCAGAGCTACTATGGCAAGGCGCTGCCTTACATGGAGAAAGTGCGTCAGCTCGCACCCGATCGTGTGAAGCTTTGGGCACCGACTTTGCAGCAGATTTATCAAAATCTCAATCGCAAAGCCGAAGCCAAGCAAATGGACGAGCTGCTCGACGCAGCCAACCATCGTTGAGCACGCAACATCAAGAACTTTCACGCAGGGGCGTGCCGAAAAGGCGCGTCTCTGCTTTACTCAATTATGAAACTGAACGTAAGCTTAGCAGCTGTTTTGCTCATCGGTGGGCTATTGGCTGCCTGCAAAGGGGGAACAGATCCACTCAAAGAAGTCAAAGCCGCTTTGAAAAACAAGCGTCCGGCCGAGGCCATGAAGTTGGTTCGGCAAATGGAGCGCGACACGGCATACGTGCCTGATGTTCAGTATTACGAACTGGGCGCGATGGCGGCCAAAAAACTGTACGAGGCGGAAAACGAAAAGTTGTATCTGCGTCGCAATCCCGATACCACGTCGTATTTCGCCACCCAATACGACGTTTTTGCCTATGCGCTCCGCGCAGATAGTTTGCAACGGGCGCAACAGGCCGATAAAAAAAATGCCGGTGCCGGACTTTCCGGCGCTTATGCCACTTTGTTGGGACGCTTATATCCCAATTTGGCCACGGCTTCCCGCTATTTTCTCGGAAAAGAGAAGTGGAACGAGGCTGCGCGTTACGCAAAAATGACTTTGGAAGCGCGGCATACACCGCTTTTGGCGCAGCGTCCTCCACAATTGTCGCCTATGCTGGAGATGCAAAATGCAGAAGATTATCTTTATGCCGGCTATGCTGCCGGGCATTTTGATGAGGCTACGCGCTATGTTGAGCTGGCTTTGCGCGATTCGGTGCACCGTTCAACAGTATTGCACACGTTGGCGCTGAATTATGAGGCCGCTCGAAAGCCGGATGAGTTCTTCTCCTTATTAAAACGTGGAGTCAGAGAGTATCCCGACGATGATTTTTTCTTCAAAAAGCTCACTGAAGAGTATTTTCGACGCAATAAAGAACGCGAATTGTTGGCGTGTATAGATTCTCTTTTGCCGTTGCGCATGAAAAAAGCCGTGCTCTATGATGCGCAGGCCGAGGTGTATGATCGTTTGCGCAAAGACACCTTGTGTTTGCAGGCGGCACAGAATTTGCAAAAAGTAGATTCCGGCAACGTGCGCGCCGATTACTTTATCGGGAAGGCGTATGTGCAGCGGGCAAAATCCATCTTGTTGCCCACGTCAATCAAGGCACCCGGTTACATGAAAGCCTTCAAAGCACAGCGCAAATGCTACGAGGAGGCGCGACCTCACCTCGAACGTTTCAGAAAAGCAGCACCCGATGCGCCGCGCTTGTGGGCGCCGTTGCTCTATGACGTTTATTTGAACCTCAATCTCGGCAAAGAGTTTGAGGAAATCTCTAAATACAATCCCGTTTGAACGAATGAAGAATCCGTTACTCCAATATAGATTTGCCACTCCTCGCGAAACCTTCCCGTTTCCAGACATCACCGTGCCTAATATTGAGGCCGCGCTGCACAAAGGCATGGAGCTTGAACGCAGCGAGGTGGATGCCATCGCACGATCTACGGCGCAACCGACATTCCACAACACGATTGTGGCGCTCACTTACGCCGGCGAAATGCTGGAGCGCGCAACAACGATTATGTACAACCTACTTTCGGCCGACACATCCGATGAGTTGGAACAATTGGCCGAACGCATGTCGCCGCTCTTGAGCGAGCACAGTGCCAATATCACGCTCAACGAGCCGTTGTTCCGACGTGTGCGTGCAGTCTACGAGGCCGAGAAGCAAAACCCCACGCTCTCGGGCGAAGATGCTATGCTTTTGCAAGACACTTACGACGGATTTGTGCGTTCGGGAGCCGCTTTGCCGGAGGAAAAACGGGGAAGATTCAAAGAAGTGAAGGCAGAATTGGCGAAACTCTCTTTGCAATTCTCGCAAAACAACATCAAAGAGACCAATGATTTTGTACTTCATCTGACGCAACGCGAAGATTTGGCCGGTTTGCCTGAGTCGCAAATCGAACAGGCGGCGGCTACTGCCGAAGAGCGCGGACTCGAAGGTTGGGTGTTCACACTTCATGCACCATCCTTCGGACCTTTCATGCAATATGCCGAGAATCGTGCGCTACGCGAGCAACTTTATCGTGCTTACATGACGCGTTGTGCGCACGACAATGAGCGAAACAACTTCGAGATTTGCCGCAATTTGGTGAATCTGCGCATGGAGTTGGCACAACTCCTCGGTTTTCCGTGCTACGCCGACTATGTGTTGCAAAAGCGCATGGCGCAGACCCCCGACCGTGTGCATCATTTGCTCGAAGAACTCAAAGCGCATTATTTAGCCCCCGCCCGTCAGGAAGTGGCCGCCATCGAACAACTCGCCAAAGAGAAAGAAGGCGAAGATTTCGAGCTGATGCCATGGGATTTTGCCCATTATGCGCATCTTTTGAAGTTGAGAGATTACGATTTGGACGCCGAAATGGTGCGCCCGTACCTCGAATTGTCGAAAGTCGTTGAGGGCGTTTTCGGTTTGGCCACCACTTTATATGGGATTACCTTCAAGGAAAATCCGGAAATTCCCGTCTATCACGAAGAAGTCAAGGCCTACGAAATTTTTGACGTCGACGGTAGTTTCCTTGCTGTGCTCTATACGGATTTCTTCCCCCGCTCTTCGAAACAAAGTGGTGCTTGGATGACGTCCTATCGCGAGGCCGGCGTCACGCTGCAGGGCGAAACGCGTCGTCCCCACGTGAGTGTGACGATGAACTTCAGCAAGCCCACCCCTTCTCGCCCCTCTCTGCTCACTTTCGACGAGTTGGAAACCTTCCTGCACGAGTTCGGACACGCCCTCCACGGCATTTTCGCCGATACGCACTATCCCACGCTCAGCGGCACCAATGTTTACTGGGATTTCGTGGAATTGCCTTCGCAATTCATGGAGAATTTCGCTCTCCGCCCCGAGTTTCTCCAGACCTTCGCCCATCATTACGAAACAGGCGAGGCGATGCCCGAAGCCCTGGTCGAGCGGATTCGCCGTGCACACAATTTCAACGTGGCCTATGCTTGCATTCGTCAAGTAAGTTTCGGACTGCTCGACATGGCCTATTATACGCGCACCGAAAAGCTCGAAGAAGATATCCGTGCCTTTGAGCGCAAAGCTTGGCAGTCGGTGCAGTTAATGCCCTCCGTGCCCGAAACCTGCATGACAGTGCAGTTCAGTCACATCATGAACGGCGGTTATTCTGCCGGCTATTACAGTTATAAATGGGCAGAAGTGCTCGATGCCGACGCTTTCGAGGCTTTCCTTGAGCGCGGCCTCTTTGATCGTGCCGTGGCCGCAGATTTCCGCCACAAACTTCTCTCGCGAGGCGGAACGGTTCACCCCCAGCAACTTTATAACGACTTCCGCGGTCATCCCGCCACCATCGATGCGCTCTTGAAGCGCGACGGAATTTTACCCCGCGCATAGCTTTAAAACTCCGGTAACCATGGACAAGAAGATTGCACTCGACCGTCGCTATTTGCGCATGGCCGATATCTGGGCGGAAAACTCCTATTGTGTCAGACGCCAGGTCGGCGCGCTCATCGTCAAAGACAAAATGATCATCTCCGACGGGTACAACGGGACGCCCTCGGGTTTTGAAAATGTATGTGAGGACGAAGATGGACTAACCAAGCCCTATGTGCTTCATGCGGAGGCCAATGCGATCACAAAGATCGCTCGTTCAGGCAACAACTCCGACGGCGCCACGCTCTATGTCACCGACGAACCCTGTATAGAATGTGCGAAACTCATCATTCAGGCCGGTATTCGCCGAGTTGTTTACAAGAGAGAGTACAGACTACACGCCGGTTTAGAATTGTTGAGGCGCGCTGAGATCGAAGTCCTGCATCTTCCCGAACCATAAGTCCATTTTTTCAATGAAATACTACGCATCGCGTTTGCTTCCCTTCTACATTTCCGTCGCAGTCGTCGTCGGTGTACTCATTGGAAGCTTTTATGCCACGCATTTTGCCGGCAATCGCATCAGTTTCATCAACACCTCGAGCAACAAGCTCAGTGATTTGCTCCACATTGTCGACGATCGTTACGTCGATACGGTCAACATGTCCGATCTCGTGGAGCATTCCATGCCGCAAATCCTCAAAGAGCTCGATCCCCACAGCACGTACATCAGCGCCAAGGACGTTGAGGCCTCCATGCAAGACCTGCGTGGAAGTTTCTCCGGCATCGGGGTGCAATTCACCATCTACGATGACACGGTGCGTGTGGTTCGCGTCATTCCCGGCGGCCCGGCCGAAGATGTCGGCCTCCGTCCCGGCGATCGTATCGTGGCAGTCGACGGGAAAGTCTACGTTGGGAAAAATGTAGACACCGAGGGTGTGATGAAGCGCCTGAAAGGCGAAGCCGGCAGCAAAGTGCTGCTCTCGGTGCGCCGAACGGGAGCGCGCGGACTGGAGAAATTTACGATCGTGCGCGGAGATGTACCCGTACACAGTGTAGACGCCTATTATATGCTCGACGCAACGACCGGCTACATTCGCATTTCTTCGTGGGGCGACAACACCTACGGCGATTTTCTCGCCGCCATGGCTTCTCTCAGTGCCAAAGACATGAAGCACCTTGTGATCGACTTGCGCGGCAACCTCGGCGGTTACCTACAAGCTGCCGTCAATGTGGCCAATGAGTTCCTCCCCAAAGACCGTCTCATCGTATACACCAAAGGACGGCGCTTCAACCAAGAGAAGTTTAAGAGCAACGGTCGTGGCACCTATCAGCATCTGCCCCTCGTTGTGCTCGTCGATGAAACGAGCGCTTCGGCCAGCGAGATTTTTGCCGGCGCGATGCAAGACAATGATCGCGCCACGATCATCGGGCGTCGCTCCTTCGGCAAAGGCCTTGTGCAAGTGCCCATCGAATTCCGCGACGGCAGCATGGTGCGCCTCACGGTGGCGCGCTATTACACCCCCTCCGGGCGCTGTGTGCAGAAGCCGTTCAAACCCGGCGACGAAGAAGACTACGAAGCCGACTTGCTCACCCGTGCTGCCACGGGCGAATACTACAATCCGGACAGCATAAAAACATCGGGTCAGAAGTATAAAACCCGCCTCGGCCGCACGGTCTATGGCGGTGGCGGCATCATTCCCGATTTCTTCGTGCCCCGCGACACAACCGGCATCACCTCCTACTATAAAGAAGTGTATATGTCAGGTATCCTCAATCAATTCGCCTATTGGTACGCCGATCACAATCGCAAACTGCTCGCAACAACCAAAACTCCCGAAGCATTGGTTGCACACCTCCGTCGCGTGAACATTGTCGAGCTGTTTGCCGACTATGCCAACAAGCATGGCGTGAAGCGTCGCAACCTTATGATTCGCACTTCCCGGAGTCTACTCGAGCGGATGCTCACCACCTACGTCGTTGCCGATCTGTTTGATCCGGCATCCGGGCTCAAAGTCGACAATGTGGACGATCCCTTCATCTTAAAGGCGCTCCATGTCTTCCGCGAGGGCAAAGCCTTCCCCGCAGTAGCGGAGAAAAAGACGGCGCGCACGGTGCTCGATTTTGTCCCCGCTGTATATTCGGCTGAATATGGAATCCAAACAAAATTTGCGCTCGGAGCAACGTGCCCTGCGCCTCGCCAAGGTCGATACAGAAAGGCGTAAATGCGCCGCCCGACGTATAGAAGCGGCTTTGGCTGCCGATCCCGAGTTTTTAGCAGCCAAGGTTGTGCTGCTCTACGCCGATATGCCCGACGAAGTGCCGACGGGGGCGATCATAGAGCGGTGGCAGTCGGAAAAAACTCTCTTGCTCCCGTCCATTCGGCAAGGGACATTGCAGGTTTCTCGTTACCTTGGCCGAGAAGCGCTCCGTCCCGGCTCGTTTGGCATTCTCGAACCCACAAATCCACCTTTTCTTTCTCTCGAAAGCATAGACTTTGCCCTCATTCCCGGCGTCGCTTTCGACCGCAACGGCGGTCGGCTTGGGCACGGCAAAGCCTACTACGATCGTTTTTTGGCACAGCCCTCACTACAACGTGTGCGCCGTGTGGGCGTTTGTTTCGATTTCCAAGTCGTCTCGGCTGTTCCCGTCGAGACGCACGACGTTTTGCTTCATCGTCTCATTGTCGTTTGAATGAAATTCCACCTCCTTTTTTTACTCCTTCCGCTGATGTGGTGCGCGTGTAAGTCGCGCACTGCACAGCATTCGCCCATGAACGCGGCGTTCGAGCGCGAAAAGACTGCGACCGGCGGAGAGTCCGACCTCGAAGACATACGGCGGAGCGGTGAACTCATAGTAGCCACGATCTCCGGCCCCGAGACTTACTACGATTATCGCGGCACTGGCATGGGACTCCAATACGCCTTGGCCGACCACTTCGCGCGCACCGAGGGACTCAAGGTGCGAATGGAGCTGGCCAAGGACACCACCGAACTGCTCGACATGGTGAAGCGCGGAGAGGCCGACATCGCCGCCTTGCCCATTGCCGAAAAGCGAATCGGCGCCGCCGGTCTGCAAGCTGCCGGTGTCAACGACGCTAAACTGCACACCAGTTGGGCGGTGCGCGCCCACGCCGACGAACTCGCCGAAGCCCTCCGCACGTGGTTTGCCCCCGGCACCTTGGCCGAAGCCCAAGCGGATGAGAAACAACGCTTGCGCGAGGTGCACGAAGTGCGCCGACACATGCAGGCCGTCTTCCTTTCGCGCGAGCGAGGCATCATTTCTGTCTACGATCCCCTCTTCAAACAGGCCTCGGCCACCACGGGCTGGGATTGGAAACTCATTGCCGCACAGTGCTATCAGGAGAGTGGCTTCGACCCGAACGCCAGATCGTGGGCAGGAGCGCGCGGACTGATGCAGCTCATGCCGCGCACCGCCACAGAACTCGGAGTGCCTGCCGAACAAGTCAACGATCCGCAGACGAATGTAGGGGCGGCTGCCCGCCTCATTCGCAAACTCACCGCCCAACTGGCCGATGTGCCCGACGCCAACGAGCGACTCAAATTTGTGCTCGCTTCCTACAACGGCGGACTGGGCCACGTGCGCGATGCGATGGCCTTGGCGCGCAAATATGGTCGCAACGCGCACCGGTGGGACGAGGTTGCGCCTTACGTTCTCGGCCTCCAAACACCGCAATACTACAGAGATCCCGTGGTGAAACACGGGTATATGATCGGCAGCGAGACCGCCGGCTATGTGCAAGCCATCTTGAAGCGCTGGCAAGGCTACGGTGGCCATGTGTTGCTCAGCCGTTCGCCCGCGTTGCCCGATGAGGCGACCAAAAGTGCCGCACCGTCCCTGCCCGAAGTGGGCAAAGGCAGTCAGGCCCCGCGCAAAAACAAGTATTCATCGGGCGTGCGCATCATGTCGCCCGATGATCCCGAATTTAATCAAATGCAACAGCACTGACCGCTGCATGAAAATCTTACTCCTCGGCGATTACTCCAACGTCCACGCCACACTCGCCACGGCGCTCCGCGCGCTCGGACACGAAGTCACACTGGCCTCCGACGGCGATGGCTGGAAAAGCTATGCACGCGACATCGATTTGAAACGCCACGGCATGCACTGGCGCTCCACAATGGCCTTCCTCTGGCGATTGTGGCGCGCCTTTCGTCGTTTCAAAGGCTATGATGTCGTGCAACTCATCAATCCCGTATTTCTCCCTTTGCGCGCCGAGCGCATCTATCCCTACTACCGTTTTTTGCGTCGCCACAACCGGCGCGTCTTTCTCGGCGCTTTCGGCATGGATCGCTACTGGGTCAAGGCCGGATTAGACTGCCGCACGTTTCGCTACAGCGATTTCAACCTCGGCAGCGAGGTGCGCCGGCGGGAGGACAACGACATTTGGATTGCCGATTGGCTTCACGGCGCGAAAGGGGCACTCAACACTTGGGTGGCCGAGGATTGCGACGGCATTGTCTCGGGACTCTATGAGTATGACGCGGCTTATCGTGCCGAGTTTGCCCACAAACTGCGTTTCATCCCCTTTCCGATCGATGTACGGAGCGCACCTTTGATTCCCGATTTCGCCAAAACGAAATTTTCCCCCGAACGTCCGGTGCGTTTTTTTGTCGGTGTGCAGCGCAGCCGCAGCAGCTATAAAGGCACCGACATCATGTTGCGCGCCTTGCGCCGCCTGGAGGCCGAGCGCCCCGACGAGGTGCAGGTTGTGGCGGTCGAAAACCTACCCTTCGACGAGTACAAGCGCGCCATGCTTTCGTGCGATGTTTTGCTCGATCAGCTCTATTCCTACACCCCCGCCATGAATGCCCTCCAAGCCATGGCGCAAGGGCTGGTGGTCGTAGGCGGCGGCGAACCCGAATCCTACGATTTGCTCGGATGTGCCGACCTTCGCCCCATCGTCAACGTCCTGCCCGACGAAAACGATGTGTATGAAAAGCTCCGTGACTTGGTCGACCACAAATCGCGCATCCCTCAACTTTCGCACCAGAGCCGGCTTTATGTTGAGCGCTATCATGACCACCTCCAAGTGGGGCAGGCGTATTTGGACTTCTGGCAAAGTCGAGAAAGCTAATCTATTCATGTGCTTTTCAACGTTTTACGGCTAATATCCGCCCTCTAAATGAACTCAATGTCGCGTGAAATATGAGCTCGGCGGGAAGGTTGATCAAAAAGTGCTCGACTTTTCTGAAAAAGCAGTCTTGTTTTTGCAAAAACTTGGGACAAATTGCACGATTTGTCCCAAGTTTTTTTTAGCCCCTGTCGGCGGCGCGCTGTGCGAAGGAGGAAAATCGACCGAAAGTGGCTTTTGCTGTGCGGGCAGGCTTTATGCATCGGAGTTTCGGAGAGGCGTTTTTCGAACAAGTCGACAGCTCTCGTGTCCTCTCGGAGCGCCAATTTGGAAAGCCTCCCGTTAGGATTTCTCGCTGTGTCTGAAAATGTTAGGAAGGCTGTGTCGTTTACGCCGTATGTGGGGGATGCAGTACCATTTTTTCATATAAACCGAGCGTGAGATGCGCTTTTTCTTCTTGTTTTGTTATTTGTAAATAGCATTTTCGCCATGTCTGCAATTTATGTAGCTGTTTCTTGCTATTTTCTATGTTGCTATTTGTCGAGAGTCTCTAAATTTGTACGTGTATAAGTAGCTACCGCTCATTCGTACCTTCGATGCGGTTGGCCAATAGAGCATGTCGCTCGCTATGAGATGAAAGCAAAAGGGTGGAATTTTGACGATGCCCGAAGGGGAAGTTCCTTTTTTTCACCGATCAAGCGCGTGTTCCGGTGACCGGAATCAGCGTTCCGTAGCTGTTTGGGTCGGGCGAGTGGCTTTTTGAACGACAGAAATAAAATAACAACAGAATGAATAATCGTATCTCCAAACTTTTGGCACTTGCGATCCCCGCACTTTTTCTTCCCGTTGCCTTGCATGGGCAGAGCCACAAGGATGCTGTGGGTGTAGGCGTGCGTGTTCCGACTGAGGATTTGCATGTCAAAGGGCGCGTGCGCGTGAGCTCGCTTCCTCAAATTGGAACGGCAAGCTCAATTTATACCATGCCCGACGGTACACTTTCGCCCACCGGACGTGATCAGGTCTTTAGTGCAGAGGCTCATCGCGTGCTCCAAGCTGACGCCAACGGTGTTGTGGGTTATGGCATGGGCGTGAAGCCGCTCTTCTTCCACATGCCGTGCATCGTTTTGCCGCTTGAAAAGACCAGTCCTGATTTCAAAGCCGGCTCGGGTATGTTTGAAATTGATCTCTACCAACGTTATGTCGATCAATTCTCCAATCCGACCGGAACACCGACACCGGGTTCTGCAGCTGCAATGCGTGCGGTGAGTCCTTCGGCTGGTGAACTTCCGATCGAGCAGGCCGCTGACCTCGAGTACTACATCACGTATTACGATGCGAAAGTCTTCACAGACGTGAGCCTTACCGATCGTGGAGTACTCAAATATAAGGTCGTTGCCGGTGCGGAAGCCACGGAATACACCTTTATGGATGTGATCTTCAAACTCAAATAATTGTGCGGAGCATTTGCGCATTGAGCTGAAACTTTACTTCCTGTTGCCTTCTGACTATTGTTTTTGGGGCTTTGCTATGAGTTTATCGTAGTGCAGGAGATTTCTCTTCCGAATTTTACGCACAACTTGAGCAAACAGAACGGGTAGTAGTTTAGCTTGACGCACATCACTCTCTCAATTCAAATAGCATTTCTCATGAAACTTCGACATATTCTTTTTGTGGCAGCACTCGCTTGCGGAGCAACTGCGATGGCACAGGCGCCTGCCGAACGCGGTCGCGTCGGTGTGAACGAGGCTGCGCCCACTGAGCGCCTCCATGTCAACGGTACCGCTCGTATCCAGACGCTTCCTAAGGCGAAAGATCAAATCACGACTTCGGCAATGGGAACGTACGATGAAGCGAAGGCCAACCTCTTTAATCCCAAGCATGTGGTGGTGGCCGATGCGCAAGGCGTTTTGGGCTCGATGCCCGGTGCATGGCCGTTTTTCTTCTACCTTCCCGGCTACATCATGCCTACCGATGTGGCCTCTCCCCTGTATAATGGTGAAGAATTTGTTATCGATCTTCACAAGATCTATCGCGAGCGTTTCCAACCCACCTTGGCGGCAGTAACCCCTCCCGCAACTGCGAGTCCCTCGTCGACAGCCTTGCCCATTGAACAAGTGGATGCTTTGGGCTATTTCGTGACCTATTATGATGACAAGGTCTTCCAAGACGTGGCCATTGACGAAACCGGTATTCTTACTTACAAGTTGGTCAGCACTCCTGCTTTGACAACGGACAGAACCTACATGAATATCGTGTTCAAGCGTCTCTAAAATTCCGTTTGGCGAACAATCTCAAAAAAATAAACGCGCACTGTCTATTTATTAGACGGTGCGCGTTTGCCTTCATAACGGCAGGACGCAGTGAAATGGCAGGATGTCCCGGGAAAGTTGCTCTGTTTTGCGCCCAATATGGAGATGGCAACGCGGAACAGGACTGTTGAAACTAAGATGCAGAAACATACAGCTCGCCACTTCATCATAAAGTGGCGAGCTGCGTGTTGAATAACGGGAAAGATGTTAGTTTTGTGGAGCGAATAGCAGAGAATTATCTACTAACGCCGTCTGGAGGATTACCCTTTGAGGTAGTTGAGCACATTCTGCTCGATGCGCTCTGCAAGGTTGGTGTGGGTTTCCCGATCGAAGGCCTTACCCGTGATGTGTTCGTAGAGTTCGATGTAGCGGTCGGAGATGTTTTGAACGATCTCGGGCGTCATTTCCGGCACTTGTTGGCCGTCTTTGCCTTGGAAACCGTTGTCCATCAGCCATTCGCGCACAAATTCTTTCGAAAGTTGCTTTTGCGGCTCGCCTTTCTCGAAGCGTTCGGTGTAGCCCTCGGCATAGAAATAGCGACTGGAGTCGGGAGTGTGGATTTCGTCCATGAGATAAATCTCACCGTTGTGCTTTCCGAACTCGTACTTGGTGTCGACGAGGATCAAACCGCGCTCGGCAGCCATTTGCGTGCCGCGTTCAAAGAGGGCGAGCGTGTATTTCTCCAAAATCTCGTATTCTTCGGGCGTGGCCAAGCCGCGTTCGAGGATCTCAGCCTTCGAGATGTCGGCATCGTGTTCGCCGATTTCGGCTTTCGTGGTGGGGGTGACGATGGGCGTGGGGAACTTTTCGTTCTCGCGCATACCGTCGGGAAGCGAAATGCCGCAGATTTCGCGAGCACCTGCCTTATAGGCGCGCCAAGCGCTGCCGCAAAGGTAACCGCGCACGATCATTTCGATGGCAAAACCTTCGCAGGTGACGCCGACTGTTACCATCGGATCGGGTGTAGCTTGCTTCCAATTCGGACAAATGTCCGTCGTGGCATCGAGAAACTGCGCAGCAATTTGATTCAGCACCTGACCTTTGAAAGGAATACCCTTGGGCAGTACCACATCAAAGGCTGAAATTCTGTCGGTGGCCACCATAACGAGGCGATCTCCGAGATGGTAGACGTCGCGGACCTTACCATTGTAGACACTTTGCTGACCGGGAAAGTGAAAATCGGTTGTTGTGAGAGCACTCATGCTATATAAATTGAGGGGGTTGAGTTGTTGCTGCTGAAAGTGGGGGACTTTTCCTCGATTTTCGGAGATTTTACATCAGAGGGCGAGCAGTTTGCCTCGTTTTCCGTGGACAGGGTTTAGTTTTCTGTCGAAATGTTTGCGGTTGTCGTGGCACGTTCCTCTCCGGATGCCGTCTTTTCATCGCGCATCTCCTTCTTTTTGGCGTAAGCATCGTAGGCTTCCACGATACGGCTGACAAGTTTGTGCCGAACGATGTCCTTTTTCGTCATTTCGATGAAGGCAATGCCCGGCACATTGTGGAGAATGCGCTCGGCCTCCACCAGTCCGCTGCGTTGCGAGGGAGGAAGATCGATTTGCGTGCGGTCTCCCGTGATGATCATCTTCGTGTTCCAACCCATGCGTGTGAGGAACATTTTGATTTGTGCAGAAGTCGTGTTTTGCGCTTCGTCCAAAATCACGACCGCATCGTTGAGTGTACGGCCGCGCATGAAGGCCAACGGTGCAATCTGGATGACTTGCTGATCAAGGTACTCCTGTAATTTGGCAGGGGGGAGCATTTCTTGCAGCGCATCGTAAAGGGGTTGAAGATAAGGGTCGATTTTGTCCTTCATGTCGCCCGGAAGAAAACCGAGCTTCTCACCCGCTTCGACGGCGGGGCGACTTAATATGATTTTCTTGATCTCTTTGTTCTTCAATGCCTTGACGGCGAGCGCAATGGCCACATAAGTTTTGCCCGAACCCGCAGGACCCACGGCAAAGAGCATGTCGTTTTTGAAATAGGCCTCTACCAATCGGCGTTGGTTCTCAGAACGTGGCGCGATGGGCTTACCTGAGGTCGAATAGACGATGGTATTTCGGTCATCGTTGGTATTTCTGTCGCCGTGTCGGGCTATTTCCACCACATTCTCCTCACTGAGACTGTTGAAGCGCGCACAATGCCGTTGAAGTGCGGCGAAGGTCTCTTCAAACTCGGCCATGTCTTCTTCTGCGCCCATCACTTTGAGCACATTGTCGCGCCCAATGATGCGGAGTTTCGGACGTAGCGCGCGAAGGAGGCGCAGATTGGCATTGCCGGCGCCAAAAAACGTGGCCGGATCGGCTTCTTCAAGCAAGAAATGCTTTTCTATCATATACTCGTGGAGGAGTTGCGCGTGAGTGTCCGTGAGGGAAGTGGCGCAACGGGGGAGGGAATGGTTGAAATGTGTGGCAACATTGCCGTTTTGCGAGGACAAAGGTAATGGTTTTCGGGCAAGTGGCAAAGACGCGCCGCCCCTTTCTCTGCAGAGAAGGGAGCGGCGCGTGAAAGTGAGGAGGGGCGGAAAAAAAACGTGCGTATTTTTCAGTGCGCACCGGCTGTTTTTACTGTGCAATGGGCGCTCCCGTCTGCACAGTTGAAGCTTCTTTTAATACGCAACGGGCGTTTTCGCTTGCGAGGTTGCGACTGTATAATATATAATGCCTGTTTCCTGCAAGATGCAACGGCTGTTTGCCGCCATGTTGAGAAGTCCTTAACGCACGATGGAAGTTTGCGGGTGGCGCACGCCGGAAGCATTGCGCAGGAAGGCTTTGGCCGTGCCAAAGTTGAGGTTCATGTCCAGCCGCACGGGAAGATGGTTCGCATCGTCGGTGATATAGAAGCGCACGA
The DNA here is from genome assembly GCA_963517315.1 of uncultured Prevotellaceae bacterium. Lineage (GTDB taxonomy): Bacteria > Bacteroidota > Bacteroidia > Bacteroidales > Bacteroidaceae > Alloprevotella. Next base: position 24,330 of record CAUQEF010000009.1, read on the forward strand.
TCTCCTTTTCTTTGTCGTGTTTGCGTTCGATGAACGAAAACACCAGACAGCGGTAAGTGATGTCGGAGTGTTCCATCTTAAAGGTCTTTCGTCCGCGGAAAAGGATGCTTTGTCTTCCGCAATCGCGGCCGTCGGCCATCACAAAGTTGCGGCGTTCGCCCTCGTTCCAGCCAGCAGGATCGAACGAACGAGCGCGCAGCATCATCGAAACCATGTCGTATATACATTCATTGCTCTGCAAAGCCACCGGATGTTCGGGGCCGTGGTTGGCCGCATAGCTCATATTCACGCGACATTTGCCTTTGGGATAACTATAACGCACCATATCCGATCGAAAGTACTTGCCTTCGTGCGCGCGCTTCGTGTAATAAAGAGGAGTCACGTTCATATCCGTGTAACTCGTCAGCGTGTCGCGCATCACGAAGACCTTATCTGCGCGTTTGTTGGTCGATGTCGTGAGATAAGTGCGGTAAGCCGGCTTGCCCTCGAAGGTGGTTTTGCGAATGCTCCATTGTGCCTGCCCCACCTTGACCCAAACGAAGGCCCAGTTGTAGTACAAATCGTAATTCAGCGTTTCGCCGTCTTGAAAGGCCGTGTTGCCCGATCCGCACTGCGCAGAGGCCGAGGAAAAAGTGAGCCAAAGGCCGAGGAAAAGGAAGAGAAGTCGTTGCATAACGGTGAAGTTTAGAGAGCATGGAGCGCCGGTTCATCCGCGTAAGATTCACTTTATGACGTGCGGTTGGGGCATCTCGTCGACAATGTGAGCGGAATGGCGTTGGTTGTGCTGTGAAAGTTGATAACTGTTCCACACATTGTGGAAGATGCTGTAGAAACCGCCCGCAATGGAGCTGACGGGATCGAAAAAGGTGTAGCCCGCCCAAATGGCGAAGACCGTATTCTTTTGTCCCAAGGCTTGTGCCGGCGCAATCGGCTCGCCGATGCACTGCCCGATGCGGCGTCCGAGGGCAAACTGCACAATGCAGGTCAGCAAAGCCGCGACACCGATGCCGAACAGCACAGTGCCGGGCGCATCGGTGTGCACCAAGGCATGGGTGGAGGAGGTGATGGCGAGCGTAAGGCACACCGCCCAAAGATAAAAAGCGAAGTCTTTGAGTCGCAACAGCCGACGGTGGAGTCGTGCCCACCACAATCGCACCGCCCATGCCGCCAAAAACGGACAAATGAGCATGGGAAAGACGCGCGCAAGGATCAGGGCAAACGAAGTGCCGAAACCTTGTCCGCCATGTGGCGCGATCACCGACAGCACCGCGGGAATGAGCAGTGCCGCCACGAGGTTGATGAGCATCGTGTAGGTGGTTACGCCCTCAATGTCGCCGCCGAGTTTGCCGGTGATCACGGCACACGAAGTGGCGGTGGGACAAATGAGACAGAGCATGGCACCTTCGAGCACCGGGCGGCCGCTCCCAACCGGGAAATAGTGGATGACGGCCGCCAATGCGGTGAAAGTCAGCGCTTGGAAGGCGAGATGGCGCGCGTGCCAGCCACGAAGGCGCAGGTGGCGCGGATCGATTTTGCAAAAGGTGACGAACAGCATCGTGAAAATGAGCCACGGCTGCACAAACTTCACCGCCGAAATGGCTTCGGCTTCGTAGGTTGCGCCGAAAGGTAGCGCCATCCAACCGAAATAGAGGACAACGCCGAGCACGATGGCGAAGGCGAGTATCCACGAACGGAGGAAGCGCAGTAGCGTGTCAACAGTCATGCGGAAAGAACAGTTAAGATTGGGCTTCGAGGGCCAACATTTCGTCGCGCAACTGCGCAGCGGTCACAAAATCAAGTTGTTCGGCGGCGCGCTTCATTGCGTTGCGCAGGGTTTCGATGCGGGCGGCGCGTTCTTCGGCCGTCAGCTGTCCGCCGTTGTCCGTAGTGTTTTCCGCCGAAGTCGTCCGTGCGGAGCCATAGGTTGCGGCGTTTTCGGCGGCGCGCAGCGAGGATTTGCCCGTGGTCGCCGTGTAGGTGGCATTGCCCTGCCCGCGGCGCGGGTCGATTTGCTGTGCCTCGGCGCGCTCCTTGCCCAACTGTCCGAGTTGGCTCGGCGCGCTGTTTTTCTTCACTTGCGTGGGCGTGATGCCGTGTTCGGCATTGTAGTTCATTTGTTTGAGGCGGCGGCGATTGGTCTCGTCGATGGTGAGCTGCATGCTGCGCGTAATCTTTTTGGCGTACATGATGACGCGCCCGTTCACGTTACGTGCGGCACGCCCCGCCGTTTGCGTCATGCTGCGGCGGTCGCGGAGAAAGCCTTCCTTGTCGGCATCGAGGATGGCCACGAGGGCTACTTCCGGCAAGTCGAGGCCTTCGCGCAAGAGGTTCACGCCCACCAGCACCTGATAGACACCGGCGCGCAGATCTTCCATGATTTGCACGCGCTGCAAGGTGTCGACGTCCGAGTGGATGTAGGCCGTGGGGATGCCCAAGCCCAGTAAGTACTCTGAGAGCTCTTCGGCCATGCGTTTGGTGAGGGTGGTGACCAGCGTGCGCTCATCGTGCGAAATGGCGATGCGGATTTCTTCGAGCAGGTCGTCGACCGGAAAGTCAGTGTCGCGCACCTCGATGGGAGGATCGAGCAGACCGGTGGGGCGAATCACCTGATCGACGTACACACCGCCCGCTTCGGCGAGTTCATACTCGTCGGGGGTGGCGCTGACATAGATGACTTGGTGGGTGAGTTCGCGAAACTCCTCAAATTTGAGCGGGCGGTTGTCGAGCGCGGCGGGGAGTCGGAAACCGTAGTTGACCAAACTCTCTTTGCGCGAGCGGTCACCGCCGTACATCGCGCGGATTTGTGGCACGCTGACGTGGCTCTCGTCGATGACCAGCAGAAAGTCTTTCGGGAAAAAGTCGAGTAGACAGTAGGGGCGCATGCCCGGTTGGCGGCCGTCGAAGTAGCGCGAATAGTTTTCGATGCCCGAGCAGTGGCCGAGTTCGCGAATCATTTCGAGGTCGTAGCTCACGCGTTCCTCGAGACGCTGGGCTTCGAGGGTTTTGCCCTGCTCGTTGAAGAGCGCGACTTGCGCCACCAAGTCGTCTTGGATCTGATGAATGGCCAGGTCTTGGCTTTCTTTGGTCGTCATGAAGAGGTTGGCGGGGTAGACCTTGTACTCATCGAACGAACCGAGGCGCGCTCCCGTCAGGCCGTCGACCTCTTCGATGCCGTCGATCTCGTCGCCCCAGAAATTGATGCGCAGCACGTCGTCGGCATAGGCCAAAAAGATGTCGACCGTGTCACCTTTCACGCGGAAGTTGCCGCGCGAAGGGGCGATGTCGTTGCGAGTGTAGAGCGAATCGACGAGTCGGCGCAAGAGCACGTTCATCGTGATGGTTTGCCCCGTGCGCAACAGGATGACATTCTCGTAGAAGGCGGCGGGATTGCCCATGCCGTAGATGCAACTCACCGACGAAACGACCACCACGTCTTTGCGTCCGGAGAGGAGCGTGGAGGTGGCGGCGAGCCGGAGCTTGTCGAGGTCGTCGTTGATGGCCAAGTCTTTCTCGATGTACGTGTCGGTCGAGGCGATGTAGGCTTCGGGCTGGTAGTAGTCGTAGTACGACACATAATATTCCACCGCGTTGTGGGGGAAAAAGCCTTTCATCTCGGTGTAGAGTTGGGCGGCCAGTGTCTTGTTGTGGGAGAGAATGAGGGTGGGGCGCCCGATTTCGGCGATGACGTTGGCGATGGTGAAGGTTTTTCCCGAGCCGGTCACGCCGAGCAACACCTGTGCTTCTTCGCCGTTGCGGAGGCCTTGGGTGAGTTGGCGGATGGCTTCGGGCTGGTCGCCCATGGGTTTGTAGGGAGAGGTGAGTTGAAATTCGGGCATGTCGAGTAGTGCTTGTGAAGAGGCGTGGCGCACGGGCGCGCAGTGCACGGCCTTGACGGCGAAGTTACGAAAAAGCGGCGGAGTGACAAACGCTTTCTGCGCGAGCACCGTGCGAACAAAATCAAACAAGGGAGGAATGCAAAAAAACAAGGGACATTTTCTCGAAAATGTCCCTTGTTTTGACGAAAAGTAGACGACTTTTTAGCGCGCTCTTGGCGAGGGCAAATGTCGTGTCGGTCGTGTGTTTTAACGCCCTTCGAGCGTTCCGGCGAAATCGTGGTAGGCACTCACCATCACGGCCGTTTCGCGCGGATACTTTCGTGCGGCGGCTTTTTTATAGTGGCTCAGTGCGGCGGCCAACCACGGGTCTTTGCACGGATTTTGCCAGTAGCATTGCCAAAAGAGGCGTTGTTCGGCCGGCGTGTGGCGCGCCAACAGTTGGAAGAAGGCGAGGGGGTGGGCATTGGCGTAGGTGCTCAGTTCGTCGTTCAGATAGCTGGGCGCATCGGCCTCCCAATGTCCGCCCATAAAGAGGGTGATGAGCCGATCGATGCGCGTTTCGACGGGCACTGCGGGGATTTTGCTTCGGAAGGCTTGCGTGTAGTCGTAGCCCGAGGCGTAGAGATTGGTGGGAATGAGCTCGGGATGATGGCCGAAGAGGACTTCGAGTTCAAAAAACGTCTTCGGGAAGGCTTCGAAAAAGGCCTTTTGCCGTGCGGTGTCCGTCGGGTTTTGGTGCAGCGCAGCGTAGGTTTCGGCGAGACGTTGTGCGCTGGGGGAAAGGTTGGCTGTGTTTTGCGCTTGTGCGCCGCAAAGGCCGGCGAAGAAGAGGAGGGAGCTGACCACGAATTTCATAGAATGGAGTTTTTAGAAGGGGGAGTTGAGGAATTTGTTGTGAGGCGACAATGTGTTGCCGAGGCAAATATAATTATTTTTTTGATAGAGTGGGGTATAAATACAAAAAAACGACACGAATCCGTTGTGGGGAATCGTGTCGATTTTGTTTTAGAATGGTATTAATCACTCAAGGCCAAAGAGATTGGTTGGGTGAGTGGGAGCAAAGTTATGAATTTCTTTTGGGATTGCGAAATTTTTCAATATGCCGCACGGCATATTTGAATTTAAATTCTGTCTAATACCGTGGAAATCAAGGTGTCAATTGAATTTTTATAGTTCGGATTGGCTTTTCCGGCTACGCGATTGGCCACGACCATGCAGCAAGTCATGGCTTTGTGTCCCATAAGACGCGAGAGACCGGCGAGGGCGCTGCTTTCCATTTCGAAGTTGGTGATGCAGAGGTCGCCGTGTTTGAACGCCATGATCTTTTCGTTGGCTTGGGGATCGGCGAGAGGCACGCGCAAACGGCGGCCTTGCGGACCGTAGAAGCCACCGCAGGCGATGGTGACGCCGCGAACCATGTCGCTGCCGGCAATGCGATCGAGCAACTCGGGATCGTTGTCGATGCAGTAGGGGTGGGCGATGCATTGCGTGCCCGTCCAGTGCATGGCTTCGAGGAAGGCGCGCTCAAAGTCGAGGTCGCAGACTTCGTTGCGGCCGTCATAGAAGTTGAGGAGGCCGTCGAAACCGAGACTCTTTTGCGAAGCGATGAAAGTGCCTTCGGGGGTGTGGCGTTGCAAACCGCCGCAAGTGCCGATGCGCACGAGGTTGAGCTGACGAAATTCGGGGCGCTCGGTGCGGGTGTTGAAATCGATGTTGGCGAGGGCGTCGAGCTCGTTGACGACAATGTCGATGTTGTCACAACCGATACCGGTGGAAACGACCGTGATGCGCTTGCCTTTGTAGGTACCGGTCACGGTGCGGAACTCGCGGCTCTCGACTTCGCATTCGCGGTGCTCGAAGTGGGATGCAACCAACTCAACACGGCCGGGATCGCCGACGAGAATCACCTTGTCGGCGACTTGTTCGGGAAGAAGGTGGAGGTGGAAAATCGAACCGTCTGCGTTGAGAATGAGTTCGGATTCAGGAAAATGGATGTTGTTCATGGCCATTTTAATTTGAAAATATAGATAGGAATAGATTGGCCGAGAGGAAATTCAGCGTTGTTCGGCACGCCGAATTTCCTTGGCGATGGTTTTGATTTCTTGGTGGAGAAGAGAGAGCGTCAACTCGGTGCGTCGGAGCAGGTGAGCGTCGGCTTCGTTGGGATTGATGGCATAACGCCGTTCTGCTTCGTCGCGTTGCTGCGCGACGGTGCGACTCTCTTCGGTGAGTTCGAGCCATTTTTCGGCGAGTTGTCGGCCTGTTTCGCTCTGAAAGTCGGTGAGGGAGGTGGCCAAACGGTCGTCGTCGATGACAAAGGTGAAAGCGGACGGAGTGCTTTTGGAGAGTTGATGCTGTTGTGAGGCGAGCATCTTCCGATGGCGGGCGATGCGCTCGGTTTGGCCGGCTTGGGATGCGCTCACGGAGAGGAGGGCGGCCGATTGGCGGCGGAGGGATTCGTCGTCGGTGTTGAGTTCTTCGAAATTAGGTGTGTCGAAGAGGAACGTGTAGCGGCACACGCGATCGGAAGGTTGCCGACGGTTGGTGAAGAGATAGCCTTGCCGGCGCGTTTCATCGAGGGCGTAGCAGAAATCGTCGGCGGGGGAATTGAAAGGCATGCCGAGATGGACGGGACGGACGAAGCGTCGCGTGTCGGGGTTGTAGCGGGTGATGAAAAGATCGCGCCCGCCGATGTCGCTACCGGCGTGGTGTGCCGAGAAAACCAAGGTGGTGCCGTTGCCGGAGGTGAGAAACGGGTAATCGATGTCGGTGAAACTGCTATCAAGTCCGGGCAGCGGTTCGGGAACACTCCAACGATTGCCGGCTTTCACCAAACGATAGAGTCGCCGCGGCTGTCCGGCGGGGAGAATGGCTTCTGTTTCGAGGGCATTGACGAAGGCGGTGCCGCAGTGGGTGAGGGTTGTGCCCAAAGAAGTGCCGGGGACGAAGCGACCGGCCTCGGGGGAGAGCAACAAACTGTCGAGCCACTGTGCGCGGTCGAGCGAAAGACTGTCGAGCCAGACCACTTTTTGGGTGGTGTTCATGAGTTCGGCGGCGCGCTGCACGCGTTGCAGTGCGGCGTTGAGCGAGTCTTTGACGCTGGGCGAGGAGGTGGCTGCGATTTCGGCCGCGATCCGTTGTTCGGCTGTGTGCCAATCATAGGCCGCAATGGCATCCGCGGCACTGTGCACGGGCACCGGGTTGTTACGCACAGGGGTGGTGCGGGAACGAGCCGGCGAGTTTTTGCGTCGTTGTGCCGCAAGGGGAAGTGCTGATTGGAGGCAAATAAGCACGAGGAGCGTGGCAAAAGAAAAAAGTCGGGTCATGGCAGGAAAGGGTTGTGATGCCGCTCGTGGCCGACGGTGGTAGCGCCGCCGTGGCCGGGGAGAATCTGCACGTCGTCGGGGAGGGGCAGGATTTCGGTACGGATCGAATGGATCAGTTGTTCGTGCTTGCCGCCCAAATCGGTGCGCCCGATGCTTTCTTCAAAGATTGTATCGCCCGAAAAGAGCACCTTTTCGTCGGCTTCGTAGAAACAAACGCCGCCGGGAGTGTGGCCGGGTGTGTGCAAGATGCGGAGAGTGTGCGTGCCGAGGGGAAGTGTTTGCGGACTGTCGGGCGTGCCGATGGGTTTGAAGTGTGTCGGGACGGTAAAGTCGGGACAAGTGCGCAGAAAATGTTCGGCGTGGCGGGCGGCATGCGTGAAGAAAGGCTCATCGGCCGGGTGCATGTGGGGCGTGAGGCCGTAGGTTTCGGCCGCCCAAGCGCAACCGAAAACGTGATCAAAGTGTCCGTGCGTGAGTAACAGCAGGGTGGGGCGAAGTCGGTGCGCGGAGATGTAGTCGGCAATGGCTTTTTGCTCTTCGGGAAAGAGGGCGCCGCAGTCGATGATGGCGGCTTCGCCCGTGGAGTCGGACACAATGTAGGTGTTCTCCTGAATGGGGTTGACGGTGAAACCTTGTATTTTGAGCATAGTGGGCTTAAAGTGTGACGTAAGCTACTTTTTTTGTCTCGAAAAACTCTTCTTCGAAGTAAGTGTGCAGGGGCCAGACGTCGCAGCAGTGCTTGAAGGGACGCATTTCCTGCTGGATGTCGCCGCCTTTGAGGCAGATGAGGCCGTTGGGCAGGGAGTTGCGCTGCTCGTGGTGCACGTTTTTGCGGACGAGGCGCACTAAATCCTCCATTTGCATCACGGCGCGACTCACCACGAAGTCGTATTTCTCCTTTTCCTCCATGACATTCTTGTGAGAGGTGCGCACGTTAGTGAGTTCGAGCGCATCGGCCACGGATTGTGCCACTTTAATTTTTTTGCCGATGGAGTCGAGCAGGTGGAATTGGACTTCGGGAAAGAGAATGGCGAGGGGAATGCCCGGGAAACCGCCACCGGTGCCGATGTCCATGACGTGTGTCCCGGGGCGAAAGGTGATGACTTTGGCAATACCCAACGAGTGGAGCACGTGATGTGGATAGAGGTTGTCGATGTCTTTGCGCGAGATGACGTTGATCTTGGCGTTCCAATCGCGATAGAGGGCATCGAGGGCGGCAAACTGGCGTTGCTGCTGCTCAGTGAGCTGGGGAAAATAGCGAAGGAGCTGTTCCATCAGGCTTCAGTTTGGGGATTATCTTTGTGAGGGGCGCGACGTTGGCCACCGCGTCGCTTGGAAGAGGACGAACCGGCGCTCTTTTCGTTGTGGGAAGCGGAGGATGCCGATTTTTCAGTGGATTTACCGCGATCTCCTCCGTGGGTAGACTTGCGACGATTGTTCTTTCCGTTCGATTTTTCTCCCTTGTTGTCGCGGCGGTTCGATTTTCCGGCGTGATGTCCGCGGCCGCGCGCTTTGTCGTCGGCGGGTTCCGGGGCTTTACAGCCTTCGGGGAGCGGATTGCGGGGAATTTTTGTCTCGAGCAGTCGTTCGATTTTGTTGAGCGAGAGGCGATCTTTCTCGCCAATGAGGGTGATGGCGCGTCCGGCGCGTCCGGCACGGGCGGTTCGTCCGATGCGGTGCACGTAATCTTCGGGGTCGCGCGGTGCATCGTAGTTGATGACCATCTGAATGTCGTCGATGTCGATGCCGCGGCTCACGATGTCGGTCGCGATGAGGATGTCGATCTTGCGTTGCTTGAAACCGAGCATCACTTCGTCGCGTTCGCTCTGCTCAAGGTCGGAGTGCATGGCGGCGCAGTTGAAGCCGCGACGTTTCAAAATGACGTTGAGTTCCTTGACCCGCTGCTTGGAAGAGATGAAAACAATGACGCGCTCGGGTTTGCCTTCGGAGAAAATGTGTTTGAGAATGGGTGTTTTGTCGTTATCGCGGCAGATGTAGATGCTTTGATCGATCTTCTCGGCAGGTTTTGAGACGGCGATTTTGATTTCTACGGGATCGCGCATGACTTCTCTCGCCATTTTGGCAATTTCGGGGGGCATTGTGGCCGAGAAGAGGACGGTTTGGCGCTCAGCGGGGAGCTGTTTGATGATCGTCATGATGTCGTCGAAGAAACCCATGTCGAGCATGCGATCGGCTTCGTCGAGAATGATGTGCGTGGTGCGCGAAAGATCGAGATTGCCGAGTTGAAGGTGCGAAATAAGGCGACCCGGGGTGGCAACGATGATGTCGGCGCCTTGGGCGAAGGCCTTTCTTTCTTGTTCGAAGCGGATGCCGTCGTTTCCGCCGTAGACGGCGACGCTGTTGGTGCGCGTGTAGTAGGCAAAACCTTGCAAGGCTTGGTCGATTTGCTGTGCCAATTCGCGGGTGGGCGACATGATGAGGCAGTTTACTGCGTCGTGCGGATGCGGTTGATCGCGCAAAACGGAGAGCATCGGGAGGAGATAGGCCGCGGTCTTGCCGGTTCCGGTTTGGGCGATGCCAATGAGGTCTTTGCCTTCGAGGAGATGGGGGATGCAACGTGCCTGTACGGGGGTGCATTTCTCAAAACGCATATCCCAAAGTGCGTCGAGCACATCTTCGCTCAAGGCGAGGTCTTCAAAATAGACGGCTTCTTCGGCAGGCGCTTTGGCGGAGTTGTCTGTAGAAACCTGTGGGCTTTCCGCAGAAACTTGTGGGGTTTCTGCAGAAAGTTGTGCGCTTTTTTCTAATTCTTGCGCGTTTTCTGCTGTGGGTTCCGCGGTGTGCGTGGGTTGCACTTCTTTTTCAGTGGAAAGCGTGCCGCTTTGGGCGGTGGATTGGGGATTTTCGGCCGTTTGTTGGAGGTCTGCCGGGGAAAGTTCGTGTTCGGACATATATATAATGTGTGCGTCGGTGCGAAAAAGGGGGATTCGTTGATGATTATTGGGGCGTGCGGCGGTAGAACCAGAGCGCGATGAGGGCAAAAAGGAGGTTAGGCATCCAAACGGAGAGGCCGGCGGGCCAACCTGCGTTGGTGGCGAACGAAGCGGCTACCGTTTGCAGCATGATGTAGGTAAAGGTGAGCGCCAAACCGATGCCGATGCTCGTACCCATGCCGCCTTTGCGCTTTTCGCACGAGATGGACACGCCGATGAGCGTAAGGATGAACGCGGCGAGGGGCGTGGCGAAGCGTTTATGGTATTCTACTTCGAAAGTGCTGATGCCGGCTGCACCGCGAAGGCGCTGTCGGTCGATGAAGGCGCTGAGTTCCGGCACCGTCATGGTTTCTTGCATGCCTTTGATGTAGAAAAAATCTTTCGGCTCCATAATGATTGTCGTATCGAGCTTCTCTCCGCTCTTGATCTTCTCGCGCGAGCCGCGAAGGGTGCGTTGCATGTAGCCGTGGAGCGTCCATGAATACTTATGGTCGGCCAGTGTGTCGTATTGTATGGTCTCTGCGGTGAGGCGGGAGACGAGTTTCTTCTCAGAGAGCTTATCGAGCGAGAAGCCGGAGCCGGATTTGGTGCGATTGTCGAAGTGAGCGATGCAGGCCACCACGCCACTGTCCACTAGCATCTGTATATTGTCGGCTTCGTCGACGGTAAGTTGCTTTTTGATGTATTTGTTCTCGAAATTCACGCGAGCCACGTTGCCCTGTGGGATGACATAAGCGCCGAGGGCAAAGGAGGTGGCAGCGATGATGGCGGCGCCCATGAAGAAGGGACGGAGCAAACGGCGGAAACTCATGCCCGCACTTTTCATGGCGATGATTTCTGAGCGGTTGGCCAACTGCGTGGTGAAGAAAATCACGGCAATGAAGACAAACAGCGGCGAGAACATGTTTGAGAAGTAGGGGATGAAGTTCGCATAGTAGTCGAACACCACTTCGTGCCAACGAGCTCCGCCGTTGGTGAGCTTGTCGATCTTCTCGTTGAAGTCAAAGATGATGGCAATCGTAATGATGAGTGCCAACAAGAACACATAGGTGCTGAGAAAACGCACGAGAATGTAGCGGTCGATGCGCTTGAAACCGATGAGACGTAGGAAAATACGCCCGAGGAATAGCAACAAGCTTATGATTCCGCGAAGCAAATACCACGGAGATAAGAAGAGATGGCGCGTTGCTCGGCGCAATGTGTAGACCCAACGCTTGGAGCGCTGAGGGCTTGTGGCTTCCGGAGCGATCGTAGCGGACGTTGTTTCCGTGCCCTCGTCGTTGATCGACGAAATCGGCTCATCGGTCGATGGTGTCGGCGATGAGGCTTCGAAATCTTCGGCTTCGGGAGCGAACAGAGGGGACGTTTTGTCCGCTTCGGCGGTGTCGTTGGGCAGAAAATCTTCCGGGTTTTCTTTATCCGTGTGGGAGAATTCCATACTTGTGTGGGGAGGCTTACAGTCGTTGTGCGAGACGAGGCATGACTTGGCGCTTCCATTCCGAAAAGTCGTTGGCCAAGATGTGTTCGCGGGCTTGGCGCACGAGTTCCAAGTAGAAAGCCAAGTTGTGGATCGAAGCAATTTGCAGCGCCAAGAGCTCTTTGCACTTAAAGAGGTGGTGCAGATAAGCGCGGGTGTAGCGGTGGTCGACCGATGCCGTGCCTTCCGGATCGACGGGCGTGAAGTCGTTCGCCCATTTGGCGTTGCGGAAATTGATAATGCCCTGCCAGGTGAAGATTTGTCCGTTGCGTCCGTTGCGCGTCGGCATGACGCAGTCGAACATGTCCACGCCGCGTTCGATGCCTTCGAGAATGTTCATCGGCGTACCCACGCCCATCAGATAGCGCGGGCGGTCTTTGGGCAGAATCTCGTTGACCACCTCGATCATTTCGTACATCTTTTCGGCCGGTTCACCTACGGCCAAACCACCGATGGCGTAGCCTTCGGCGTCCTTTTCGGCCATGAATTGGGCACTTTCGCGGCGCAAATCGGGGTAAACACAGCCTTGCACGATGGGGAAGAGGGCTTGGTGGTAGCCATACTTGTCTTGCGTTTCGGAAAAACGGCGAATGCAGCGTTCCAACCAGCTGTGGGTGAGATTCAAACTCTTGCGGGCGTAAGCATAGTCGGCCGTTCCCGGCGGACACTCGTCAAAGGCCATCATAATGTCGGCGCCGATGGTGCGTTCGATGTCCATTACGCCTTCGGGGGTGAAGAAATGCTTCGAACCGTCGATGTGACTGCGAAATTCGCAGCCGGCGTCGCTGAGTTTGCGGATGCCTGTGAGCGAAAACACTTGGAAACCGCCGCTGTCGGTCAGCATCGGGCGATCGAAACCATTGAATTTGTGGAGACCGCCGGCCGCTTCGAGCACTTCAAGTCCGGGGCGCAGATAGAGATGATAGGTGTTGCCGAGAATGATCTGGGCTTTTACTTCATCATAAAGCTCATGGATGTGCACGCCCTTGACGGTGCCGAGGGTGCCCACGGGCATGAAAATGGGAGTTTGTATCGTGCCGTGGTCGGTAGTCAGGAGACCGGCGCGCGCATCACTGCCGGTATCGGTGTGTTGCAGCTCGAATAGTCGGCCTTCGGTGCGCCAAGTGGGGCGGAGTGACAGATTATTTTGACTCATTGTGGGAGTGATTGCCCTTTTTAGGGGGAGTGAGATCGAGCGGATGGGCTACTTTTTCGTCGAGCAAGGCGATGTTCCACACCTCTTCTACGGTTTCGACGAAATGGAACGTGAGCCCTTTGATGTAGCGCTCGGGGATTTCTTCGATGTGGCGGACGTTTTCTTTCGAAAGAATGATCTCTTTGATGCCCGCACGCTTCGCCGCAAGTATTTTTTCTTTGATACCTCCGACGGGAAGTACTTTGCCGCGAAGCGTAAGTTCACCACTCATCGCCAATCGTTTGCGGATTTTGCGTTGCGTGAAGACCGAAGCGATCGAAGTTGCCATCGTGATACCGGCGGAAGGGCCGTCTTTCGGAGTGGCACCTGCGGGAACGTGGATGTGCAACTGCCAATAGTCGAGCACTTCCAGCGGTATATTAAGTTGAGCCGCGTGGGCTTTGACGTATTGGAAGGCGATGGACGCACTTTCGCTCATCACTTTGCCGATGCTGCCGGTCAGGGTGCACTTGTTTCCTCCCGAACCTGCACTGAGACTACTCTCGATGAACAAAATTTCGCCGCCGGCCGACGTCCAAGCCAAGCCCGTGACCACGCCGGCCATGTGGTTGTTCTCGTAGTTGTCGCGAGTGTAGCGCGGTTTGCCCATGATGCGCTCGATGTCATCGGGGCGAAGTGCGGCAGAAGTGTCTTGTGCCTCGTCGGTAGTGGGCGCTTCGAGATGGCGCACCACCTCTTTGCGCACTATCTTGTCGATGCATTTACCGAGTTGGCGCACGCCGCTTTCCCAAGTGTAGTGTTCGATGAGATATTCGCTTGCTGCCGGTGTGAACTTCAGCGTGAAGTCGACCGAAAGGTCTTTCATCGCCTTGGGAACCAGGTGGCGGCGCATGATTTCCTTTTTCTCTTCGGTGAGATACCCGTCAACATGAATCACTTCCATGCGGTCGAGCAAGGGACCGGGCACGGAATTCAACGAATTGGCCGTCGCGATGAAAAAGACTTGGCTCAGATCGTAATCAAAATCGAGGTAATTGTCGTGGAATGTGTTGTTTTGTTCCGGATCGAGGAGTTCGAGTAACGCACTTTGGGGATCTCCGTTGTGAGTCTGGCCGGAAACCTTGTCGATCTCGTCGAGCACGAAGAGCGGGTTGTTGCTTTCCGACTTAATGATGCCCTTCATGATGCGTCCACACATGGCCGCCACGTAAGTACGGCGGTGTCCGCGAATTTCGCTCTCGTCGTGCAGACCGCCGAGCGAGACACGTATATATTTGCGTCCCAAACTTTCGGCGATGCTACGGCACAATGAGGTCTTACCCACGCCCGGAGGCCCCACCAAACAGAGGATGGCCGGACGATGTGTGGTGCTTACGCTCATCAACGCGAGCTGTTCGACGATGCGCTCCTTCACTTTCTCCATGCCGTAGTGGTCGCGGTCGAGCGTACGGCGTGCATGGCGCAAATCGCAGTTGTCGGCTGTCGTTTTGCCCCAAGGGAGCGAAACCACGGTGTCCAAATAAGTGAGCGTAACGCCGTAGTCCGGACTGCCGGGATTGAGGCGTTCCAATTTCTTCACCTCCTTTTCAAACAGCACGCGCACGTTTTCGGGCAGCGGCAGTTGAGCGGCTTTCGCACGGAGCTGAGCACTTTCGCTTTGTTCGCCGTCGCCCAACTCGTTTTGGATGTGTTTCAGTTGCTGCTGGAGGAAATACTCCTTTTGTTGCTGGTCGATTTCGCGGTGCGTGCGCTCTTGGATTTGTTTGCTGAGGCCGAGCAGTTGAATCTCGCGGTTGAGAATGCGCAACAAGGAGTAGGTGCGCTTCACAAAGCTGTCTTCGAGCAGAAGCAGGGCTTTTTCTTCCGTATCGATCGAGAGATTTGTGGCCATGAAGTTGGTGAAAAACACCGGATTGCTGATGTTTTGCACCGCCATTTGGGCTTCTAAACCAAGGACGTCACTGAGTTTGACGTATTGGAGTGCCGCGGAGCGAAATTCGTCGCAGAGGGTCACAAATTCGCGGTCGTCATCGGCGGGAAGTTCTTCGGGCAGCGAAGTCACCGGCGCAACAATAAACGGATCATGGCACGTGAAACCTTCGTTTAGACTCACGCGACCGTAGGCTTGGATGATGGCCGTGGTCTTTTGGTCGGGAAGTTCGATGACGCGCAAGAGCTTCGCCAGCGTGCCGACCGGGTAGAGATCTTCAAATTGCGGGTATTCCACTTCTGCGTCCACCTGCGTCATCACGGCGAAGTAGGCTTCGTCGTCGGGCTGGCTGTTGATGTGCTTGATGAGTGCCATCGAACTTTCGCGGCCAATGGTGACGGTGGTGACAACACCCGGGAAAAGCACCAAGTTGCGCAGCGGTAGAACGGGAAGTTCCCCATCGCGGCGATGAGCGAAGAGGTCGCGGATGTCACCGTCGAAGTCGGCGATGAGAGAGAATGGATTATTGGGTCTTGAATCTTGATTCATACAGGCGTAATGCAGTGATGCAAAGTTACGGAATGTGCAACGGTCGACAAAATTATGGTTCGATGACTTCGTACTTGGCGAATTTCAGCAAGAGATTCTTGCGGCCGGCACTCACAAAATCGACGAGGGCTTTGGCGTTTTCGCCGTTGCCTTCGACCGAAAGGACTTCGCCGCGGCCGAAGCGTTCGTGTTCGATGAACTGACCCGGTGAAAGTGGGCATTTCCTACCGGTGCTCGTTGCACTCTTGGGCAGGGTGTTGACGCGACGCAGCTGACGTTCGGCATAAGTAGTGAGCGGTGGAGCCGATGCCGGGGCTTTTCCCCGTTGGGCATTGAACTCTTCGCGGGAGATGCGCCCATAAGTGGGACGCGATTTGCCGCCGTCGAGATCGTCGAGCAGCGCTTGGCGCGAAGAGGCGGGAATATGTCGGCCGGGCGCGGGACTGCCGGAGGCTTCGCGGCGCACAAAGCGTTCATTGATCTCGCGTACGAAGGGACTTTCGTCCGATTGCTCGAAAGAACCGTAGCGGTAGCGACTTTGGGCGTAGGTGAGGTAGCAGAAACGCTTGGCACGCGTCACGGCCACGTAGAACAGTCGACGCTCTTCTTCCAACTCGCGAGGATAGAGGCGAGCCTGCTGTCCCGGGAAGAGATTGTCTTCCAATCCGGTCACGAAGACGGCGTCGAACTCCAAGCCTTTGGCGGCGTGAATCGTCATGAGTGTCACGCGCGGAGTGCCGTCATCCTGTTCGTCACTGTCGGTTTGCAGTGCACTTTGTTGCAGGAACTCGGTGAGCGGAACCTGGCGCGGTGTGATGGGCGCGTCGGTTTCGTCCTCGCCTTGGCTGTCGCGCTCGAAGGCACGCACGGCGCCGAGCAGTTCCTCCACGTTTTCGCGTTTACTTTCGCCTTCCGGCCCGTCTTCCTTGTTGAGGTCGGCACGGATGCCCGTGGCGTTGATGATGTCGAAAGCCAAGTCGAAGGCGCTGACATTGAACAGCCGCGAACGGAATTCGAGAATGAGGTTGCAAAACGATTGGAGTTTGCTGAGTGTGCCTTTGGTGAGTTGCACCCCGTATTGTCCGGGTTGTTCGGCCACTGCCCACAGACTGACGTCGTGTTCGCGTGAGGCGGTGAAAATCTTTTGCAAGGTAGTGGCACCGATGCCGCGCGCGGGATAGTTCACAACGCGTTTGAAGGCTTCTTCGTCGTAGAGATTGGTGACGAGGCGAAAGTAGGAGATGATGTCCTTGATCTCTTTGCGCTGATAGAACGACATACCCCCGTAGATGCGGTAGGGAATGTTGTGTTCGCGCAAGGCATCTTCGAAAGAACGGCTCTGTGCGTTGGTGCGGTAGAGAATGGCGATCTCATCGTAGGGCACTTCTTCGCGGCGATGCAGTCGGCCGATGGTGCCGGTCACTTTTGCGGCCTCTTCCTTGTCGGTGGCAGCGGGCATCACGAGAATTTGTTCGCCGGGATCGTTCTCACTGTACACTGTTTTTTCAATCTGTTCCTTGTTGTGGCGGATGATGCTGTTGGCCGCGCCCACAATGTTCTGCGTCGAGCGGTAGTTTTGTTCCAATTTCACCGTGATCGCTTCAGGATATTGGCGGTGGAACTGGAGAATGTTGTCGATGTTGGCTCCGCGGAAAGAATAGATGCTTTGCGCATCGTCGCCCACCACGCAGATATTGTGGTTTTCGCGTGTGAGTTGGCTCACGATGGCGTGCTGCGCGTAGTTCGTGTCTTGATACTCATCGACCAAGATGTAGCGAAAACGCTCGGCGTAGCGACGACGGGTTTCCTCGACACGATCGAAAAGCAAGTAAGTATAGAGAAGCAAGTCGTCGAAGTCGAGGGCTTTGGCGGTGCGGCAGCGACGGAAGTATTCGGTGTAGATGCGATGCACCTCTCCGAGGTTGTCGCGGCGGTCGCGTTCGAGCGTTTTGGCGTCGGCGGCGTATTCTTGGGGGAGGATGAGACGGTTTTTGGCTTCGGAGATGCGACCGGCCACGCGCGAAGGCTTGTAGGTCTTGTCGTCGAGCCCCATCTCTTTCACGATGGATTTGATGAGCGAACGGCTTTCGGACGAGTCGTAAATCGAAAAATTGGATTCCAAACCGATGGTGGCGCTTTCGGCACGCAGGATGCGCGCAAAAATGCTGTGGAAGGTGCCGCTCCAAAGGCCGCGCGAACGACCCGGACCTACGATTTGCGCGATGCGTTCATTCATTTCGCGCGCGGCTTTGTTGGTGAAAGTCAACGCCAAAACTTGCCAAGGGTCGTAGTCGTGTTCGAGTAAATAGGCGATTTTGAACGTGAGCACGCGCGTCTTTCCCGATCCTGCGCCGGCAATCACCAATAGGGGCTTGTCGCAGGTGCGAACGGCGTCCCACTGACTGGCGTTGAGTTGCGACTGCCAGAAGCTGTCGGGACGAGCTATCGGGGTTTCGGAGGTAGGGGCGGAAGTTTCAATCATGAGATTTGCGTTGCCGATGATCGTGTTGGAGTTTGCGTTCGTAAAACCGCAGGCGGCGGTGGAGTTCCGGCAGTTGTTGCGCCTCGGAACGAAGGCGGCGAGAGTGGCCGGAGGCTGCGGAAGCTGCCGAGCTTTCGATTTGCCTAATGGCTGCGCGGGTGGCGAAGAGGTCGATGCTGTCCATGAACAAAATGCCGTTTTCGCGTGCTGTCAGGGCAAGCGGATGGGTGCGCCGCATGGCGCGAATTGTGGCGCGCGCCCCTTCATAGTCGTGCGCCTCGAGTTGGTCACGTGCGCGCATCAAGGCTTGTTGCCCGGCACTTTCGTCGGCCTGACGCCGCGCCGAGACGTTTGCCGTCTTCTCGTGACAGCCGACGCACAACAAGCCAAGGAAAAGAAGGGACAAACGATGCATGGGGATAGGGCTATTGGGGGGCTAAGTTACAAAAAAAAGGCCATATTTCCCGATTTCTGCGGGTATTTCGGTCGAAACGAGGCGAATAACGTTGGTTGACGAAAAAATAATGAGTAAATTTGCAGTTAATACCATTATCTATTCTTATTACCTCATGAAACAAGCCAGTTTCCATCTTCCTTATCGTATTCTGACTCCCGGAGTCGACGTTTCGACCGAGGCCGATGCGCGTTTGATCGAAGCGGCTAAGACAGCCACGCAAACGAGTTACGCTCCATATTCGCATTTTTGTGTCGGAGCTGCCGTGTTGCTCGAAAACGGTGAAATTGTGTGTGGAAGCAATCAGGAGAATGCAGCTTATCCTGCCGGAACGTGTGCAGAACGAACCGCAATTCATTATGCCAATGCACAATTTCCCGGTGTGCGACCCGTAGTCATTGCGGTGGCGGCGCGCAAAGTTGAAGAAAATCATTTTCTCAAACAGCCGATCAGTCCCTGCGGCGTGTGCCGGCAGGTGATGATCGAAACGCAGGCGCGCTTCGGCGCTCCATTCCGAGTGCTGCTTTATGGCGAAGAGGCGATTTTCGATCTCGATTCGGCCTCGGTGCTTTTGCCTTTTCAGTTCGACAGCGCGTCGCTCTAAATTTTTGAATGTATAAATCGAAGCGGGAAGAGTAATCTTTCCGCTTTTCTCTTGCCGAGAGGAAGGAGTGGGGTGACCGCTCTCTGTTTCCTCGTTCTCTATGAGCTTGTTCTTGTTGGAGATGCGCATGTCGTTGTGCAGCTTCGCCGATAAGGAGTTGGACGTTGTGACCTTGCACGTGAAACTCCCCCGATAGGGGCTTTACTTTGTGTGTTCGCTCGTTGCGGGAGGGACTTTTCTCTCGCTGATTGGCCGTAGAGGTTGAGTTGTCGGAGGGCGGGATGCCCGTTTGTGGCAACGACAGAAAAAAACACCGCACCTTTCGTGAGAAAGGTGCGGTGTTTTGTCGAAAACAAGGGCGTTTTTTTCGTTTTCCTGCGGAGTTTTTCTGAAGAAAAGGCAGGCTCGTTTTGAAATTGAGAAAGATTCCAACGAAAAGAACTACTTGATGTTCTTGGGATTGACGAGTTTCGGCAATTTCAGCACTTTGTTGACTTTGATGAAGTCGGGGTTGGCGATGTTGTTGTAGCGAATGATGTATTTCGCGTAACTTCTGCTGCCATAGGTGCGTTCGGCGAGAATATAGAGGTTGTCGCCTACCTTCATCTTGTGTACCGCGTGCGTACCGATGATGAGCATACTGCCGTCTTTCACTTGCGGATACCTTGCGGCGCGGGCATAGATGGCTCTGACGCGTGCTTGTTGCTCTGCGGCGGCTTGGGCGGCGGCAGCTTCTCGTTCGGCTGCCGCCTTTTCGGCCGCTGCGGCGCTATCTGCCTTGGCTTTGGCGATGGTCGCACGTTGAGCCGGCGTGAGAGCTGCCGGTTTTGCCGCCGTGTTTTTGGAGGGCTGTGGCGTTGGGCGTACTTCTCGGCCGCTTTCACCGGTGGGTGCACACAATTGGTAGAGGGGGTGCAACCATGCGGGGAGGTTTTGCGGCGTGATGGTGTGTGAGTAGCAAAGGTAGCCGAATAGGCAGCAAAGAAGCAGGAGTAGCAGGAGCAAAACGCCGAGCATCTTTCCCCACAGGCCGCGTTTGCGCCGAGGAATGTTCGTGTTGTGCTCAACAAGAGTTACTGTTGTTGAGGAAGTTGAGGTACTCTCTGTAGCAACCTCGCTTGTGTTGTCCGATGGTTGGTCGGAACTGGTTGATACTGCTTCAGTAGTCAGTACCTCGAGGGGAAGTTGCTCGTCGGAAGACTCACTTTCTGTGGATTGGTCGCCAGCGTCTTGTTCGTCCGTAGTTGTTGTCGCCGTAGCGACGTTCGCTTGAGGGGCTAACTCCGTGTCTGTTGTTTGCTCTGCATCGTCGGCAACATTGGTTGAGGGGGCTTCGGGGGTAGTAGCCGGGATTTCTTCTTCGCTCTTGAACTCAATTGACGGAATGGCGACATTGGAAACTGCAACCGAGGTATTGCTCTCCACTTTATCGTCGGAAGGAAGTGACTCCGGGTGTATTTCTACACAGCTGGCGGACTTTTCTTCCGTTTCATTCTCCATTGCGGGGATTGCGATGGGGGGAGCGTCGGTGGGGTTGCACTCCTTGGTGCAAGAAGGGGTGAGTTCCTTTTCTTCTGTATGGTCTTTTTCTACGGGAACTTCCGTGTTTTCTACGGGAGATTCTGAGAGATTTTGGACAGAATCACTATGTTTTATTTCAATATCGACGGGGTAGCGATATTGATCTCTCAAGTGCTGTTCGTTGGGAGTGTAGGGAGTTTGGGGCGTTTCGGACTTTTGACCGGTAAGTGCCTGCAAAGCCTCGCGAGTGGGAACGAATTGTTGGGCGGGACCGTGCGAGGTTTCGCTATTGGGCTGGGTTTCCGAGGTGGTTTCGGGAACTGCTAAAGAAACGGGGGAAGAGAGTGAATCGGAAACGGTGGTGGCTTCTTCTGCCACCTCCATTTCTATAAGGGGAGCGCTTACTGACGAAAGAATCTTCGCTTGGCTTTCGCTTTCGACCTGATGTGCCGGGGCTTCTTCCGTGTGCTCCTCTCCAATGGCCGCAGTGGTGTCGGGAGTTTCCGTGAGCAATTCGGAGAGCAGCTCATTGTTGAGTACGGGAGATGGGGTTTGCGAAACGAGCAACGCTCCGTCAATAACGGGAACGGGGGTTGGGCGTTGGAGAAGGGGGGAAGTGACGACAGATACCGGGTGCGCAGTTGCGGGTTCCTCGAGCTTAGTGGCTGCGTTCTCGGAGTTTTCCGTATTTTTATTGCGTGTTGTTTCGCTTTCTATATTGTTTTCTCCGGAAGGAAGGGGGAAGGATTGAACTTCTTGTCTGTGAACCGCTGTTCGCGTGGTGTTCTCGCCTTCATTATTGGCTACCTGTGTTTTTTCTTCGCGCATTGTGGGCGCAAAGGAAGGGGACGCCGCATGTGTTTCGGCAGGTTGCGACTCTACTTTTGAGGTGGATGCTACGTTTTCTGTCGTCAACTGCTCTGCAGCTTCGAGTTCTGCTTCGGGAGTATTATCGTTGAGCGTGATGGTGGTGAAGTGCGCGAACGGACGATTGATCAATTCACGCAATGTTCCGTCGGGAGTGAAACTGATCTTGTTGTGTCCGCTGATTTGGAAGCGTTCACCGGTGTTGATGTTCACGCTTTCTCGCTCACTGACCTCTACCAACTTAAAAGTGCCAAAGCCGGTGACTTTGACAAAGCTGTCTTTTAGCAGACCCTCTTCGGCCAACTCAAAGAATGTGCGCACGAAATCTTCCGCTTGCTCAAGGGGAAGCGATTCGCGCTCGGCCAAAAGAGCCGCAAGATCCTGAATTGTGTACTTTTTCTCCATATCTAAATGGTGTTACGCGCTGGGCTTGGAACAAGGTCAGGCGTTGGCTTTTTCCTTCATCGCGTTGCTGGGCTTGAAGGAGAGCGCCAATTTGGGAGGTACGAGTTGTCGTTGCTTGCTTGAGGGGTTCACAATGATGCGTTCCTTCTTTTTCTTTACTTCGAAGGTGCCAAAACTCTGAACGGTGAGCGTATCGCCTTCTTCCAGGGTGTCGGCGAGCAATTCCACCATGCTATCTACTAATAGCTTGGTGTTTTTTTGACTTTTGTCGGTACGCGCGGCGAGGGCGTTGATAAACTCTTTGTTGTTCATGCCGGCAAGAATAGAGGAGTTGCTTTATTGTATTTCGGCGTAGAGGTCAAATTCTTCAGCCGATGTGACTTTGGCGTTGTAGAACGCGCCGATTTCCAGTAGTGTGTCGGTGGCGCGTATCAAAACTTCGCAGTCGACCTCCGGAGAGTCGTATTCGGTGCGCCCAATGTAGTAGTCGCCTTCTTGGCGATCGATGATAATTCGGAACGTCTGTCCCACTTTTTGTGCAGACAATTCGGCCGAAATTTCTTCTTGTAGCGCCATCAATCGATCCAATCGCGCTTGTTTCACCTCGGCGGGGACGTTGTCTTCATAATTGTCGGCGCCGTAGGTGCCTTCTTCCTCGCTATAGGCGAATGCGCCCATGCGTTCAAAGCGAACTGTGCGCACAAATTCCATGAGCTCTTCGAAATCTTCGTCTGTCTCGCCCGGGAAACCCACCATCAGTGTGGTGCGGAGGGTGATGCCGGGGACTTCGCGGCGGAAAGCTTCAATGAGATCGAGCGTTTCTTGCTTGGTGATGTGCCGTTTCATGCGCGATAGCATGTGATCCGACACGTGTTGCAATGCGATGTCAAGGTATTTGCAGACGTTCTTGTTCTCTCTAATCACACGCAACAGCTCCATGGGGAAGCGGGTGGGGTAGGCATAGTGTAAACGGATCCATTCCACGCCGGGAATCTGCGCCATTTGCTCAATCAGCTCGGCAATTCGGCGGTGTCCGTAGAGATCTACACCATAATAAGTGAGTTCTTGCGCGATAACTTGGAACTCGCGTACGCCGGCTTTCACCAATGCTTCCACTTCCGTGAGAATTTCTTCCATCGGACGGCTGACGTGGCGGCCGGTAATCAATGGAATGGCGCAATAAGCGCAACTGCGGTTGCAACCTTCCGAGATCTTGAGGAAGGCATAGTGCTTGGGCGTCGTGAGTACGCGCGTGTTCAGTGCTTGGCACGATGCGCTTTCTGAAACCCCAGCGGGAGAGAGGTCTTTGATCAGATCTTTCCAATCGAACTTGCCGTAGAAACGATCCACTTCCGGGATTTCTTCCCGCAATTCTTTGCGATAGCGTTCTGAAAGACAGCCCATCACATAAACGCGGTTGAGCATTCCTTCATTTTTCTGCTCCACCAATTCGAGAATGGAGTTGACACTCTCCTCTTTCGCGTCACCGATGAATCCGCAGGTGTTGATTACGGCGATGTCGCCGTGGAGTTCGTCCGGGTTATGGTGGAAATTGCAACCGATGGCGGCAAATTGGCGAAGTAGATTTTCTGAATCCACGAGGTTCTTGGAGCACCCCATGGTGATAACGTCTATCGTATGTTTCATTGTTAAGTTCGTCTATGTCGTCGTGGAGAGGGATGCGTTGCCTGTGGAGTCAAATTCTGTGGAGGGCGGAAAGCATGTTTAGTTGCTCTCGAATTAATTGTTGGAGAATAGCGAATCGACAAATTCCGTTGCGTTGAAAGGCTGCAAATCGGTCATCTTTTCGCCGAGTCCGATGTATTTCACGGGGATTTTCATTTGGTGTGAAATCCCAATCACCACACCGCCTTTGGCTGTTCCGTCGAGTTTGGTTATGGCCAAAGCGGAGATCTCGGTGGCCAGTGCAAATTGCTTCGCTTGTTCGTAAGCGTTTTGCCCCGTGCTGCCGTCGAGAACAAGCAAAACTTGGTCGGGGGTATCGGCATCGAGCTTTTGCATCACCTTTTTGATCTTGCTGAGTTCGTTCATCAAACCGACTTTGTTGTGCAGGCGGCCGGCGGTGTCGATTATTACCACGTCGGCCTGTTCGGCTTTGGCATGCGCCACTGTATCGTAGGCCACAGAGGCGGGATCGGCTCCCATTTTTTGTTTGACCACGGGCACTCCGATGCGTTGTCCCCAAATATCGAGCTGTTCGATGGCGGCCGCACGGAAGGTGTCTGCAGCTCCGAGGATCACTTTCTTGCCTTCGGCCTTAAACTGGTAGGCCAATTTGGCGATGGTTGTCGTTTTGCCCACGCCGTTCACGCCCACCACGAGAATCACGTAGGGGCGGCGTCCTTCGGGGATCTCAAATCCTTCGTTTTTCGCAGAATTGCCGTCGGTGTCCAGCAGCGCGATGATTTCTTCTTTGAGTATGCGGTTGAGTTCACTCGTACCCACATATTTTTCGCGCGCCACCCGCTCTTCTATATTGTGAATCACGTCGCGTGTGGTGTCGACGCCGACGTCACTGGTGATGAGCACATCTTCCAAATCATCGAGCACGTCGTCGTCGACCTTCGATTTACCGGCGATGACGTGAGCTAATTTGCTGAAAACGCTGGTTTTGGTGTTCTGAAGGCCGTTGTCGAGCGTTTCTTTCTTTTCCTTTTTGGAGAATAAGTCGAAGAATCCCATGATGACAGATATAGTTTCCGCAAATTTACGACAAAAAAGTGGTACGCGTGCATTCGTTTCGATAGAAAACAATAAAAAGCCATCGCTTTGTGGAGCGATGGCTTTATCGTTGGGCGCAATTGGTGCACCCGGTAGGAGGGTTTTCTAAGCAGCGTGGAGCTGTTCGGAAAATTAGTTTTTGAAGAAGGCTGCAACGTCTTCGTTGCGAACCATCTGCTCGTCAAAGCAGTAGGCACCCGTCTTGGGGCTCTTTACCACTTTGATGACTTTCGTATAGGAGCGTCCGTCCGTCTTGCCGGATTGGAGCGATGCGACTGTCTTTTTAGCCATGGTGTGCTGCTATTGCGAGGTGATTATTTGATTTCCTTGTGGATGGTCATGCGCTTGAGAATCGGGTTGTACTTCTTCAGCTCGAGGCGTTCGGGAGTGTTCTTGCGATTCTTCGTCGTGATATAACGGCTGGTGCCGGGCATGCCGCTTTCCTTGTGTTCAGTGCATTCGAGGATTACCTGAACGCGATTACCTTTAGCTTTCTTTGCCATTGTGATGTGGTTTAGCCGATTACTTTGATGTCTTTCCAGTCACAGTAGCCTTTGGCCACTGCGTTGACGAGGGCGGCGTCGAGCCCCACCTTGTTGATCGTGCGGAGACCTGCGGCCGAGAGTTTCAGCGAGATCCAGCAACCTTGTTCCACGTAGTAGAATTTCTTGGTGAACAAGTTGGCATCGAAGGTACGCTTGGTGCGACGTTTCGAGTGCGAAACGTTGTTGCCAATCATGGCTTTCTTACCAGTAATTTGACAAATCTTAGACATTGCTATCTGTAATTTTCTTGTTTCAGTTGAAGTAGTTATTCCCAATCGAGGTGCAAATTTACACGATAGATTCCTATCTCACAAACTTTTCCGCGATTATTTTCCCAAAAGCGGAGTCTTTCACTCATTATTTATAGTATGGCTCCTCACTTTGCGACATTCGCCGCACATTTCCGTTGCGGAATTGTGCGGCGAACGAGGCTATATATAATAAGGAGTGCTTAGGCTTCCTCTTCTGTTCCGAGGTCGGCTTTGAGGAAGTCGAGCAACATGTGCATGGCTGTTGAGGTGGCGGAAGCCAAGTTCTTGTCGCGGCCATTGTCTTCTTCGAGCATGACGGTTTCGATGCGCTCACCGTTGCCCACTGCGATCCAAATGGTGCCGACGAGCACGGCGTTCTTGCCGTTCTCCACGCCGCCGGGGCCGGCAAAACCGGTTACCGAAACTGCGTAGTCGGTGTCGAAAACGCGCAGAGCGCCTTTCACCATTTGGCGAGCCACTTCTTCGCATACGGGGGTCTGCTCTTCGATGACTTGTGCGTCGACGCCGAGCAGATTGATCTTAACTTCGTTGGCGTAAGACACCACGCCGCCCTTGAAGTAGTGCGATGCACCGGGCACAGCGGTGATCACGCTGGCAATGCGGCCGGAGGTGCAGCTTTCTGCTGTGGAGAGGGTTTTGTGGTTGCGCCACAGGATTTCATTGATTTCCTTGCTGACAACTTTGAGGTCTAAATCCATGGTCTGGGAATTATGAGAGGGTTGTGAATTGATGCATGGGGGTTAGAGGACCGTGCGTGAGAACGCGGGCTTGTCGAGGGGGCAAAATTCGCCGTCCAAATAGCGGTAGTGACCGCTCATTGCGATCATGGCGGCATTGTCGGTGGTGTAGGAGAATTTGGGAATGTAGATTCTCCAAATGCCCTTTTCTTCCATCGCCTTGAAGGCGTTGCGCAAAGCGGTGTTGGCACTCACTCCGCCGGCCAGGGCGACGTGGTGAATGCCGGTGGCTTTCGAGGCTTCGATGAGCTTTTTCATCAGAATGTCGACCACGGTGGCCTCGAGCGAAGCGGCGAGATCGTTTTTGTTTTCTTCGATGAATTGCGGGTTCTCGGCCACTTTGTCTTTCAGGAAGTAGAGGAAAGAGGTTTTCAGGCCGGAGAAGCTGTAATCGAAGCCGTTGATGTTCGGTTTGGCGAAGCTGAAGGCCTTGGGGTTGCCCTGTCGTGCGAGGCGGTCGATGATGGGGCCGCCGGGATAACCGAGTCCCATCACCTTCGAGCACTTGTCGATGGCTTCGCCTGCCGCGTCGTCGATGGTCTGTCCCAAGATTTCGAAATCATTGTGCGCGTTGACACGTACGATTTGCGAGTTGCCTCCGCTGACGAGCAGGCAGAGGAAGGGGTAAGGGGGATCGTCGTGCACTTCGTCGGCGGTGTGGATGAAGTGGGCGAGGATGTGTCCGTGCAGGTGGTTCACTTCGATGAGGGGAATGCCGAGTGCGGATGACAAACCCTTGGCAAAGCTCACGCCGACGAGGAGGCTGCCCATCAAGCCGGGGCCGAGGGTGACGGCCACGGCAGACAGTTCATGTTTCTCCACGCCGGCTTGTTTCAGCGCGGCATCCACCACCGGGACGATGTGTTGCTGGTGGGCGCGGCTAGCCAATTCGGGCACCACGCCGCCATATTGTTCGTGCACGGCTTGCGAAGCGGTGACATTGCTGAGGAGAATGCCATCGCGCATCACAGCAGCCGAAGTGTCGTCGCAGCTCGATTCAATGGCGAGCAGGACGATGGGCTTATTTTGTGTCATTGAGATCGACGGATTGGGGGATTAGTAAGTGAGGATTTCGACGCCGTTCTCGGTCATCAAGAGCGTGTGCTCCCATTGTGCCGAGGGGAGTTCGTCTTCGGTGACCACTGTCCAGCCGTCTTCCTCGTCGATGAAGACATCGCGTGCGCCGAGGTTGATCATCGGTTCGATGGTGAACACCATGCCCGGGACGAGGAGCATGCCCTTGTGGCGGGTGTCGTAGTGATCGACGATGGGGTCTTCGTGAAAATCGTTACCCACGCCGTGACCGGCAAGTTCGCGCACCACCGTGTAGCCGTTCTCATGGGCATACTTGCCGATGGCTTTGCCGATTTCGCCCACGAAGTGCCAAGGTTGGGCGGCTTTCATGCCGATTTCGAGGCATTCTTTGGTGCATTCCACGAGTCGGCGCACTTTGGGATCGACGTTGCCGATCATGAACATGCGCGAAGCGTCGGCATAGTAGCCGTCCTTGATCGTGGTGACGTCGACGTTGATGATGTCGCCGTCGAGGAGGATTTCTTCTTCGGAGGGGATGCCGTGGCACACCACTTCGTTGATGCTGGTGCAGCAGTGCTTGGGAAAGCCTTCATAGCCGTAGGGGGCGCAAACGGCACCGTGGTCGGCGGTGTATTCGGCCACCAAGCGGTCGATGGATTCTGTGCTCATTCCTTCCTTGATTTCGGAAGCGATGAGGTCGAGGATGCCGGTGTTGATGACGCCGGCGCGGCGAATGCCTTCGATGTCCTCGGCGGTTTTGATGAGAGAATTGGTCGGCACGACGAATCCCTTGTCTTGAAATTCGAGAATGCGGCGATCGAAGTCGGTGAGGGGCTGTCCTTCGGGCACGACCCAATTCTTTTTATGTGATTTGGCCATAATAAGTGGACTGAGTTGAGGTTGTGGGAGAGAAAGTCTCCCTGTCACGCTGCGAATTTACAAAAAAAATGGGGGAAACCTCCCTCGCGACAGTGGCTTTTGCCCGATAAGTCGGTTTTTAACGTGGGGCAGTGCAACCGGTGTGCGGATGTTGGTGCGAAAAGTGGTGGACTTTTGCCGAAAACAAATTGAGCGCTGATTTTCAGGTTTTTATGTATGGATTGAGCGATTTTACGCACACTTTTTTGTTTTTCGGTGTGCTTTTCGATGAATTATGTAGGCTGAGAATGCTTAGTCGGTGGGCTGTGTCTAAGTGTGGTTGGTTTTGCTCGCCTTATATATGAGGTGAGCAAATCGCGCAAGCTAACAATGCAAGTCAAAGGTAAGGGGCGGGGCAATGATGCTCCGCCCCTTACTTATAGTTGTGCTTTGATTCCGCGTGATGCCATGTATCGATCGCGGAGGGGAATGGCTAATACCTCGCATACAATGGCGATGGACAAACTGATTTTGCCGTTTTCGCCGTCGATGTCTGCACGATTGAAGATGTAGTCTTTCAAGCGGTCGAAGACGGGCAAACCCGAAAGACTGCGGCAGGCCGAGAAGGCGTACATTTCCACATCGAGGGCGACGCGTGGTTTCATGTCGTCGATGTATTGGAAAAGTCGTATTTCGTTCTCGTTGAGGAAGGTGTCCCCGTCGATCTCTTTGTAGATCATTTCGCCGATGGGCGACAGTTTTCGAGGACTTGCTTTCATTGTTACGTCGTTGAACATGATTTCGGGGAATGCTTTTTCGAGGATTGCGACGAGACGGTTGAATTTTTCTCGGAGTTGTAGCGTTTGCTGTCCTCTTTCTTCTCCCTTTTCGGCGAGACGTGCCAATTCGGTGCGGAGGGTGGCATCTGCTCTTTCTGCGGCTTTCTCTACGCGCTGGATTTCGTTCTTGATGTCGGTGAGTTTGGCATCGACGCGCTGCTCGAGCTTGTCTAATTTCTGATCAAACTTTTCTTCTTGCTTTTCGAATCGTTTGTCGACTGCTTCGAACTTTTTATTCATTCGCGCCACAAACCACGAAAGTCCTCCGAACAAAGACGCAAGCGTGGCGACGAACGTACCGATGACCGTTGCGATTGTAGCGATATTTTCTATTGACATTGTTTCGGTGTTAAATAGGTGTTTGCTCTATTCATCGAGCACAGAACGGAGGAACGCTTCAAAGGAGGAGGTGTCAACACGCCCTGCGCTGATGCCGTTTCGCGCGTCTTCGCACGCTTTGGCGGTGACTTCGTTGTAAGGGCGGAATTTGCTCTTGTCGAGCGTGGGGTGTATCGCGATGTTCATGTTGTGCTCTATACGAATGCGTAAATACACTTTTGTTCTCGCGACCAGTTTGTAAATTTCGCGTTTTCTTTTCTCCACGACATCTGCTTGTCAGGCCGTGGGTATGGCGCCGATTGAATGGGGAAATTGTGCGTCTGTGTTTCGCCGTTGTAATAGTCGCCCTCTTCGGGCAAACGATCTTCGGTGAGGTCTTTTTCATCAAGGGGCGACAAAATTAAACGCTCTTCTCCGTCGGCGGTTACGCGAAAGTGCTCGCCCGGAATTTCGGGATGGGTGAAAACTGTTCTTAAATCAACACGTTTCGATAGGTATTCAGTTAGTCTGCTGTGGCTAATTCTTATAGCCGTGCAGTCGTACTCATCGGGAATAGAACTCAACAAACACAAGTAGAGACTTTCCACTGCGTCTGTTGCGGTGAAAAGAATAGGCTCATCGTAAAAGACGAGTATCCGTTTTGGATTGATTGTTCTCATTATCATATAGTATTGTTGCCTCCGATATGTCGTAGGCCGTTGTTCGCCACCACGAGTAATGCTTCTTATTATGTCCAGTCTGTGTAACGACCCCATCTTTGGGGCGCATTGTCACACGGGCTATGACGGTGTTTTTGTTCTTGAACGGCGGCTTTTTACGTAGTTCTTCAGCTTCTTCCTTTGTGGAAAAAACGGAGACGGCTCTTGCTTGGCATTCGTCAACCTTAAATACCCTTGTGGGATATAGCTTGCGGTGGGAGAAGAAATCAGACTCTCGCGCCGGATCACCTGCGACGAGTCTATAAAAGTTTTCTCCGTCGCATTGATAAGCTTCCTCGGGTGGGCAGCTTTCAGGGAGATCTTCGCTCCATTCGCTGTTGTGATTCATTGTTCGTTTCTATGGCATAATGAATCGGAGTTCAATCACTCCGGTTCTTCATCCTCTAATCCGTTTCCGCTCTTTCCTTCCAATTCTATTCATCGAGAGGAGAGAAGTGCATCAAAGAGTGTTTGCAGTCATCTCCACACTATGTGGAATTATCGGTATTTCGAAACTCATAAATCAGAGGCCTCGTCAATAAAATCTGCGATCGGTTCGTAAGTAAGAGTTAAATATAATCTTTCCTTTTCGTCATTTCCTCGACCTCTACGTAATGAAACGATGCCATGCATAGTAACGCCATCAACTTTCTCGCCTAAAAACTCTGAGCACTTAAAGCCCTGTTTATTCTTATATTCGAAAAGCGTGTATTTTAGTTTCAACATCTTCATCAAGTAGTCTCGTTTGGACTTCAAAGTCTCTGTATCGCTTATACTTGTCCAATCCTGAAACTCTGCTTTATAGAATTTTGCAGTGCCACCAGACCATTGGAAATACAATGTACCATATTGAAAAGGAATATCTCCCATTTCAAAATCATATAAGGCCAGATTCCCATTTTTTTCGACCAGCTTATAGCCATATCTTTCCTCTAAAATTTTCTTGGCTTCCACATAGCTCTCTCCAACCTTAATTCCAAGTATCGTTTGAGCAAGAGTGGAGAGCGTTGAAGCAAGTATTAATGCGACTATAAATAAAAATCTTTTCATTGTAAGAGGTGTTATTGAGTGATGAATGAAATCTTATTTGCGT
Organism: uncultured Prevotellaceae bacterium; assembly: GCA_963517315.1. GTDB lineage: Bacteria > Bacteroidota > Bacteroidia > Bacteroidales > Bacteroidaceae > Alloprevotella. Next base: position 55,049 of record CAUQEF010000009.1, read on the forward strand.
CCCATCATTAGGTGAACGCGATAAACGCCGCGAATGGACTCTTTGGAAATTTCAAACGGGGCGTATCGTTGTTGGTCGGGGTTGATAGAGGTGCAGCGAATGTAGTCGGGATCTTTAGCCGGGGTGAGCGTTTTGAGTACGATGCCGTTTGTGGTGTCTAATACGTATTCTCGTCCCCACTCTATAAAGAGGGCGTGGTTAATACGTTTGACGACCACGCGGCATCCCTCGGGGTAATCCGGTTCCATGCTTTTGCCCGAAACAGTTATCGCCATGTCGGCATCTTTGATCGGAGAGTAGATCACCTCGCAATCGGGAAGAGATACGCCGAGGTTGTCGAACCCGTCGAGCGAGCCCCCTTCTGCCGATAGCGGGAGCAAAGGTATCAGTTTTCCGTCGGGGTCTTCATTTTCTTGCTTTGGTTGTTCTACTACGGGGGCGTCGGTGGAGAGCATCTCTCCTTCGCCGGTAAGCAACCAGTAAGCACTAATTGTGTCATTGAATGCATGAGCGAATCTTTTTAGAAATGATTCCGTAAGAAACCCCTCGTTGCCATTGAGAGCCTTTGCTACGTTTGGGCGTGTCGCGCCCATTTTTTCCGCAACGTCCTGTTGCTTTGATATTACCCCCTTAAATTTGAGATAGTTATAGGCTTGATTCAGCCTTTCTTTCGTGTCCGCACTCATGGATCAAATGTTAAAAATGACACGTTGGGCATATTTTGTACTCTATTTCTTTTCGATATAGCACACTTAGTACTGTCTTTGCACTCGTAAACGTAAGTAAGTTACGCCGCCGAAGTCAACTGCTTGATTATAAAGCAATGACAAGGCAAAGAATAACGCAAATATCCGCACTTTTCTCCACACAACAAAGGGAAACGCGGAAAAACAAACATTCAAAAAGCAAGAAAATGGACAAGATGATTCAGAAACTCGTACAGAAGACGATCGACAGATTCTACGAAGCATACGACACGTTCTTAGGATTCGACCGCGATTCCATACCCGTCGAACTTAGGCTCAACTATTATTCAGCAGAAGAACCGACATACAGAACGATGCTCGATCTCCTCCGTGCGATGGCATACGGAACGCTCGAAGAAAACAAGGCGCGCACCGCAAAACTCTTGCAAAACCTCGAATACTACATCATCGCAGTAGAGAACATACAAATCGCGTTCGAACTCGGAACGATGAGCGAGGAGGAAATCAAGGCCGAAGCGAAGAACGTAGAGCGGGAGTGGCGCGAATGCAACGAAGGCGCAAAGGGTCTCTGCAATGTGAAGGACGAATACCTGCGCATCTATCTCCGAATGATGTACAACCGCCGCGTTACGTTGGTCGCTTATCCTCTGAATATGCTTATCGAAGAGCAGAAATTCAGAGCCGCCGAGGAAAGAATCAGACGTGTACAATACGGATTTAAGTTCGCGAAGATGTTGATTCACCAAGTACTCTAATCGCCGCGCAGTGTGGGGACGCGCTCCCCCGCACACCAGCACAACTTCAAAAAACGCACTACAATGAAACAATTACTCGACACCTTCGGCCGCTGGGGGGGGGCTTCGTTCTTCACACGGTGCTCTTGCTCGTCGCCACCTTTTTAATCGGGTTTGAAGTGAAGTGCCCTTGGTACTATTGGGCGGCGTGGAAAGGCTCGGGAGTTTTCTGCCTTTTCTTGTGGGTTTTTATCGGAAAGCAGGCTCTTTTTGCCGAAAACTTCCCGTGTTTTTGATTTTAGTTGTGGACTTTTTACCGAAAAGCGGGGTGTTTCTCTGCTCTCGTGTGCGAAGTCGTCCCCAAAAGGCGGGGCGTGGGGCGTTGAAGGAGTGGTGTAGGCGAAGGGTGGGGGATAGAAAAACGCCGCGCTCCGCAAAGCGGGGCACGGCGTGGGTGATTCAGACTTTGGGTGCAGGAGCTTATGCTTCTGCGGGAGCTTCCGTGGCTTCTTCAGCGGCGGGAGCTTCTTCGGCAGTGGCTTCTGCCTGTGCAGCGGCCTCAGCTTCAGCAGCGGCCTGTGCAGCAGCGGCTTTCTTCTCGGCTACCTTTTCGGCGATCTTGGCGTTGGTGGCCTTTTCTGCCTCGAGGCGAGCTTCGAGTGCCTTCTGTTTGTCTTCGGCGAGCTTGCCGGTGAGCTTAGCGGTCTTGCCTTCCTTCTCCTGCTTCCAAGCGTTGAACTTGGCTTCAGCGGTGGCTTCGTCGAAAGCACCCTTCTTCACGCCGCCGCGGAGGTGCTTCATGAGAAGAACGCCCTCGTCGGAAAGGATGTTACGAACGGTGTCGGTGGGTTGTGCACCGCATTCTACCCAGTGAAGGGCGCGTTCGAAGTTGAGGTCAACCGTTGCAGGGTGGGTGTTGGGGTTGTAAGTGCCGAGCTTCTCGGTGAACTTACCGTCGCGGGGAGCGCGAACGTCGGCGATTACGATGCTGTAGAAAGCATAGCCCTTGCGGCCATGACGCTGCAAACGAATACGAGTTGCCATGTGTGATAATGGTTTTGTGGGGACACGTCCCCTGTTGTAAATAGGGTTAGTTTCGTGCCGCCAACTCGTGACGGCGCGACAAAAGTACGGACTTTTTGTGAAACGGCCAAGCAAAAGTTGGGCAACCCCGCGAGAATGGGTGAGAAAACGTCGAAATAAATGTGAAACATCGGGCGTTTGCGTGTTTTTTGTGGGTGCATGTAGGTGAAAACTTGGTGGTAAGATGATAAATACCTATCTTTGCGACCTAAACTGTGCCTCAATGAAGAAATCAGTCATCCTTCTCTTAGCGGCGATGTTCGCCTTTGTGGCATGTTCCGATTATGAGAACGTGCTCAAATCCACGGACTATAATGTGCGCTATGAAGCGGCGAAGCAATACTACTTCGACGGTCACTACGGACAGGCTTCGAGTCTGTTCATGGAGCTCATAGCCGGAGCCAAAGGCACCGAGCGAGCCGAGGAAGCGCTTTACTTGCTGGGCATGTCGTCCTATAAAGACAAGGCTTATGACGCGGCGGCAGGCTATTTCAAAAAGTATTACCAGACTTACCCCAAGGGCTTGTATGCGCTGCAGGCGCGCTACATGTGTGGGCTCTCGCGTTATGAGAATACCCCCGAGCCGCGTTTGGATCAAACTGACACCTATTCGGCCATTACGGAGTTTAAGGACTTGGCGGATGCCTATCCGAAAACGAAATATGCCAAAGAGGCGATGAAACGCATCTTCGAGTTGCAAGATAAGCTCATCGAAAAGGAGTATGCAGCGGCCAAACTCTATTATGACTTGGGGACTTATTTCGGCAACTGCACCAATGGCGGCAGCAATTATCAGGCTTGTATCGTCACTGCGCAGAATGCCATCAACGATTACCCCTATTCGCCGCGCAAAGAGGATTTCGCCATCTTAATTCTTCGCTCTAAATTCGATTTGGCGAAGCAGAGTGTCGAAAGTCGCAAGACAGAACGCTACCAAGCGGCCGTTGACGAGTATTATGGCTTCGTCAATGAGTTTCCGGAATCGAAGTTTATTCCGAAAGCCCATGCGATGTGGCGCGAAGCGCGCGCGCAACTCGGGCTGCCGCAACAAGAACAAGCGGCTCCGACAGATTCGACACACACCGGTTCAGAACAACAAATTGCACAATAACGATGGATTACAAAAAGTCTAAGGCGCCTACCAATACGGTGACCCACAATCTGATGGACTTCGCAGAGCCGACTGACAATATCTATGAGAGCATTGTCATCATGAGCAAACGTGCCAACCAGATTGGTGCGAAGATGAAAGAAGATCTGAGTCGCAAACTGAAAGAGTTTGCGTCGAGCACAGAAAATCTCGAAGAAACCTTCGAAAATCGTGAGCAGATCGAAATTTCGCGCTACTACGAGCGCTTGCCGAAGCCTACGCTCATCGCGGCCGACGAGTTTTTGCGCGGCAACGTGTACTTCCGCAACCCGCTGAAGGAACGCGATCAGCAGCTCAACGAAGATTGAACCTCAGACAACAAACCAAGCAATGGGTCTCCGAGAGTCTTGCGACCCTTGGAGACCTTGTTCTTTCTTTTCAAACTCAAGCCTTCTTATGATTCAACGCATTCAAAGCCTCTACCTCCTCATTGGGATTGTGCTTCTCGCCTTGGTTTTCTTCTTGCCCGTGTGGAGCTGGATGGCAGAAGCGGGTAATTTATATTACAACTTCAGTCCTTTCGGTGTGAGCACCAACGATACGAATTTCAACTCGCCGCTTTGGTTCAGCCTCTTGATGGTGGTGGCCGTCGGGGGCGCACTGGTGCTGGACACGTGGGCACTTTTCGCTTTCAAAAGTCAAGCGCGACAGATGACGCTTATCACTTTTGCGCAATTGCTGCTGATCGGTTTTTACGGAACGCTGCTTTGGCAGTGGTTTACCCTCTCGCCCTCTTTGCCCAAAGGGGCTTTCAATCCCGGTTTGGCCATTCTCTTTCCGGCTGTGGCCTTCCTGCTTGGCGTTTTAGCTTTCCGCGGAGTGAACCGCGACCGCAAATTATTGCGTTCGGCCGATCGGATTCGCTGAGCCGGCACAGGTGGGCAGCTGCATATCAAGTTTTGACACTTAAATACCCTTGCTATGAATAAAGTAATGCTCATTGGCAATGTCGGGAAGGATCCCGAGATACGATATGTGGACAATGGTGTTTGCACGGCCAAGGTTTCGTTGGCAACGTCCACGCCCGGTTATACTTTGCCCAACGGCACGCAAGTGCCCGAGCGCGCCGAATGGCACAACTTGCTCTTTTGGCGTCGATTGGCCGAAGTGGTCGAGAAGTATGTGCGCAAAGGCGACAAACTTTATGTGGAGGGCGAGTTGCGCACCCGCAACTATACCGATCGACAAGGCGTGACGCGCTATGTTACCGAGGTGTGGGTGAACAATATGGAGATGCTTTCTCCACGCCCGCAGCAAGGGTCGACTGCCGTGCCCCCGTCTCCGCACGCCGCGCCTCAACCGGGAAATACAGCTTCCGCAAAACCGGAAACGCCTCCTTTTTAATTGTGCACTATGCCTCAACTGAAAAGCTTAGCATTGGACGACGTCCACATTTCGTTTTGGAGACTCGAGGAGTCGGCCGACGATATGTGGACGTTATTGTCGACTCTCACAGACTGTGCGCCTTATCGTGAATCCTTTTCGGGGATCGGGGCTGAAAAGCGTCGGCGGGAGTGGTTGGCGGTGCGCTGTTTGGTGCACGCGCATTGCGGTGCGGCGGTCGAAGTGCGCTATTATGATTCAGGGCGCCCTTATTTATGGAGTGATCAGGAGGAAGTTCCAGAAATCAGTGTCACCCATTCCGGAGATTGCGTGGCCGTGGCTTTTTCCCCGCGCAGCCGACGGATTGGCATTGACTTGGAAGCGGATGAAGAGCGGGCTTGGCGCGTGCGCGATCGCTTTCTTACAGCAGAAGAACAGGCGCTGTTGCCGACCGCCCGGGATGTTTTGGCGGCTTGGTGTGCGAAAGAGGCTATATATAAGCTGTGTGACATGCCCGGTCTGAAGTTCTTGGATGAAATGGTGTGCGAAGAGCTAAAAAAAAGGCAACTTCGAGTGAAGTTGCCCAAGATGGGGAAGGAAGTGCTTGTCGAGTTACACAAGATTGAGCAGCAGTGTTTCGCCTTTGCTCAGAGGGCAGCGACAAAACTTATTTGAGTAGCAAGCGGTCGCCGACGGTCAGTTCGTAATCCTTGGGGAAGAGATTCCACTTATAGAGATATTTCAGACGAATACCATAGCGTTGTGAGATGGAATACATGGATTCTCCGGGTTGAACTGTGTGTAATTTCATGCGAAGTGGCTCGGCTACATGCTTTTTCTTCTTGGCAAGGAACACAACATCTCCTTCTGCAAGCATATATTCCTTACCGACTTCATTGTATTTGCGCAGTTTCGATTCGCTAATTCCCGTGTCGTAGGCAATAGCAGCGAAATCATCGCCACGTTTTGCAACGACATAAACCAAATCATTGCACAAATATACAGGACGCTCCACGCGAGCCCTCTGTTTTGCCCCTCCATTCGGATATACAAGGCGCATGCGGTCGTATTGTGCAAGGTCGTAACGCTCAATAATGCCGATGAGTGTTTCAGCATAGCGCGGGTTCGTGGCATAACCGGCGGCTTTCAATCCAGTAGCCCAGCCGGAATAATCGGTGAGCTTGAGGTTGAAGAGCGAAGAGTAGCGGCCGCGCGTGGAGAGAAAGCGCGAATGATCTTCGTAGCTCTCGGCGGCCGATTTGTATTTGCGGAATTTTTCGTTGGGCGCATCGTCATTGCGTAGAATATAAGGCCCGTTCCACAGCCCGCCCGTCTTAATCCCGAAATGATTATTGGCCACAGTGGCAAGTGTTGATCGGCCGGCATCACTTTCGATCAGCCCTTGCGCCAAAGTGATGCTGGCCGGTATACGGTAACGCTGCATCTGATCGATGGCCATGATCTTGTAAGTCTCAATATACTGCAGATAGGCATTGGATTGTGCAACGCCGATCAACGCCCACGAGGCCAGGCAAAGAATGAAAATAACGGTGCGATGCATATATGTCTATATTTTATGCACAAAGATAAGACTTCGCACCATGCGGAGCTTGCAATATGCACCAAAAAGATGTAAATTCGCTTTGAGTTTCATAGATTTCTCGTTATGATTGATCGTACAACTGTAGACCGGGTGTTGGCCGCGGCGGACATCGTAGACGTGGTGGGTGATTTTGTCACCCTCCGCCGTTCAGGAGCCAACTATAAAGGCCTGTGTCCCTTCCACGATGAGAAAACGCCTTCGTTCATGGTGTCGCCGTCCAAGCAACTTTGCAAATGTTTCAGTTGTGGAAACGGCGGTAATGTGGCGAAGTTCGTCATGCTCCACGAGCAACTCACCTTTCCCGAAGCCATCAAATGGCTCGGCCGACGCTACGGCATTGAAGTGCGCGAGAAGGAACTCAGCGACGAAGAGAAAGCCAGTGCGTCGGCCCGAGAAGCGATGTTCGTTGTCAACGAATGGGCGCGCGACTATTTCGTCGATACGCTGCACAACAACGTCGACGGCGTGGCGGTAGGCATGAGCTATTTCCGTCGCCGCGGCTTGCGCGACGACATCATCCGCAAGTTTCAGTTGGGCTATTCGCTCGAACAGCGCGATGCCATGGCACTGTCTGCTCGGAAAAAGGGATTTGAAGAGAAATATCTCGAGAGTACCGGCCTGTGTTATCGCACCGACGACGGAAAACTGTTGGATCGTTATCACGGCCGTGTCATCTTTCCCGTGCATTCCGTCTCCGGTCGTGTCGTGGCCTTCGGAGGTCGCGTCCTGAACACGGAGCAAAACAAGAATGTCGGCAAATATGTCAACTCCCCCGAGTCGGAAATTTATTCAAAGAAGCGAGAACTCTACGGCTTATATCTCGCCAAACAAGCCATCGTCAAGCAGGAGCGCTGTTTTCTCGTGGAGGGGTACTTGGATGTCATCTCCATGCACCAAAGCGGCATCGAGAATGTCGTCGCTTCCAGCGGGACGTCGCTCACAAAGGAGCAAGTAAGGCTGATACATCGCTTCACCGAAAACGTGACGGTGCTCTACGACGGCGACGCAGCCGGCATCCACGCCTCACTGCGCGGTATCGACATGCTGCTTTCCGAGGGGCTCAACATCAAAATCTTGCTCCTTCCCGAAGGAGAAGACCCCGATAGTTTCGCACAGTCGCATTCGGCCGAAGCGTTTCGGGCGTATATCGAGGAGAACCAAACCGACTTCATGCGCTTCAAAACCGATCTTTTGATGAAAGATGCGGCGGGCGATCCCATGAAGCGCGCAGAAGTGATTCGCGACATCGTGCGGAGCATAGCCGTCATCCCCAGCGACATCGTGCGGCAGGTCTATGTCCACGAGTTGTCCGGCCGTCTGGGCATGGAAGAAGCCGTGATCGTGAGTGAAGTAGGCGCTGAAATTCGCAAAATGCGTGCCGAGGCTCGCAACGAAGCCGAGCGCCGGCGTGCCAACGAAGACCATGCGTCGCAAACACCCGCTCCGATGCCCAATGGGGCTGCAATATCCGACGCGAGCTCGGCCTCTTCACCGCCCCCCCTCCCTCCTTTCGCCCCGGCGGTAGCTCCTTTGAGCGGAACACCCGCAGCCCCCTCGCCCGGAGCGGAAGAGGAGATCCCCATCGAAGCCATCATTTCCGGAGGAACGGCGGGACAGACACCGACACCCGTCCCCCCAACGCCCATGGCATGGAGCGGAGCGGGCAAAGTGCAGCTGCATCTCGAAGCCTGCGAGCGCGAATTGTTGGAACTCGTCTTACGCTATGGCGAATGCCCCGTCATCGTCCCTCCCGAACCCATCGAACGCCGATTTGGCGGCGCCTCCGCGCCCACACCCACAGCGAACGAAATAGACAGTCCGCTCGTGGCACCCTACGTTTACGACGAGTTGATGGCCGACGACTTGCGTTTGCGCACCCCCTTCTACCAAGACATTTTGGAAGAAGCCGCCGCGCAGGCGGAAACCGAGGGCTTTTGTGCGCGAGACTACTTCTTAGCGCATGGCAATCCCGAGATCGGAAAAATAGCCGACGCGCTCACCGGCGAACGCTACGAACTTTCCACCGTACAGCAGCAACTCTTTGTCCCGGAAGAGAAGCGTTTGGACGAAATCGTGCCGCGCGTCATCAACGACTACAAGCACGCGATCCTGCAAATGCAGAAAGAAGAAATCATGATCGAGCTGCGCAATCCCGATTTGGCGCAACAACCCGAACGAATCAACGAATTGATGCAACGACTGGTCGACATCAACCAATTGGAAATGGCCTTTGCCAAGATCCTCGGCGATCGCGTTTTGTCTAAATAGATCATCATCCTTTCCCCTAACGGCGGTATTCATCTCCATGAATGCCGCCGTTTTTTTGTGCCCTGAGGCCGCCCTGTGGCGAATGGAGCACCGACAGGAAAAAGCAGCGTCCAATAATCGTTCATTCTATGTCGAAAATGATACATCTCCCATTTTTTTCATGGCGTTGTGCCTCCTTCTTGCGCGTAATTAGCCAGGTTACGTTAACTTTGCGGTGTTACGGTGAAAGTCGCCCCGTGCGTTCCGTCCTTCGTCGGGAGCGCTGCCGGCTTCCTCCGTCCCTACCGGTGAGATGCGCCCACAGTCTGCAACAACGTGCCCCGTTCGCTGCGCAGGGAGCGCCCCGCCGATAGCTCGTCGCCCGCAATCTCCTCATCTCCTATTCATTTTCGCCATGAACAAGCAGCTCATCAGTGCCTTCTTCTCACTGCTGGCCGGTGCCCTTCCCACAGCCGCGCTCGCGCAGCACATCAATGTTTCGCAAGAAGCAGATGCCGTGGTCGTCACGATCACCCATCCGCCCAAATATCTCCTCCTGCCCATAGAGGAAGAGCGCGCCGAAGTGAAAATGCGCCTTGAGACCGGCAGTCCCGCCGACACGTGGATGGAGGTGCGCTTGGCACAGCTCTCCACCGACTACTACGTGCCCCTTCGCCTGCCCGAGGGCGAAAAAGCCGTGGTGCGCTTCACCGATGTCTCGCCTCATGCCAGCGCATTTCGCAACCTCAAACTCGCCGACGAGTGGAACGTGAAAAACACCGACTACTATCGTCCGCTCTATCACCACACGCCCGCTTACGGCTGGATGAACGACCCGAACGGCCTCATCTACAAAGACGGCGAATACCATCTTTACTATCAATACAACCCCTACGGTTCGAAATGGGGCAACATGCACTGGGGGCATGCCGTGAGCACCGATCTCCTGCACTGGAACCAACTCGAACCGGCCATCGCCCGCGACACCCTCGGCCATATTTATTCCGGCAGCACGGTGATCGACTTCAACAACAGCGCCGGTTTCGGCAAAGATGCGCTGATTGCATTCTACACCTCGGCGAGCGACCAAAACGGGCAGTTGCAGTGCTTGGCCTACAGCACCGACAACGGGCGCACGTTCACCAAATATGCCGGCAATCCCGTCCTCCGTCCCTTCGACGGCTTGAAGGATTTTCGCGATCCCAAAGTCTTTTGGCACGCACCCGCCGGGGCGTGGTATATGATCGTGTCGGCCGACAAAGAAATGCGCTTCTATCGCTCAACCGATCTCAAGCAGTGGGAATATGTCAGCGCCTTCGGCCGCGGCTACGGCGCGCAGCCCAATCAATTTGAGTGCCCCGACTTCTTCCTGCTCACCCTCGACGGCAAACAGAAGTATGTCATGATCGTCAACATCAACCCCGGTTGCTTGTTTGGGGGCAGTGCCACAGAATACTTCGTCGGCGATTTCGATGGCCGGGAGTTCAAGTGCGACACACCGCCCAATCGGGTGAAATGGCTCGACTATGGCAAAGATCACTACGCCACCGTCACGTTTTCCAACACCGGCGATCGCGTCCTCGCCATGCCTTGGATCAGCAATTGGCAGTATGCCAACGTCACCCCCATTCGGCAGTATAGAGGGGCCAACGGCCTGCCGCGCGAACTCCGTCTCTACCGCCGAGACGGCGATTATTATGTGGCTGCCGACGTGGCGCGCGAAGTACGTGCCTTGCGCAAAATGCCCATTGACCTCGGCACCTTCGCCGTGGCGAAAAAGCACGAGCTGCGCGACGTGTTGACTTCGACGAAAGACGCCTTTGAACTCGAATTCGACCTCACTCCCGGCCAAAGTGCCCAAAGCGGATTTACCCTCCACAATGCCAAAGGCGAAAAGGTGGACATTTATATCGATGCTCGGCAAAATCGCCTGGTCATGGACCGCACCCGAAGCGGTCTCGTGGACTTTGGTGCGCGCGCTGTGCCGCACGACATCGAAACGGCCTACGACAAGCAAGTCTACGGGGGCGTGAAGGGCAAGACCTTCCGCAAGGCCAATTCCGTCAACTACGTCAACGACTTCGCCCTCGGCACATGGGCGCCGCTGGCTCTCTGCGAGGGCAAGACTTATCACTTCGATGTCTTTGTCGACAAGTGTTCTGTTGAGATTTTTGTCGACGGCGGCCGCATAGCCATGACCAATCTTGTCTTCCCCACCGAGCCCTACACGTCGGTGCAGTTCTATTCGAAGAAAGGCGAAACGACGGTGGGCAATGCTCGCCTCTATCCGCTCCAACCCACCGTGCCCACTGCAGGACACTAATGGGATGGGCACGCATCGCCGCTGCTCGTTGGTGAACTCCCGCAGTTGTGCTGCTCTATAACACGCCCGCGCTGTGGTCGAACGTCAGTTTTGATGTGTGCGATCGTTGCGTTTGCCGCGGCCGGGTGTGTTTTCTTCTTCAAACTATTGTGGTTCGCAAACTTTCAACGCGATCCCATTTCTCCATCCGCAATGCCCTTCATCGGCATTGCGGATTTTTTTGCGAAGAACAAGCCCCTTCCGCTCATCGTGTCGCCGGGGGGCACGAAAACGGAAGGGGCTTGCTTAGGTTGAGGGCGTATTGTCACGCCGTTTCTCGGCGATGTGAGTTCGCTTTTGCGGATGCTCAACTGGGGGCAGACCGGGCGATGGACTTTTGGGCGAGGAAAGGCGGGGTTAGAATAGCTGAGTGGGTGCGATCAGGGCAGATAGTTTTTGCCGGTTGATCAATTCGAATTCTACTCTTAGGGAGGTGAATTGCTCGGCCAAGGTCTTCGGCAAATGAAAGCGCAGTGCCGGGCGCAGTTCGCCCAATGCCCCCTCGTTGGCTTGCTCAAGGGTTTCATCGCCACTGTGCGAAATGCTGTCGTTGTCGCACATGATGTGGTAAGCTTCCAGCCCTTCGTATTCAAAATTGAGCGGGATTTTGTAGTAGATGGGGAGATGAATGCGCACTTGGCGGTTGAGTGGCACCGTCTTCTCGTCGGTGAGCCCGTAGACGTTCAGCGCTTTGATGCCGCAGAGTACAGGCGTTGTGATGAATTCGGAGTGGGTCGATGCTTGAAATTCCTTGACGAACGCGATTTTTTGCTGCTGATGAGGGTGCACCACCTCGCCTTCTATCCAAATATCGAAACTCACCAGGTTTTTTGCTGTCGGAGGGAGTTTCAACCACCGAGAACTATCTTGGGTGGCGGTGAGGAGCTGCCGCGGGATCAAGGGCACGCGCCAGGCGATGGACGAAAAATCGGCGCTGGATGTTTCGGTTATGAGTGGATAGGCTTCGGCCGCGGCGCGCAGAGGGTCTTGTGCAAGCTGTGGCTCGTCGGTGCCACAAGAGAAAAGGAGTAGCGAAGAGAGGAAGAGTGCGAAGAATGTTTTCATCTGCGAGGGTGTTAGGGGCAAAATAGGCGGTAAGAAAATCAGCACCCGGGAGTGGGGCTTCGTCGCCGGGCTGATCAGCTCGATCATTGGCTTCATCAGTACAAAAGTAGCCTATTTGATTTTGTTGGGCAAATTCTAAGCGTTGAAGCTTGAGCCGGTGCCGATTTTACCCGGGAGCCTTGCAGGGAATCTTGTGGGGGACTGTTCCCTTGTGGACTGCAGTGGAAGGAACTCACCGGACGATACGAAAAAACTTCCCTACTTTTCGCCGAAAGTAGGGAAGTTTTGTTCGAAAACGGAGCACTTTTTACCGTTACTTGCGGCCTTTCCGTTTGCGGGTGCGTTTCCACCACAGATAGTAGCCCGAGAGGGGGAGGGAAGCGCCGAAGAGCGCGGCGAAGAATTGGACGATACGCATCGGCCATCCGCCCCAGCGTCCCGTGTGCACGGAGTAGATCCAGCCGCGAATGCGCTGTCCGCGCTCGGCATCGGCGTAGAGTTTGGCGTCGGCGATGTGATGTCCGGTGGAGTCGAAGCTATAACGATCGGACGCACGGACATTGCCCCATTCGCCGAGCGACACGCTGCCGCCTTCTTCGCCCACTTCCACGGCATCGGCCGTCGGATATTTTGCGCGCAGTTGGTCGGCGGCTGTCTGCCATGCGGCATACGTGCGGGCATCGGGGGCGGTGTTTTCGTCAGTCTCGGGTGGGGTGTCGGGACGGTGTCCGTTTTGGGGACGATTGCTCGATGCTTTTTCGCCTTTTTTCTCCCCACCGCCGTTGTGCCCCTTGCGCTGAGGAGGTTCGGCACCCAATACTTTATAGAACCCCTTCTTATACCAATCGAACGACCACGTCAAGCCCGTGCCGGCCATGGCGAGCAACAGCACAAAGAGGTAGGTGCCGCCGATGGTGTGGAGATCCAGCCAGCGGCGATGGCGACCGCGGCGCAGATGGATGGTGAGCTGTTTGCGGAGGCCGCGGGTGGTGCGAGGCCAAAATGCCACAAGACCCGAGATGAGCACGAAGAGGAACATCAGGGTGCTCACCCCCACGATGAGTTTGCCCCACCAGATGCCTTCGCCCTCGTGAGGGTAGTCGAGCAACCAGCGGTGGAGCTTGAACATCACTTCGAAGAAAGGGAGGTGTTCCTTCGGGCCGGCAATGCGCCCCGTGTAGGGATCGACGAGCCACTCGGTGCGCGGAGGAGCAGAGAGGTTGAATTCGTAGTTGCGCGTGCTGTCATTGGGAATGCTCACGCCCGTTATGGTGACGCCCGGCTCAAGATGCAGCTCGACACGCTGCATCAATTCCGGGAGCGGCAGGCGACCTTGCGGAGACACTTGGGCTTCGTAGCGATCGCTGTAGGCCCATTCCGAAATTTCGCCGGCAAACTGGATCATTGCGCCCGAGAAACAGGTGAGGGCAATAATCAACCCGAAGGGAACGGCGAGCCAAAGATGGAGACGCTTGAATGTTTTTTTCATGTGGGATGGTTTTGAGGCCAAAGTCTGCAAAAGCGCGCCGGTCACTGCGGTGACGGCGCGCCAAAGCGGGTACTCGGCGTATGAACGTCGGGAATTTTAAGCGACGATGGGTCGGAATATCAGAAGGGCAGGAGGCGACCGACGGCATTGAGCTGCGTGGCCTCTACTTCCACGCCGCGGGTGGCTACGCCGGTGGAGAGATTGATTTGGTAGATGGCTGGATTGCCCGTTTTCGTCATGACGGGAACGTAAGCCACGCCGTTTTCGGCAAAGGGACGGTTGCCCAGCGACACGACATCGGCGGGCAGGCCGGTGACGGAGACGAATTTACCGCTCTTGGCGCTGAAAATGCCGAGTTGGTTGGCCAAATCTTGGTTCGTGAGCCGGTCGTATCCCTTATTGTAGAGATAGAAGAGGAAGTTGTCGCCGCCGACGGGGAAGGTGCGCTGGAAGGCACGACCGCCGGTGAGCGTTTCGAGGTTGAAGTAGTAGTTCTTGTCGAAGTCGGCTTCACCTTTCTTCACGCGTACCACACCGGCGGGGAGCGAAGTCTGCTGGCGCTTGTCGGTCATGGTCTTGGCAAAGCTGGGAGAGAAGACATAGAGATCGCCGTCGGCGTCGTTCCAAATCATTTGGTAGTACTGCGACTTGAAACGGCCACAGGCGTAGCTGATTTTGTCCGTCTTGATGAGCTTACGTCCCTCGAATGCGTTGTTATCAAAGATGGCGATCCAGCATTCGTCGGGATATTGCGTCCATTGGAGTTCGCCTTTCTTATAAGCACTGCTCTTGCTGCCGCCGTTTTCCTTCTTTACGAGATCGGCATAGCCGTTGCGAATGTATTTTCCGCCGTCTACCGACGAACCGTACTGGCTCAATCCCATGGGGATGGCGGCGGCGTAGAGTTTGCCCTCGCGTTGGAGCAGACCGGAGAGGGTGACGTACTCACCGTTGCCGAGGAAATTCTCAGACAAGAACTGGGGTTGCTTGGTGTCGTTGTTGCGTTCGGTCTCGGCGGGGATGTTCAGATACGAAACAAGGAAGGTCTTGGGCAAATAGCCGTTGGCATCGGCGGCTTCCTTGTTGCCGTCGCCCGTCGACACGGTCATCAGTTCGTCGTTCCACGTGCCGTAGGTGGTGAAGCGGCGCACTTCGAAACCTTTGTCGCGCTTTTCGAGCCGGCCGTTGCGCAAAATGTACGAACGGGTGGTGCCGGCGTTGGCTTGGTTGTACTGAAGCGTGCAGAGGTACTTGTTTTGGAAGAAAATGTACTCGAAACCGCCGTCGAAGAGGAGGCCGTTGTCGCGCGGGCTGAGGGTGCCGCTTGAAAGGTTGGCCGTGGTGAGCAACACATGCGAGGCGGCGTTGCCCGAAGCCGTGATGTCGGCGGGAATGACAAAGGTGCCTTTCTGCTCCACCACCGGGGTGACGGGGGAGTTGTTGGGTTCGTCACTGCCACAGCTCGTGAGGGTGGCGGCAAGCAGGGCTGCGGGGAGCAGCGACTTGGGGAGAGAAGGGAATCGCATCATGCGTTAGAATTTGATTAGTTTGTGTTGTATTGAAATTGTGCAGGATTTATCGTCCGAAGTTGAAACGCACTTTGGCGTAGAAGGCGCGTCCTGCTTTTTGTAGGCTGAAATTGTCGTAGAGGCGCTCGTCGGTGAAGTTGCGCGCCTCGAGACTCACGGCATAACGCCCATCGGCGAGCGTGAGGGTGGCGTTGAGGTTGTGCGAAAGTTGGGCGGGTACGATGTATTCGCCCTTGTTCGCCCCGAAACGCGAGGAGTAGAACGTGAAACTGTGGAGATATTGGGTGTCGTAAGTCAACGAAAAGACGCGACTGCGCGAGGAGTTCAGCGGCCACCGCAGCGTAAGATCGGCATCGCCGAACAAGTAAGGGAGATTCGGCATGCGATCGCCGTAACCATAGTTGCGCGTCACGCCATCTTGCGCCAGTGGCATGTTATCTCGCACGTCCATGTAAGTGAAGTTGGCGCCGGCGCTGAGGCGGTGGCCAAGATCGTAGCGTAAGGAGGAGTTCAGTCCGTAAGTGCGCACGCGTCCGAAGTTGACATAGCTGGCGCCGAAACGACCGCCTCCCACGTTGATGACATTGCGCTGAATGTAATCGCGCGTATCGCGGAAGATGCCGCCCACTTCGACCAACAAGTGGTGTATACCGCTGCGCAGTGTGTAAGAAATGTTCAGATTGACGTTGTGACTCTGCTCAGGTTGCAGGGTGACACTGCCGCTTTCGAGATCGTCGTCACCGAAGAGTTCATCGACATTGGGCAGGCGACAGGCGCGTTCGTACGACAATTTGCCTTGCCAATGGGGAGAAAAACGATAGGTGCCCGCACCGCCGAAGCCGAAGAAGCCCAATTGGTGCGACTTGCGGACGAATTTCTCTTGCAAATCGCTGGTGCTCACCGGGCCGCTCACGTGTAAATGGTAGAATTTGCCGAAGGCGGTCAGATTCCAGCGCGCATTGGGCGTAAAGAGGTAAGAAAGTCCGCTGATGTGCTTCGTTGTGCCGCGTCCGATGGGGGCTTTTTCATTTTCGCGCGCCAAAAGTGACGTGGCGTTGCGGTCGAAACGGCCAAAACTGTGGTGGAAGGTGAGGAGGTTGCGGGCATCGAGGCGAAAACGCGCGTCAAGTCCGGTATTCCAGTTGTCGTCATCGTAGCGCAAATGGAGGTAATTTTGCTCGCCCGGGGAGTTGCGCGGAACTGATTCGCCGCGCCAGTTGAAAGCGTAGGCCGAAGTGTCGACGTTCGTGGTGAGGTTGCGGTTATAGTTGGCCGTCAGCGTCAGATCGAGGCGGTTGTGCAGGAGATTGCGCTTGGCATATTGAAGAGAAGGCATGAAGGAATGCCCGAAACGATACTTCTCACCGTAGACCACCTCCTGTCTTACGCCCGTTTGTAGGTCTTTGTGCATGCCGGCCACTGTGAATCCGAGCAAAAGACGGTCGGCCCACGGCCGATTGATCACTCCGCCGCGCACGGTCAGGGCTTCGTTGTGATAAGTGTCGTGGAATCTGCGCACCCGCTCGGGATGTCGGAAATCAATGCTCCCGTTGCTGAGATCTTTCACGGGAGCGGTGATTGTATAGTTGTTGTCCGAATAGTTTTGAAAGGCACTCATTTCGAGTTTCCATCCCGACTGCCAAGTGCGATGCCAGTTGAGTGTGCTCTTATGTGTGTTGAATGAACCGCCGGCATACGAACCGTCGACGTGCCATCCGGCTTGTGGCGTCTCAGTGACGACATTGATCACACCGCCGATGGCGTCTGTGCCGAAGGTAACGGGAACAACGCCTTTATAGACCTCGATGTGGCGGGCGAAATTAACCGGTATATTATTGAGCCCGAAGGCACTTCCGACTCCTTCTTGCGGAACGCCGTCGATAAACACCTTGACATGCTTTCCGCTAAAGCCGTCGAGCGAGATGTTCATGTCCGATCCCACGCCGCCGGTCTCGCGAACTTTCACACCCGGCGCGGCGGCCAGTGCGTCGCTGAGCGTTTTTGTCGTGTTTTGCAGCGCGCGCGTGTCGATAGCTATTGTGTTGTATGCCGAATGCCGAAGACGCCCGACTCGACCTGCGGTGATTTCCACTTCGTGAAGGGCGTTTTGAAGCGGGAGCAGACGGAAATCCAGCACAACGACGCTGTCGGCCGAGGCTTTGAGCGCATGAGTGAGTTGGCGATAGCCAATGGCGGAGGCGGTGAGGGCTTGTTGTCCTGTGAGATGCGCAAGTCGGTAGACACCGGCTGAATCACTCACGGTGTGTTGCCCCGTTCCTCTCACCGTGACGACGGCTTGCGGCACAGCCCGCCCGCGTTCGTCAGTGATGCGTCCGCGCACTTCGTAATGCCCGGCCGCGTAGCTGATGCTGCAACACACGAATGCTACAAACAGTGAGAGCATGTGGCGCGTGGGAACGCAGATGAGATTGCGCACAAGGGCGAAAGGAAATAGCCCCGGGACAGATCTTGACGAAAAATCGCGGTGGGAAGTCATGTTGCGTCGTTTTTGTGTGGAGTGAAGTCCGGGAGGAACAAATCCGTGGGATTGGGGCTTGCAAAGTTACGGCATTCAGTTGCGTCGTGCAATCACTACATTTGGGTATTTTGGAGAGTGGGTTATGTTAATGGAAAATCTGTTTGTGTTAATTCTTTTTCCTTTTCAAACAACTGCCTACTCAATATGACAAATAGGGGACTACGCAACATAAGTCGGTGATTTCTTCCTGCTCATCGTGGAGGAGCGTATTTTGGAAAGCCCTATTTTAATATATTTGAGCTTTGATAGAAAGAATGCGCCGTGTTTTCGCGTAATGTTATAAGATGTTTGCGACAAAACGTCAGAAAAAAGTAAATTGCTATCTTTGTCTTACGAAAACATTGTGACATTTTGGAAACACATCGCTTTAGATTGAGACCATTTTGGGTCACCATTTTTTTACTGCTCCTCGTCGGTGCTTGTACGCAACGGGAGCGGCGTTACGTCGTGGGCATTTCCCAGTGCTCAGACGATGCTTGGCGTGACAAACTCAACACCGAGCTGCGCGTCGGTGCGCGTTATTATGGAGACATCGACTTGCATGTGGCATCGGCCAGCGACGATGACGAAACGCAAATTCGACAAATCAATCATTTCATCGACGAAGGCGTGGATTTGCTCATCATATCGCCCAATCAGGTGAGTACCATTTGTTCGGTGATCGACAAAGCGCGTAAAAAAGGTATCCCCGTGGTGCTGTTTGATCGGAAAACCGACACAGACAACTACACGGCCTACATGGGCGCCGACAACTATGGCATCGGGCGCATGATGGGCAACTACGTGGCTTCGCGTTTGAAAGGCAAAGGGCGCATTGTTGAAATCAAAGGATTGAGAGGATCGTCGCCCGCCATAGAGCGGCATCGCGGTTTCTTGGACGCCATAGCGCGTTACCCCGGGCTTCACATTGTGGCCGGCCGATATGCCGGATGGGGGCGCCCGAATGCGAAAGCGGAAATGGACAGCATTTTGCGCGATGTGGAACAAATCGATTGTGTGTTTGCGCACAACGACGAAATGGCGCAAGGGGCACGCGAAGCCATGGCGCGCGCCGGGCGCGATAGCAGCGTCCTCTTTGTCGGCATCGACGGTTTGCCCTCGCGAGGCGGCGGCTTGGAAGCCGTGCACGCGAAGCGACTCACCGCCTCCTGCATCTATCCGACTCGCGGCGACTTACTTTTGGAATTGGCGCGCGACATTCTCGAAAAAAAGCCCTTCAAAAAAGAGAATCAGCTCCCCGCTGCGCTCGTTACCTCCGAGAACGCCACACTCTTCTACATGCAGGGCATCGAACTCAAGCGGCAATACCAACGATTGGAGTCGCTCAGCAAGAATGTCGAAGAGAAAGTGACGCAATACAACAACCAAAAAACGCTTTTGGTGCTGCTTTTCTTGATCTTTCTCCTCGTTGTCGGGGGCGGTTTCCTGATGTTGAGATACTATCGCTTGAAACATCGCTTGGCCGAAGAAGCTGCCAATGCGAAATTGCGCTTCTTCACGAATGTGAGCCACGAATTTCGTACCCCTCTCACGCTGATTGCCGACCCGATAGACCGCTTGCGAGAGAGCGACCATCTCGAAGGACGCGATCGAGAGCTCATGGAAGTGGCGCATCGGAATGTCAAAATTCTTCTCCATCTCATCAACGAAATTTTGGATCTGCGCAAGGTGCAGAGCGGCGGCATGAAATTGCAGTGGGCTCGCTTCGACTGCGTGGCGTATCTTCGCCTGTGGATGTCCGGTTTCAGGAGCTGGGCGGAGCGCATCAACGTGGAGCTTATCCTCGAAGCCCCCGAAACCTATGAGACGACGGCCGACCTCACAAAGGTGGAGCACATCTTTTACAATCTTCTCTCCAACGCACTTAAATTTACGCCCGAAGGCGGCCGGGTGACGATCTCCTTGCGCACCTTTCCGGCGGGCGTGGGATTGGCCGTGACAGACACGGGAGAGGGCATCGACGAGAGGAAATTGCCGCACATCTTCGACCGCTTTTTCCAAGCCTCCGACAATACCTCCGGCGGCACGGGGGTAGGACTGGCCATTGTCAAAGCCTATGCTGAAGTGCAGGGCGGTACGGTGCATGCCACGAGCCGAAACGGCGAGGGAAGCACATTTACTGTCTTTTTGCCCCGGCGCGACGAAGACGCCCCTGCGGTGCCGGCAGACGCCTTCCCGCTCGAAGAGGAAGCCAGCGACAAGGCCGAAGTGTATCGAGTCGGAGAAAGCGGAGGTATGGACGATAAACTCCTCGTGGAGCGCCTCATCACGCCCGATAACGGGGGAACAAAACCGCAAGTCCTCGTGGTCGACGACAACCAAGAGGTGAGAGAATATGTGGCGCAGCTTTTGTTGCCTTACTACGACGTTTGGTTGGCTGCCGATGGGGAAGCCGCTTGGCATGAAACCCTCAAACGCATGCCGGATTTGGTGGTGAGCGACGTGGCCATGCCCAAGTTGGACGGATTGGAACTTTGCAAACGCATCAAAACCAGTGAAATTACGGGACACATCCCCGTGTTGTTGCTCACGGCCAATGCGCTGGATGACGCGCAGCGTATCGAGGGATACGAATATGGGGCGGAGGCTTATGTGACAAAGCCCTTTAATGGAAAAGTATTGCTTTCGCGCATTGAAAACCTCTTGACCACTCGCCGATTGCTGAAAGGGCATTTCGCCGGCACCGAGGCGGAAGAGGAAATGCCTTCCGATGTGGATGCGCAGTTTGTGGAGAAATTCAAAGCGGCGGTGCGCGCCAAGCTGGGCAAGACGGAGCTGAATGTCGAAGAACTCGGTGCCGATTTGGGCATGAGCCGCGTGCAGCTCTATCGCAAGGTGAAGGCGCTCACGGGACTCTCGCCCGTTGAACTCATTCGCATGACGCGACTCAAACGAGCTGAGCTCTTGCTCCGACAAGGTGGAAAGACGGTTTCGGAAGTGGCCTATGAGGTGGGATTTTCTTCACCGTCTTATTTCTCTAAGTGCTTCAGAGATTATTTCGGTTGCTCGCCCGGATCGAAAATGCGCCCCAATTAAGGGAGAGGGTGGCCTTCGACCATGAGGCGGCCGAAGAGCCGGAATCGCGAAGTCGACCGTTGCGGTGCTCTCTTGTGCACAGGGTGCATTTGTGTAGCCCACTTGTGGGGCCGCACACGTTACTTTCGAGGAGCGTGTGCGGCCTAACTTTTGGAACAAGGGGACAATAAAGAAAAAGTCGGGGACTTTTCCGAAAAAGTAGGCTGTTTTTGGCGGAAACAAGTGGAGTTTTTGCAAGCCTTTTCGTCGGCTCAATAGAGAGGAGCTGCGTTGCCGCCGAAGGGGCGGCAATTGTGGGCATGGACGGTCGAATGTCGGGAAGTGAGAAGAGATGTAGGCATGAAGGATAGCGCTTGATTTAGAAGAGCAAGTGGGGGATTCTGCACTGAATATTCCTGTTTTTTGGGCCGGGAAAGAGTTCTTCTTGCCATGTAATTTTGTTTCATCCACTTTTTGAGAAGAACTTCCTGATTTGTGAGCGTTTTTGTATGAAGTTGATAATCAGGATTGTATGAGTTGTTGGGCTTGCACTAAATAGACAAGATATTGCAAAAATGTTTCATGAACGATTTTTGGCCGCATAAGTAACGAATGTTGTAGCCCCTGCTGCCTCGATGCACTAACTTTGCACTCGTCAAACGAACCGAACATCGTGTTTCGAATGCTTTCGGACATGTGATGAATGAAATCGGTTTCGTGGAGAATTGATGCATTTTTGCGTGCGTAGGGCGGTCAAACATTTCCCTCACAGACAACTAAACAAGACGGTAGACGCCTATGGGAAGAATGCCGAGTGCGACTTCCTGATCTACCCCGACGGAACATACCCTCACAGAACTGAAAAAATGACCCCGTTGACCAACACAAAACCGTGCTCCTGACAGCACAAAACAGAACAACCGCCCTACGCTGCAAATTTGTCTTTCTCCTCTTTTTTCTCCGGTACTTGCTCTCCTTTGGAGTATTTCGCTTAGCGGCCTCGAGAATTTTGGCTTTTGACCGAAACTCGCGGCGCTTTTGTTTTTTGTGCTGCTTTGTTGAAGAGGAGACGCTTTGCTTTTATCCCTCACCCCAAAAACTTGTTGGTAATGAAACCTTATGTCGTTGGTTTGGGCGAAGTCCTCTGGGATATGTTGCCCGAAGGTAAAAAACTCGGAGGAGCACCCGCCAATTTTGCTTATCACGTCTCACAGTTCGGTTACGAAGCGATAGCGGTCAGTGCTATCGGTCAGGATGATCTCGGAGAAGAAACGTTGCAGGCGCTACACGAGAAACAATTGAACTTTTGTATGCCGCGCGTCGATTATCCGACGGGAACGGTGCAGGTGACCCTTGACCGCGAGGGGGTGCCGACTTATGTGATTCGTGAGGGAGTGGCTTGGGACAACATCCCCTTCACGGCAGAGTTGGAGGATTTGGCGTATCACACCAGCGCCGTTTGCTTTGGTTCGCTTGCCCAGCGTAGCCCGAAATCGAGAGTGGCGATCCAAGCGTTCTTGAATGCGCTGCCCGAAGGGGTGCTGAAAATATTTGATATCAACTTACGCCAAAACTTCTATACGCGCGATTTGTTGGTGGAATCGTTGAAGGCATGCAATATATTGAAGATCAACGACGAAGAATTGGTTGTTTTGGGACGACTCTTGGGGATTACCGGTCTCGATATGCAAAACAACTGCTGGTTGCTGCTGGGAAAATTCGATCTTGACGCGTTGGTCTTGACGTGTGGAGTGAACGGCAGTTACGTGTTCACGAAAGGGAATGTTTCTTATCGAGAAACGCCCAGAGTGGAGGTGGCGGATACGGTCGGTGCCGGTGATTCCTTCACGGCTGCTTTTGTGGCGTGCTGGTTGAGTGGGAAGTCCATTGACGAAATCCACCGTGTTGCCGTCGAGACAAGTGCTTATGTGTGTACTTGCCACGGGGCGATGCCGAATTTGCCGGAGGCGATCACGGCAATGTATCAGTAAATCTATTTCGCGTCGATGGAGTATTCATTCGACCATCGTTGCTACATGAGTATCTCCCCCGTAAATTCAGATGAATTTGCGGGGGAGATTGCTGTAGATGCTCGAGAACTCCTGAAATTTTTCGGCCTCAGAACTGCACGGAAGGGCGACTTGGGGAGAGAGAGGCGACGGGTGCGTGCGTTACAAGGAGCTCGGAGAGAGAAGTTTAGATGCCAGTCTGAGAGCTGTGGTGCGTGTGCGATGGAGTGGGAGAGTGGGGGAGGGAAGAGGTGAGTGTGAAGGTGGAATCATGATAGGCAAGCGAGAATGGAGCTGCGAGAAACCGGGAATAGAATAAAAAAATCCCCACTCGCACAAGCTGCGAGTGGGGATTTGATGGGTTGGTTGCGCCAATTGTTTTTTAGCGCAGGAAAATAAACTTCTTGCCGTTGCGTACGTACACATTGCCGCTTACGGGGTGAGTCACTTTTTTACCATTGAGGTCATAAATTGCACCTTCAGTTGTGTTGCGCTGTACTTGTTTCACGGAAGAAACGAGGAATTCACCGAGGAATTGAGGAGCAGATCCTGCAGCCTTGGGTAAGGTGAAGTAGGCTTTGCCGGCCGGGAGGTCGGTTTTCAATAGGCCGAAGCAAACTTTGTTTTCGGGAGATTGAGCGAGTGCGTAGTAATCTTTGGATGTTTCGAAACTTGCGAAAGGAATTTCTGTAGAAGAACCTTTGAGATCATTAACTGCGCTGATACTTCCAGCTTCAGTGGTCACTGTAAGCGAATAAGCTCCGGCCTCTCCGGTGATGATGACTGCGGTTTTAGCAGGAACGACATCACTGATTGCAGTGAGCTGGACGATATGCTTAGAGGCATCTACTTTACCGATATGAGCTTTCAAGCCGGCGGGAAGCTTCACGGGTTTCTCACCATAGTATGTGGCGTACTTGGCCGCAGAGATGGTGAAGGGGATAGTTGCTTGCTCAACTAATTTGAAGAAGGTGGGAGCAAAAGCCCTGCTTTTTACTTTGGAAAACACAAATGCGTGTGGGGTTATAGTGTGGCTGAAAAGAAGACCAAGATCGCCAAACAATAGAGTATTTCCCAACGATCTATACATTCCAAACGTAAATGATTTTTCAGCGTTTTGGCTCTCATGTAAGTCATTGTGCCCTTTGCTTGCAAGGTATTTCTTAGACTGCACATTTTGTAGCGTGAAGTTTCCGCTACTATTTTTTTCGATTTTCCAAACAGCCTTGCTGTAGGGGTCTTTAATTTCAGTCTTAGAAACTATACTCGATGAGTGCAGTACCTCTACTACACCCTTTTTACCATTAGTGCTAGTTAAAGCCTCCTGGGAATCAGGTATTGTGATAATATAATACCCTGCTGTGAATTCTTCAGGTGAAGTGATTTTTTTGAACACACCGGAGAAATTCTGTGCCCAACTTGACATTGAAGGGGAAAGCAGCCCCAATACTGTCACAACGAGATAGGTAATGATTTGTTTCATACTTGTAGGGGAGTTATTTTGTTGTTTTATAATGTCTTGGGTGATGCGCCCGACACTGTTGCGGCATCGTTGAAGAGCGACTTCTGCAAATCGATGGTCTTGACGCGAAGTTTCTTTCCACCCACTCGGGTGAGTTTTGTTCCGTTTTTCGTGAGCGCTTCCTTATCGGTAATCCAATCTTCTGCTTTGAGGAGAGTTTCTTGTTCGTTGTCAGACAGCGCGTTGTATTGGTAGCGTATATTACGCAGCGTTGCTGTGTAGCCTCCGTCGTGTACTTCAAAGGCCAATTGGCAAACGACCGTGGCAAAGTCTGAAACCCAAGCAGAGCGTTTGAACCAAAGGGTTTCATGTAGCGTCGCGGCCAGCGTTCCCTCCGCACTTTCTGCCGCGGTGATGCGTGAAGCCGGGAGTGCGTTCGGACGCTTGAGGACTTGGGAGAGATATTGTTTGAGCGCGTTGTAGATCTCGTCGCGTGTTTTCCCCGGGACGGTGTATGCTTGTCGGAATACGACTTGTCCGTTTTCCTCGGGAACAGCGCCCGCCAAATAATCATTGGCCTCGGTAGGGGAGAGGGCTGCTTGTTGTTTCTGTAGGTAGGTTTCTCTTGATGTGTAGTTGAGCACGTTGGTGCTTGACTCGGCTTGTGCGCTCATTGGAGCGAACAGAGAAATGAAAAGCAGAAATGCAATATATTTCATGGATGGAGGTTTTGGGCAAAGTTACAATTTCTACATTGAGTGTGCCATTTTGGGATAAAAAAAAGACAAGAAAAAACATTCTTCTTCTCTATTGCTCGTTCTGAGTTTGCAATTTTGTCTGTAAGTGAGGAAAAGTTGACGGAGAACTTGTGGAATAAAAGCAAAACACGCGGCGTTTGCAGACAGAAGGTGTCGTGCGAAACGCCGCGTGTGGGTATATCAGAGAAAAAGATGTCAACTCTTCAGATTTGCCATGCTTATTCATGGAAAATACGAATGAGAGAGATTGTAAATATGAATTTGGTCGAACAACAAAGGAAGGAGCGGCTTTGAGTTTAGAGCAGCATATCGGCTTTGACGCGTGATAGTGTGGCGGAGTCCACAAAACGCGCGGCAATGGCGAAGGCAAAATCGACTACGCAGCCGGGACCGCGAGCCGTGATGATGTGTCCGTCTTCGCACACGCGATCATCTACAACATGCGCCCCGCGAAGTTCGCGTTCAAAACCGGGGTAGCAAGTTGCGCGGCGTCCGTTGAGCAGATCGCGGCGTCCGAGTACCATGGGGGCTGCGCAGATGGCTGCGATAAGTGTTTCGCGCTGGTTGTGCGTAACGAGTGATTTACGAAGTCCTTCGTGAAGGGAGAGGTTTTGTGCTCCCGGCATACCACCGGGGAGGATCAAACCTTGACTTTGAGAGATTTCGCCTTTGCGAAATACGGTATCTACCATGATGGGAATACCATGTGAGCCTTTTATCAGTCGCGTGCCGGTTATCGAAACCGTAGCCACTTCAATGCCACAGCGCCGCAAAATGTCGATGGTGGTCAACGCTTCTATCTCTTCAAAACCATCAGCTATAAAAATGTGAAGCATAGGCTATCAGAACGGGAGGATTATTATTGGCGGAAATAGAAACCCCGCTCGGAAAGGGGATGTTCCTATTCCTCACTGTTACCGAACAGACTTTCCCGTTTGCAAGCAGTTCAGGTAGTGTTGTATGGTGGGATGAAGTCCCATACGCAGCGCGTCGCTGATCAGTGCGTGACCGATGCTTACTTCGTCGAGCGTAGGAATTTGTTGTGCAAAGAAATGGAGATTTTCGAGGCTCAAATCATGTCCGGCATTGACGCCGAGCCCCAAGGTGCGACAGTGTCGCGCGCATTCCACGTAAGGTGCGATGGCTAAGTGTCGATCATGAGGATAACTGGCAGCGTAGGGTTCAGTGTATAACTCTACACGGTCGGCGCCGGCGCGCTGAGCGTAATCGGCCATTGAGCAGTCCGGATCGATGAAAATGGATGAACGTATGCCTGCACTTTTCAGCTGAGCTACAATTTCCGTAAGAAACGGTTCGTTTTGCTTTGTGTCCCATCCTGCATTGGAGGTAAGTTGTTCCGGAGAATCGGGGACAAGCGTCACTTGAGTCGGGCGAACACGGCAAACCATTTCCATAAAAGCGTCGGATGGGTAGCCCTCAATGTTCAGTTCAGTGCGAATGTTTTGTGCAAGGAGGTCGACATCCGAACGGCGAATATGTCGTTCGTCAGGACGGGGATGTACGGTGATTCCTTGCGCACCATAAAGTTCGCAATCCAAGGCGGCTTGCAATACATCGGGGGTGGCGCCGCCACGTGCATTGCGAAGCGTTGCGACTTTGTTGATGTTTACGCTCAGTTTAGCCATTCTTTCTTTGGTGCTATGAAGAGAAAGCTGTACTTTTGCCTAAAAACAAGTGGACTTTTCGGCTTTCTTGTCGCAAAAGTAATCATTGTTATACGATTATGCAAGTGGCATCGCGTTAAGTTAGAATAAACAGACATCGATATGTGCAAACTATCACGTCGAGTAGCAATTTTTGGCAATTGCCATCAGGCGGAAAAGAGCGAGCATGCAGAAAAAGTGGTTCGCTTGTTGCGTGAGGGAGGGATGCAGGTGGCGGTAGAGCACGAATTTCTCGACTTCCTTCGGCTGCAGCCCGGACACGGTGTCTTTTTTCAGTCGGTGGAAGGATTTGAAATGGCCGATTGCATCGCGGATCTCGCCTTCTCCATGGGAGGGGATGGCACGTTTCTTACCGTTGCGGAGAAAATACGAGATCGTCGTATTCCAATTTTAGGGATCAATACCGGTCATCTCGGTTTTTTGGCGGAGGTGACTACGTCCGGATTGGAAGCCGCCATCGAGCGAGTGCTCCGTGGAGAATATGAAGTGCAGGAACGTAGCTTGATTGCTATTGAAGATGAGCAAAAACAGCTTTCTCTTTATCCATTTGCACTAAATGAAGTCGCATTGCTCAAGTACGATAATTCTTCGCTTATTGAGGTTGAAACGCGAGTGGAGGGCGCCTTGTTAGCCAATTATTTGGCTGATGGTCTGATTATTTCCACTCCTACCGGATCCACTGCTTATTCCTTGTCCGTCGGAGGCCCCGTCCTTGAACCGCAGTCTGCCACCATTTGTATTTCGCCAATTGCGCCGCACAGCCTTACGGTTCGTCCCGTAGTGCTTCGAGACGATGTGACCATCGAGGTGTATGTGCGGAGCCGCAGCGGACGTTTTTTGCTTTCCGTAGACGGGCGCAGCGAAACCCTTCCGGCCGATCGAGCATTGCGTTTGTGCAAGGCTCATTATACCATTCCTGTTGTGAGCATTCCTCCACATCATTTTTTTTCCACCTTGCGCGAAAAAATGATGTGGGGAAAAGATCGTAGACATTGATTTCCTCGATTAGACAGTAGTTCCTCTTTTTCTGTATGGCAACCCAACGCCCCTTTTCTCAATTATTTCTTTGGCTGTGGCACCATAGTCGGAAATTTCGTATGCAGGCGGTACTCAATACCGTCACGGGGTTGTTGTCTGTTGGGGCTGGGCTGGCTTTTGTGGCCATCACCAAAACCGCGATAGATGTCGCGACACACAAAGATGAGCGCTGGAGACTGTCTGAAGTCATCGTGATGATGCTGGGGATCATGTTGTTTCAAATTGTCATAAACCTCTCCAATCGTTGGATTCGTGCCTTGCTCGGTGTGCGAGCGCAAAACCGCATGCAGCGCACCATGTTTCATCGCCTGTTGAGTCGAAATTGGATGAACATTCGCCACTATCACAGTGGAGACGTGCTCAATCGATTGTTCAAGGACGTTGGGACATTGGTGAGCTTGCTCACCGACGATATTCCCGGGCTGATCACCACGGTCGTGCAGTTTCTCGGTGCGTTTTGTTTTCTCTGGAGCATGGATTCTCGACTGGCTTGGTTGGTCGTTGGCATTCTTCCGCTTACGCTGATTATTAGTAAAATCTACATGAAGCGTTTGCGTTCGCTTACACATCAGGTGCGTGCCGGAGAAAGCCAGGTGCAGAGTGCTATTCAAGAAGCTGTGCAGCATTCGTTGGTGATCAAAACACTCGATAGTCTGGACTATATCGTGGGGCGACTTGAAAACACGCAGCAACAGTTGCACGCGAAGGTGATTACCAAAACGAAGTATTCCAGCTTTTCGGCAACCTTTGTCAATCTGGGTTTTGCTGCCGGTTATTTGGTTACTTTCGCATGGGGCGTTTTTGAGTTGCAGCGGGGAGTCATTACCTACGGGGTGTTGTTGGCTTTCATTCAGCTCGTCGGACAAATACAGGGTCCGCTCCGTTCGCTCTCGAGTTACGTGCCTACGTTTATCAATGCTGCAACGGCTTGTGAGCGCCTTATGGAATTGGAGCAAATGCCGGCTGACCGTGCAGCGATGAAGCGAGCGCTTGTTTCATCGCGCGATGTTAGGACCCGAGCCGAAGATGGGAAGCGCCGAATTGCACCTACGGGGTTGCGATTCAGTCATGTTACCTATCGTTACACGCCGACTTCGCGTATTGTATTGCGTGATTTTTCGTTTTATTTTGCACCCGGTAGCGTGACGGCTATTTTGGGCGAGACGGGCGTAGGGAAAACGACTCTGGTACGCCTATTGCTTTCGTTAGTGCGTCCTGTGGGCGGATCGATGGATTTCGTGTTGGAAGACGGATCGACCATGGCGGTAATGGCGGAGCACCGCAATTTGTTTGCTTATGTTCCACAAGGCAATAGCTTGTTGTCCGGAACGATACGCGATAATTTGCTGTTGGCAGACCCCGATGCCAATGAGGAACAGATGCGAACGGTGTTGGAAGTGTCCGGTGCCGATTTTGTTTTGACTTTACCGCAAGGGCTTGACACCTTGTGTACGGAACAAGGCGGTGGTTTGTCGGAAGGGCAGGCACAGCGCATCTGTATAGCTCGCGCACTATTGCGCCCTTGTCCATTTATGTTGTTTGACGAGAGTACATCGGCCCTTGATGAGTCGACCGAAGAGGCAGTCGTGCAGCGTTTGGTAGAGTATTGTGCCGGCCGCACCTTGATCTTTATCACGCACCGACCGGCGGTGTTGCGCTATTGTACGCATCAGGTGCATTTAGCTCGTCCCGATGGAGTGGCGGCACATCGGGGGGCATCGACTTCGTCGGTGCGTCGACGGTTTACCGGAGAACTGTTGTAGTTGTTTCGGTGCGTGTCTTGAGTAATCTTCTCTTCGCCGAAGCGTTATTTTGGTATGGATGATTGTCGAGTGATTATTAATGGGGTAGGGGTGTTGTATGCTCTCCCTTTTTTGTTTATAGTTACGATTTCTTGGTCGCTTGTAACGAAAGAAGGCGTGAGGGATATTCTTTTTAAAAGCCTATTTGCGAGGAGTGTTGTTTCTTCTCAAGTAGGGTTCTTTGTAGGTTACAATATTTGTTGAGGTAAATCGTTTTTTGGAGATTTCTCGATGCTCATGAGAGATGATTCTGTCTCCTTTTCAGTACTTCAAAGATCATTTGCAGTGAAGGATTTGGGAAGCGTCTAAAAATTGCTACCCCCATGTTGAGGGACAGCGCCTTTTGGCCTGTTCTGATAGGTCGAGATATGATGAAGTCGTGAAGGTTCAGTAAGTCAAAGAGCGTTTGCGCCGGATGGTCGGGAAATATTCCTCGACTTTGCGCTATATGGACGCCGCAATGCGGCGGGATGAAGGGAAAGTTGTGTTTTATCAATCGCAAAAGTAAAGATTTAGTTTCGAATAATCGAAGGTTTGGTGAGAAAAATGTTTCGATTTTTGTAAACAGGGAGAGATTGAATAAAAACTTGTGGACTTTCTTACGAAACTCCTCTTCTTTTCTCTTCTTCCTCCCCGCTTTTTTTTGAAAAGACGCCCGTTCCTTCGCCCACCGTGTCACCCCCTGTTTCCTCATTCGCACATCCGTACGCGCGAACGGACACGCCCCTGCGCATCGCGCACTCAGCGAGTTCGCAATTCCTGCCTTCACCCTTCACCTTCACCCGCAATTTATTGATACAGTGTGTTTTGCGCGTGAAGGAAATGCCCTTTTTTCGCCTTCACCGGTGAAGGAAATAAGGGTGAAGCCTTCACCCGCAAGTTGCTGTTTCCGAGCTGCTTACAGTCGTATGGTGAAGAGGTGAAGGCAAAAAACGAAAAACAGCGGACGCGCGCGCGCTACGCGTGCGCGTTGGGGTGTGGCTGAGGCCGGTTGATAGGTGCACTTTCGAAAAAGGACATCTGTTAGTTGATACATCACTCCAAATGTCGGATGACCCAAAGATATTCACTCTTGTTGAATGGGAGTTCTC
This sequence comes from uncultured Prevotellaceae bacterium, assembly GCA_963517315.1. Lineage (GTDB taxonomy): Bacteria > Bacteroidota > Bacteroidia > Bacteroidales > Bacteroidaceae > Alloprevotella. The sequence goes on from CAUQEF010000009.1 coordinate 85,740, forward strand.
TTGTCGAATAGAGTGGCCTGTGGACAGACCAAACTATGATAGAATCTCCTTGTTTTGCTCCGCACTTGGTGAATTGTGTAAGGCTGATATTTCAAATTCTGTGGTGCGCGATTTATTTCGTCGTTTTTTTGGCTTCGGGCTTGCAAGTTGTGTCCGGTAGGTGTACCTTTGCATTGTTTTCATGGTATTAGATTTAAGGTTAAAAGAAGATTGGTTGTCGGGAGACAATCAATTTTTTTTTATGCCTCTTTGCCCCATTGCTATGAAAAGAAAAAACAATGAACCAAGGCTTTATGGAAAAGAAAAAAGTAGCATTATTTGATTTGGATGGTGTAGTGCTTGATACTGAAGCACAATACACCGAGTTCTGGAAAAATATCGGAGAGCGTTATTGTGGCGATGTTCCGGATTTCGCGACGCGTATTAAAGGGATGTCACTTGTGCAGATCTTGGCTTCTCATGAGGTATTACTAGAGCACGAGCAGGAGGTGTGGATTGCGATTGAGGAATTTGAGCAAACAATGAGCTATCCGTATGTGAGCGGCGCCTATACATTCTTAAATAAGCTACGCGAAAATGGAATACCTCGAGCTGTGGTGACCAGCAGTAATCGAGCTAAAATGAAAAACGTGTATCGGTTGTTGCCGGAATTCGAATTCCTTTTTGATCGAGTGTTTACGGCCGATGACATCACACGCTCCAAACCGGCTCCAGATTGTTATCTCAATGCTGCACGCGCCATGGGCGTATCGATTGCAGAATGTGTGGTATTCGAGGATAGTATTAATGGATTGAAGTCCGGACGCGGTGCGGGTGCCTATGTTGTTGGACTCTCCACCTCTTGCGCTGAAGAAGAAATTATGGCTTTGGCGGATAAAGTAATTCCAAATTTTGCAGAGGCATCCGCTTGCCTCAATTTGTTTGAAGAGAGTCAAGTGGAGTAATAGTTCAGGTTTGCGATTCATAACTATAGTTCTACTTGCTTTGGGTGTAGAATGCGAAGAAAAAAGGAATAATACTTGGACCGTCTTGAAAGAATGATTAATTTTGCCCCATTAATTATGCTCATTCATTAGTATCATACTATAGTAACGCTCATGAAATCACTATCGATCTACGCGGCCGGTTTTATAATACTCCTCTTCAGTGCGTGCGGATCTTATCAGAAAGTTCCTTATTTTCAGGATCTCAGTGATACCACTGAGGTAAAGACATTGGTTGCCAATGATGCAGAGTTGCTCAGACTCGAAAGTGGCGACAAATTGAATATCGTGGTCAGCAGTGCGCTGACACCCGAAGTTGCCGCACAATATAATCTACCATTGCAATCTTCAAGAATTGGTGCGGTGGGTGGTAATGTGAATGGTAACGCACAGACTACGTCACCGTTCTATGTAGACGCAAAAGGTAATATTGACTTTCCTGTTCTCGGTAAAGTTCGTGTGGCTGGTTTGACACGAGAAGAGCTTGAAGCACAGCTCCAAACTACACTCAAGAATCGGAAGCTACTGAATGATGCCGTAGTAACTGTTGAGGTGCTCAATCATTTTGTGAATGTGCTGGGTGAGGTTAATAAACCCGGGCGTGTTCCTATCGCAAAAGATAATATGACTTTACTAGAGGCAATTGCGTATAGCGGTGATTTGACTATTACCGGTGAACGTAATAATGTGCTGGTCATGCGAAAAGAGGGGAATAAGCGTCGGGCTTATCGAGTTGATCTCACTCAAGCGCAGAACGTATATGCGTCGCCTGCATATCAACTCAAACAAGATGATGTGATTTATGTGCGTCCCAATGAGAAACGTCAACGCCAAAGTACACCCGTAGATAATGTGTGGCAAAGTCCTTCGACCTATCTTTCTATCACTTCTGTGATGGTGTCAGTTGCAGTTCTCATCAGTAATCTTCTCAAGAAATAAAAATCGATATGTCAGAACTCCAAAAGAACTCCACTGCTGAACTCGAAAAGAGCGTAGGCTTAGATTATATGGAGCTATTTTATCGATGCCTTTATAAATGGTATTGGTTTCTCCTATCTGTTGTTGTCTGCTTGATTATTGGTTATGTGCAGATTCGCCGTACAACTCCTGTTTATGTACGGGCAATGACCATTATGATTAAAGATAATGGAAATTCTCGGGCGGCTTCACTAGATCAGCAGTTGCAGCAGATTGGTATTGTGCAGAGTTCAAAGGTGGCCAATGAGTTGATAGCCTTCAAGTCGCCGTCTTTGATTCTTGATGTCGTGAAGCGTTTACATCTTGAAATGAACTATAGCACTCCCGGTTTTTTTCATGACAAAACGCTATATGGATCGACGCTCCCTATTCAAGTTCATTTTTTGTCCCTAAAGGATAACGAAGCGGCCAAAGTGCTGGTGAATTATAAAGACGATGGAACTTATGAACTTACAGGGTTTGCTTCCACGCGCATTGGGGATAAGCAAAAGGAGTATGTTGTAAAAGGTCGATTTAATCAAATCGTAAATACGCCGGTCGGCCAAATAAAAGTGACGCCTACCCAGAATTTTAGTGCTACTAAGAATCTCCCTGTTCAAGTATTTCGGTCTACAATTTATGACGCGTTAAATGCTTACTCCCGGGTTCAAGTTAGTCAAAAGGATAAGGAGTCGACAATGTTGCAATTGGCGATTTCCGATTATTCTACTGAGCGTGCAGAAGATGTGCTTCGTACACTACTTGACGCTTATAATGATGCTTGGCTCGAGGATAAAAATAAAGTTGCTACGAATACTTCGAAGTTCATTAATGAGCGTCTCCGTGTAATTGAGACAGAGTTAGGGAATGTTGATCGCAGTATTTCTACTTATAAGAGCAACAACTTGATTTCGGATGCTCCGAATGCTTCTCAAGTTTATATTCAGAAAACAGAAGCGAACAGTGATCGCATCCTTGATTTACGTAATCAGCTTTATATGGCTGATATAATGCGAAAAATTGCTGCTAATAGCCAGAAGTTGGAACTCCTTCCGGCTAATTCTGGTATTCGTTCTGTCTCGTTCGAAGCCATGGTAAACGATTATAACGCTACGATCTTGCAGCGCAATCGTTTGGTAAAGAACTCCTCGACAGACAATCCGGCAGTCACTGAAATAGATGCCCGGATTGCAGAGCGACGTCAAGCGATTGTTGCCACCATAGACAACCTTGTCATGACACTTCGTGCGCAGTTGCGTGATGTACAAGCGCAAGATGGCATGCTTAACTCTAAGATGGCTCAAGCTCCGACGCAAACCTCGTATCTAACTTCGATTGGTCGCGAGCAGAAAGTGAAAGAATCTCTCTATATCTTTTTGCTGCAAAAGCGAGAAGAGAATGAGCTTTCAATGGTTTTCACTGCCTACAACAATCGCGTTATTACCCCACCCATGGGGTCTAACAAGCCTGTTTCACCGAAGCGTCGCAATATATTGCTCATCGCGGTTGCAGTAGGTTTTGCAATCCCCCTTGTCATTATGTACCTTTCCATGCTTGCCAATACCCGGGTGCGCGGACGTAAAGACTTGGAGAAACTCAGTGTTCCTTATATTGGAGAAATTCCTTACGACGATTTGCAACCGGTGTCATGGTGGCGTCGTTTGTTGAAAAAAATGGGATTTCAAGGTTCGCACGTGGATGTTAAGCGCAAAGACGTGGTTGTTAAGCCTCAAAGTAGCAATAACATTAACGAAGCTTTCCGAGTGTTGCGTGCCAACTTTGAGTTCTGTGCCAAAAAGCATGGTCATGGTGTCGTTACAATGGTGATTTCGGCTACCCCCGCTTCCGGTAAGACTTTCTTGACGATGAATTTGGCGATGAGTCTTGTAATTAAGAAGAAGCGCGTAGTAGTAATCGACCTTGATATGCGCAAGGCTGCGACGTCGAAATATGTGCACAAACCGCAAGTTGGTATATCGAGTTACCTCAATGGTCAGTGCGAACTGAGCGAGATCATCTATCGTTATAATGACACGGACCTTGATGTCATTCCTGTGGGTATGCTTCCGCCTAACCCGACTGAGTTGCTTTATGACAATCGTTTAGGAGAGGCTATTGAGCAGCTTCGTAAGGACTACGACTATGTCTTTATTGATTGTCCTCCGGTGGATATTGTGGCAGACTCATCGATTATCGCACCTTTTGCAGATATCTCGCTTTACGTTATTCGTGCATATCTGTTGGAGCGTTCCATGTTGCCCGATGTCGAGCAAGCCTATCGCAGTCAGCGCTATCCCAATATGTACATGGTGCTCAATGGTACGGAAAGTGGAAGCGGATACGGTTATCGCAAGTACGGTTACCGATACGGCTACCGTTACGGTTACTAATTTACCGAAATCAGCTTATTGCAACAGCACAACCGCAATTAGCGGGTGTGCTGTTGCACGCTTAAATTACTGGTGAACAAATAATGCGAATATTGGCCATCGATTACGGGAAAAAACGCACCGGATTGGCGGTAACAGACCCCGCGCAGATCATTGCAAATGGATTAACAACCGTCGAAAGCGGAGAACTTCTTTCCTTTCTCAAATCGTATGTAGAGAAGGAACCCGTTGAGCGTTTTGTCATCGGACTACCGACGCAACCCAATGGACAACCTTCGGAAAATTTACCTCGCGTGAAGACCTTTGCGACAAAGTTGGCAAAGATGTTACCGGACATTCCCATCGAATTCTACGATGAGCGTTTTACCTCAGTGCTTGCTCATCGTGCCATGATCGACGGAGGTTTGGGACGTAAGCGCCGTCAAGACAAAGCGCTGGTCGATGAAATCTCCGCAACGATCATATTACAAAACTACATGGAGCATCGCCGCTCGTGTTGAATGACAAAGTGTTGTCTTTCATCACAAAAGAGTTCGCGTATGTATCCTTTCTCAACACAACTCTCATGTTCTTACCTATTTACATTTACGGACAACCCGTGCTGCGTGAAGTGGCACAAGATATTACCCCCGATTATCCCGAATTACCCACGTTGATCGAGAATATGTTCGAAACGATGGAGAAAAGCGACGGAGTCGGTTTGGCCGCTCCCCAAGTGGGCTTATCCATTCGTCTACTGGTTGTTGGTCTCGATGTGCTTTCGGAGGATTATCCAGAATATGCCGGTTTCAAGCGCGCTTATTTGAATGCGCGTATCGTCGAGACTGATGACGAAACCGTCAGCATGGAAGAAGGATGCTTATCCATCCCCGGCATCAACGAGCCCGTCCGTCGCCCGAAACGCGTGCGTGTGCAGTGGATGGATCCAGATTTCACGCCGCACGACGAATGGGTAGATGGTTTCTTGGCGCGCGTATTGCAACATGAAATCGATCATCTTGACGGCAAGCTCTTTATCGACAGCATTTCCCCCTTGCGCCGTCAACTCATCAAGAAAAAACTCTCGAACCTCCTGAGTGGTAAATTTAGTTGCCGTTACAAGGTAAAAACAAAGTAAAACTTGCGGAATGACAGACGTCTTTCGTTCTCTTTTTTCTTCACTTCGCAGACACGGTTTGCGTGTCTGTGTGCTCATGTTCTGCGCTCTGTCCTTTTTTGGGGGCAGAGCGCAAACCCATGTAGAGCATGTGTTGGACATGGGGCGAGTGGCGCTGTCATACGGTGATTACATCACCGCCATTTCTCTCTTCAACCGAGCCGTCGAGGCGCGCCCTTACACAGCCGAAGCCTATTATTTGCGTGCCGCAGCGAAATCTTCTCTTGAAGATTACGCGAGTGCCGCTACTGATCTGAACGAGGCAATTCGTCTCAACCCCTTTCGTTCGGAATACTACGCCCTGCGTGCTATTTGTCGGATACATGCCAAGCAATATGAAGAGGCTGTGACAGATTACGGGAAAGTGTTGAGTGAAAGTCCCGGCGACCAGACGGCACAGTTCAATATCGCCGTCTGTCGTTTGGAGCAAAAGCAATATCCTTTGGCCGATTCGCTCACCGAAGGCTTCATTCGGCAATGGCCAACCTACGTCCGCGCTTATCTGATGAAGGCGCAGATCAAATTGTTGCTTCGAGATACGGTTTCTGCACTGAATTGGATGGATTCCGCTTTAGTCATTCGGCCGAACGAGGCGGAAGCTTGGGATTTCAAAGGGCGTTATGCGTTGCAAAAGGAGAAATATGCCTTGGCCGATTCCTTTTTGACGCAAGCGGTGCGCAATAATGTCAATTACGCCGACACCTATATGGCGCGAGCGCAGGCACGGCATGCGTTAAACCGCTATTCTCAGGCACTTTCTGATTACGACCGCGTGATTAGTCTCATCCCCGAGCACTTTGTGGCGCATTATAATCGTGGGCTCCTGCGTTCATTTATAGGCGATGACAACCGCGCGATCGGCGATTTCGATTTTGTCTTGAAAAAAGAACCCCACAACACGCTGGCGCGCTACAATCGAGCCATATTGCGTGAGCGAGTAGGGCAGTATGCCGGCGCGGTCTCAGATTATTCCCTCCTGTTGCGCGCCTATCCCCATTTTACGGCCGGCTATGCGGCGCGCGCCAAGTGTCGTCGACGTTTAGGTGATGTGCGCGGCGCCTTGTCCGACGAAAGTCGTGTGCAACGCGCTTACCTCGATCTCTTTTTCAGTAAGACTCGCCGATCGGTGAAAAAAGTCCGCAGGCGTTCCGAACACGCATTGGAGCAGTATGATCAACTGATCGCAGAAGAAGTAGACACCGCGCGAACCTTCCTCACCGCCTATTCCGGAAAGGTGCAGAATCGCCGAGTCGAACGCGTCTTCCTCCTGCCGTTTCGGGCAATTGCGGCCGCAGATACCGTCGCAGACCACCGTTCTGTGCTTTATCTTTCGGTGTCCGGCACGTTGAAGGAAAACAATGCCGAGATGAGTGCCGATCCAGGCGAAGCGATAGCCGTCGATCGATTGCGAAAGTGGCTGCAATCCAATTCTGCAGTGCAGCGTGCTTTGCTGTTGGCACAAGAAGCTGCGACATTGCCCAATGAGCAGGCCGACGAGGCTTTGACATTGCTCGAAAAAGCCACGAAATTACAGCCGAATGCGGCTTATTTATATTATAACAAAGGTTGTGTGCTGGGCACGCAAGGCCGTTTGGAAGAAGCGCGCGAAGCCTTTTCAAAGGCCTTGACCCTCGACGATCGCATGGCAGAGGCCTATTACAATCGCGGTGTGGCAGCCTTGCTCGACGGGCGTCCGGCCGATGCACTTCCCGATCTGAGCCGAGCAGGTGAGCTTGGCATTTATCGCGCATACAACCTCATCAAACAAGCGAAGAAAACTCTCCAATGAGATCCATAGAACTGCTTTGTCCCGCCAAAAATGCGGAAACCGCTTTCGAAGCCATTCGTTGCGGCGCGGACGCCATATATATAGGAGGCCCCTCCTTCGGGGCGCGTGCCGCTGCCGGCAACTCTGTCGAAGACATCCGCAACATTTGTGATTTTGCCCATCTGTATGGCGCCCGCGTCTACGTCACGCTCAACACCATTCTCTACGACGATGAACTGAGCGAAGCCGAAAAGATGGTCGGTCAACTCTACGAAGCCGGTGTCGATGCCCTCATCACGCAAGATTTGGCCTTGCTCAAGATGAACCTCCCCCCGATTGCACTTCATGCTTCCACGCAGATGGACACCTGTACGCCCGAGAAAGCCCAGTTCTTGGAGCGAGCCGGCTATTCGCAGATCGTCGTTGCGCGCGAACTCTCCCTGCGTCAGTTGCGTGCCATCGCCTCCGCCGTGTCCGTTCCCATTGAGGGCTTTGTGCACGGCGCATTGTGCGTGAGCTACAGCGGCCGTTGCTATGTATCCCAGCATTGTTTCGGCCGATCGGCCAACCGCGGTTGCTGTGCCCAGTTCTGTCGGTTGAATTTCGACTTGATCGACGCCAACGGCAAAGTGCTTTCTACCGGACATCAGCTGTCCATGCGCGACATGAACCGCACTGAGAGCATCGAAGACATGCTCGATGCGGGCGTGAGCAGCTTCAAAATCGAAGGACGTTTGAAAGATATCAACTATGTGCGCAATGTCACAGCGCACTATCGTCAACAAATCGACGCCATCATTGAGCGCCGTCCCGACGAGTTCCGGCGTTCGTCGTTCGGCACGTCGAAAATAGGGTTCACTCCCCAAGTGGAGAAGTCGTTCAATCGTGGATTCACCGACTATTTCCTTCGCGGGCGCAGCCCCGGAGTCGTCTCGATGCGCACCCCCAAGGCCATCGGAGCGCCGGTGGGCAGCGTGCATCGCGTGGGCAAACGCTCGTTCACCGTCGACGGCACGGTCGAATTTGCCAACGGCGACGGCCTTTGTTATTTCGATGCGCAAGGCACGTTACAAGGCTTTCGCGTCAACCGCGTCGAAGGCCGTGAACTCTTCCCGTTGCGCATGCCCGATTCCTTGCGCCCCGGCACCGAGCTGTTTCGCAATGAGGATCGCGTGTTCGAGAAAGCCCTCCACCGCACCCCGAGCGAGCGTTTGCTGCACATTGAAGTGACGTTGAGTGAACGCCCCGCCGAAGGTTACACCCTTTCGGCCACGACAGAGAGTGGAGTAGTGTGCAGCTTGGATTTTGCGGCCGAGTTGATGGAAGCCAACACTCCGCAGGGCGAAAACATCCGCCGCCAGTTGAGCAAATTCGGCGGCACTCCCTTTGAGGTCGACCGAGTGGAGGTGAACACCCATGGTGAGCGCTTCATCCCGGCTTCGCTTTTGACCGCTTGGCGCCGTGAACTAACGGAGAAATTGATCGAAGCAGCACGAGCCGCTCATCAGCGCGATGTGCGGCGTCCGTTGTCCGACGATTTCTCCCTCCGTGGTTTGACTTTAGACTACACAGCCAACGTGTCCAACCACTTGGCGCGCGAATTTCTGCTCGAACATGGCGCTACCGAAGTGGCGCCCGCCTACGAAATCACACCCACGGCCGGCGCACAACTCATGACGTGCAAACACTGTCTTCGTTTCACCCACGGACAGTGCCCGCGCGAAACCGGACACGAGCCGACTTGGCGCGAACCTTTGGCGCTGCGTTTGCCCGATGGGCGTGAGTTTCCGCTCACCTTCGATTGCGTGCGTTGCGAAATGAGCGTCGGAACGGAACGATAGTTAAGTTGTTGTTATGAAATCTCTCACCCCCATACTCCTTTTGCTCGGCTGTCTGTTGCTGATGGTGGGCTGTCGCGACACCCGTCCGCAGATGATCACTTTTGGCGAGAGCGACGAACTTGATTCCGTGGTGTTTGCGCGGACGCACCACTATTGGAAAAACTACAATTTCCTCACGCTCGATTCCATTGGCCTCTCGCCTTCCGATCCTTCGGGAGTGATCGGAGCTTACGGTGCCGACTCCGTGCACCTCGGCCCATCTGATGCCATCGTGGTAGCCAATGTCGCCACCGTTCCCGCCGACAGCATCGACAGCACGTGGGTCATGGTAGCACGCGATGCGGAGACGATGGGGTGGGTGCGTGAGCGCGATTTGTTGCCCCACGTCGTGCCCGACCAGTTCGTCACCCGCTTCATCCATGCTTTCTCCCTGGGGCGCACATGGGTCGTGCTCGCGTTTGTCGGCTTGGCATTGCTGTTTCTCGTTGTCCAAAATCTTCGTCGCGGCCGCCTGCAAATGGTACACTACAACGACATCAAGAGCTTCTATCCCACCTTGCTCTGCTTGGTGGTCAGCAGCTCGGCCGTGCTCTATGGCGCTTTGCAGCAGTTTGCTCCCGAGATGTGGCAGGAGTTTTACTTCCATCCCACGCTCAACCCCTTTGCGCCGATCGCTTGGCCGTTGCGTCTGTTTCTGTTCAGCCTCTGGGCGATGGCCGTCGTGGGGATTGCCGCCGTAGATGATGTGCGCAAATTGCCCGGTGTCGTGGACGATGTCGCCTATTTGTCAGTCTTGGCCGGCGTGTGCATGGTGCTCTATCTCTTTTTCTCGTTGAGTGTGCACATCTACGTCGGCTATCCGCTACTGTTGGCCTATTGGATTTTTGCCCTGCGCCGGCATTTTCGTTTCACCTCCGCACCTTACCGTTGTGCGCGCTGCGGAGAAGCCCTGCACGCCAAGGGGCGCTGTCCCGCTTGCGGTGCCATCAATGATTGAACGCTCGTTGAGGGGAAAACACCCCCTCAACGAGTTTTTTTGTGCCCGAAAGTCCGAAAAACAAGCCTACTATGAAAAAAAACAAGCCTTGTTCTCAAAAAAACGCCTCAACATTTGGAAGAAACAAGGGAAGTTTGTATCTTTGCATCGCAATTAAGAACAAGGGCGCTTAGCTCAGCTGGTTCAGAGCGTCTGCCTTACAAGCAGAGGGTCGGGGGTTCGAATCCCTCAGCGCCCACTCCCAAGTTCTTTGATTGTGCTTCTTCTGAAAATATCGGGCGCTTAGCTCAGCTGGTTCAGAGCGTCTGCCTTACAAGCAGAGGGTCGG